>JBGPGF010000071.1:0-13864 GCA_041483755.1 Terriglobia bacterium | reverse complement strand
CGCTCCGCGAAGGCTTTTCAAGATACGGCTGCGATAGGTTCCGGCGATAACGCGCATGTTGAATGAACCAGCAGTGCCCTGTCTTTCGCGCACAGCCAGGATTCATCGCGCGAAAAGCGCGCGATGGAGAAGAGGTTGGCTGTGCCACAAACTCTTTCCGCAGCCCGTTAGCCGACTCGCGCCAGATGATAGCGCTTATACCAGTGCGGCGGCAGTCCACTCAGGATGCGTTCGAGCATAAGCGTTTCGCTGGGCGTCTCGACGAGCGCGAAAGCCTCGCGGCGCGCGAGTTCGAGCAGTTCGCGGTCGCGCAACGGGTTGGCGATGTGGAAACCGAGTTCGCCGTGCTGCCTAGTGCCGAAAAATTCGCCCGGTCCGCGAAGCTGCAAATCCGTTTCGGCAATCTCAAAGCCGTTCGTCGTGCGCACCATGGTTTCGAGACGCGTCCGTCCTTCGGCGGTCATGCGCGGCGGCGCGACGAGGATGCAGAAAGACTTCTCGCCGCCGCGCCCGATCCGTCCACGAAGCTGGTGCAACTGCGCCAGTCCGAAGCGCTCGGAGTGTTCGATAATCATCACCGAGGCGTTGGGCACGTCCACGCCCACCTCGATCACGGTTGTGGCCACGAGCACCTGCACTTCGTTCTTCCGGAAGCGCTGCATCACGTCTTCTTTTTCCTCGCTGGAAAGCCGGCCGTGGAGCAGCCCAAGCCGCAGCGCTGGAAAGATATCCTTGGAAAGACGCTGGTATTCCGCCACTGCCGCTTTCAGTTCGAGCTTGGATTCCTCGATCACCGGATAAACAACGTAGCCCTGGCGGCCCTTGGCCACCTCGCGGCGGAGAAATTCCCACACGCCGGGGAGATTCCCTTCGCTGGTCATGCGCGTTTCGATCGGGGTGCGGCCCGGCGGCAATTCGTCGAGCAATGAAATATCGAGGTCGCCGTAGAGCGTGAGCGACAACGTGCGCGGAATGGGCGTGGCCGTCAGGACGAGGACGTGCGGGGCGTGGCCATGCGCGGCGGCCTTGTCCATCAAGCGCTTGCGCTGGAGCACGCCGAAGCGATGCTGCTCGTCAATGCAGACAAAACCGAGCCGCGCGAACTCGACTTTGTCCTCGATCAGCGCATGCGTGCCGGCCACAAGCTGGGCTTCGCCGCTGGCGATGCGCTTAAGCGCCGCGGACTTCTCCGCCGGTTTGAGCCCGCTGATCAGCAGCTCGGCGCGGTAACCCGCGTGGCCCAGAATGCGGCGCGCGGAAAGATAGTGCTGGACGGCAAGAATTTCCGTCGGCGCCATGATTACGGCCTGGCAGCCGTTTTCGATGGCGATGACGGCGGCCTCCAGCGCGACGATGGTCTTGCCGCTGCCCACGTCGCCTTGCAGCAGCCGGTTCATCGGCGCGGGCTTTTCGAGGTCGGCGGCGATTTCGCCGAGCACGCGCTTTTGCGCCGCCGTGGGCTTGAACGGAAGGATGCGCTTCACAGCGTCCCGGATGCGCGGTTCCCGCACCGCAAAAGCGATGGCCTTTTCTCGGCGCGTGGCGCGGCGGCCGAGCGCGAGGCTAAGCTGATAGAGAAAAAACTCATCAAAGATGAGCCGCTGCTGTGCGGGAGAGCGGAAGGCATTCAGCGCATCCAGTGATTCCGTGGCGGGCGGAAAATGCGCGAGCATGAGGGCTTCGCGCCGCGAGGGATATCCGACGCGCTTCAGCAGCTCCGGCGGCAGCGGGTCCGGCAGGTCCAGCGGCAGGTCTTGCAGGGCGGCGAAAATCGCGCGGCGAATGGCGCGGGAGCCAAACGTACCGATGGCCTCGTAGATAGGCACAATTCGGCCGACTTCGGTCGAGTCCGCCTCTTCGCCCAACATTTCCATTTGCGGATTGATCATTTCGATCCGCGCCGGGCGCAGGCGGTCAATTTCCACCTTCCCATGAAGGACGAGACTCTGACCGGGTTTGAGGCGGCCTTCCAGGTAGCCGCCGTGAAAAAACTTGCAGGCCAGCGAGCCGGTCGCGTCCTGCACCAGCAGGTGATAGATGGCGTCGCGCTTGCGATAGGAGCCGACGGCGCTGCCGCTGGCCACGCGCGCGCGAATGGTGTAGATGTTGCCCGGCTGAATATCGCGAATGGTGGAAAAATGGATGCGGTCTTCGTAACGGAAGGGCAGGTAGCCGAGCAGGTCTTCGAGGGTCAGGATGCCGCGCTTGGCCAGCAACTCGGCGCGCTGCGGGCCCACGCCTTTGATCATGCGCACTTCGGTGGTCAGGTTCACCGCCATCGTGATGTCTTTATATCATTCTTGCCCTCCCGCACCGCGTCCGGCCGAGGCGGGGAAATGCAATGCGGTTCAAGATCCGGCGTAAAGCTGGAAGGGCGCCCAGTAATAGGGCTTCTTCTTCGGTGTGTCGGAGTGGAGAAGGGTGAGCTTAGCGTGGCGCAGGGCGGTGGCGGGGTCGCGCCCGTGGCGGATTTCGTCGTACATGTCGTCCATGAGCTGCGGCGTCGAGGCGTCGCTTACTTCCCAGAGCGCGCCGATCACGTTGTGCGCGCCCGCGCGCAGAAACGCCCACGAAAGTCCGACCAGCCCTTCGCCCGAATACGCCCGCGTTCCGGAGCCGTTGCACGCGGAGATGGTCACCAGCTCGGCGTTCACGTGCTTTTCGACGATGTCCCTCGCGTAGAGCTTGTAGGAATCGCCCACCCTCGTGAGGATGACCGCCGATTCCAGGGGCTTCGCGCGGCTCGCCGTACCGTGGGCCACGAAATGGATGTAGGAGAATTGCCCGGGATTGCTTGCAAAATACGCGGCGGCCGTCGCCCGCCCGCCGGAAAGAATCTCCCGCCGCGAATCCGGGAAATAGTGCACGATGCGGTTCATTTCCGTTACCGCTTGGGAGAGATCGGGAAACTCAGGGCCCGGTGAGACCGGATCTCCCACCAGCAGCAGCTTGCCTTCTTTCGCCGACGGACGCTTCCGCGACGCGGCCAGGAGGGTGAGCGAGTTCGCGTTGGTCACGACGACGTCCTCGATCCAGTAGTGCGGCTGGGGTTCCGGGGCCACCAGGGTCTCGAGATTCAAACCGTTGAGGCTCCCATCCGGCAGGACGATCACGCGCGAATTCTTGGCAATCAGCTTCTTCGCTGGGCCGACGAGCGTGTCGTAGAGCCAGGCGGCAACGGCGGCGTTCGAAGTCTCCAGAACGTCGCGCGGCGAAAGGAGCGCTTCCCGGTAGGCTTTGACCTGCGCGTCAATCTGCGCGGCCGGCGGCAGTTTCGAGAATTGCACGCCGGACGGCGTGATCGTCCAAAGATACGAATTCTTCCGCCCCAGCCAGTAGAAAAGCAGCGTCGCCCCGAACCGCCGCGCAATCTGCTCCGGCTGAAGATGCCCAGCGGTCTCGGACGTCTTTTGGGAAACTTCGCCGAGGCCCTCCGCCAGCGTCCGCGCCCGGCTCTCTTCCGCCACGCCCAGTGCATCCCGCGTTCTGCCATGCGAAACCAAGAAGTTGATGTAGCTGTCGTAAAACTCCATCGCGGTCGTCAGAAACGAAAGCCGGTATTCTTCGTGCTGGATCGATTTCCGCGCCCCATCGAAGGTCGCAAGCGCCCGCCGGAATTCCTTTTCCGCAGCCGCGGGTTCGCCCTTCGCCGCATACATCTCCGCGAGATTTGCTTGCACTTGCCACTTCAGTGAGGTCTCCACTTTCGGATCCAGGGTCACTTTCTGAAACAGCTCCTCGGCGCTGGTGAAATCGCGCTTCTGTGTCGCCACAAGCCCCGCAGCCTGGAGGAAGTCGAGATGTCCGGCCCCGCCCTGGCTGGCGTGCACAAGGGCAGCGGCCTGGTTGTTGTAATGCTGTGCCAAGTCGAGGTCGTCGCGCTCCAATGCGACGAGGGTAAGGTTGTTCAGCGCATCCACGATGCTCGGCTGATCGCCCAATGCCTTTGCAAGAGCAAGGGCCTTTTGAAACGCACTTTCGGCCGCCTCAAATTCCCTCCTGCTGTGATGGATCAATCCGATGTTATTTCGCCAATACACCTGATCCTGCTTCAGCCCGGCGCGAACGGAAGCTTCCTCAGCCTGCTCAAAAAGTGAGAGCGCATTATCGAGATCACCCATCTCCAGGTAGCACCATCCCATATTGCCCACGTTTTGGCCGATGAGTACCGCGCGCCTAGAGTTTGCGAAAGTTGGAGAGCCGCTTTATAAGAATCCACCGCCTCGTCGTAGCGTTCTTCCTTTCTGAAGACATTGCCCAGGCTGCCCAAGGCATTTGCTTCGAGGAAAGGCTGGGCTGTCCGCCGGGCGATGGAAATCGAGTCACGAAAGGCTGTTCGGGCGTCGCCGTATCTGCGGCGGTCTTCATCGAGGATGCCCTTCACAAGTGCGATATCCCCGAGAAGCTGAGGGTGGCCCAGCTTGGCAATCCTTTCGGCTCTGCCGAAACTCAGCTCAGCTTCTTGAGCTTGTTGTGTGAATTCCTGGGCCAGGCTCTTGACCATCTCCCGTCGAACCGCGATGTCCGTGCCTGCAAGTGAGGAGGGCAGCTCTTCTTCCAAGAGCCTAAGGGCATCCCCGGGGACACCGCGCGCAACCTGAATTTGCGCTTTAAGAACACGAAAGCGCCATCCCCATTCAATACTCTTCGGTGAGAACTGAAGGTAGGCTCGATCTGCATCCTGCAGTGCACCGTCCAAGTCACCCGAGAAGGCCCTCACCCGCACCTCGGTATAGAGTTTTTCGGGCGCGGGACGCTGCCTACAACCGGGTATGCTAACAAGGAGGAAAGTAAGAAAAATGCACGCTAGTTCCCCAGCGGCGGATACGGCGTACCGTTTCCACTGCCGCTGGCGGCGGTAACCAGTCCCTGAGGCGTGGACCCCAGCTCCAGGCGAATCATCGTCAGGGAGCGCTCGTGGTGCTTGAGGGACACCTCGGCGAGGTGGATTTTGCCGAAGTGCGGCACGCGCAGGACGTGGTGCGCGAGGCGCTCCACGCAGGGGCAATCCGTCTTTACCTCTTTCACGAGCGAACAATGGGCAAACCCCTTGGCCACGAGCGGATGATGTTTGGACCCCCACTTATACCGCTGCTCGAGCATTTTGCGAAACTCCGCGTCCTGGGCATGGCGGCTTTGAAATGCACCAAACGTTTCCAGCCTGTAGGACAACTCCGGATCCAGCTCGACATCCACGTCACAGCCCGCGATGCGCAGCCTTTCGAACTTGCTGCCGAGAAAAATGATGCTGGCTTCATCCGCACCCGGGACGTGGTGCGCGGCAATGCGCGCCACGACGCGGTCCGCGGTTACCACGTCGAGAATGTTGAGTCCCTCGACCGTGGCGGTCACTAGCGTCGAAAAGCCCCCGTCCTTGGGGTCCTGGCTTCCGGAGACATGCGCGTACGCGCTCTTAAACGACAGAATCTCGTTGAATTTGAAGTTGTCCACGCGCGCCGAGCCGTGCCCGCCGATGACCGGGAGCGATACGCCCGCCTGGACATCCACCACCTGCTCGATGGGGCGCTTGAATTGCGCGCTGAGTCCATGACCATGCGCGTTGTAATGAAACCTCGTCTCTTGTGTCGCACTCATTGGCGCCACCCACTTTCTTCGAATCTACCGATGAGGGAAAGCCGACTCCCGGGGCCCAGCAACTTAAGGGGTTAATTGTACGACAAACGGATAACGACCGAGGATAGTATCTGCTCCGGCAGAGGCCTGCCCCGGCCCAATGCCGCGAATCACCAGCGTGTACCTGCCCGGACCCAGCCGAGACTCGGAAAACAGCACCTGCACTTCGCGCTTGGCCTGCTCCGCGGAGACGACCATCGCAGAGAGTGTCTTGCCGTCCTCTCCCTCCACATCGCAACGATACGAAGCAAAGCGCGCATCCGTATCCACGATATCCAGATACAGTGCAAACTGCTGATCCCGCTCGACAAGAACAACGAGCGGTTCGCCCCCGCCGCGAGAATCGTGAGTCATCAGAGAGAAAGTCTTCAATACCTGCGGATTGGTGGCCTGAGACAGGCTCTGCTTCATCCGCGGGATGGCAACGAAATTCTGATAGCCAGCCAGGAGCAGAAGCGCGCCCAAGGCAGGCGCAGCAACCGTCGGTCGGAGCCACGCAAGCCAGCCCGTGCGCTCGGGCGCCCGGCTTGGGGAAGCTTGTGGGGCGCTTTCGCTTCGCAAAACTTCGCGAGCCGCCGCCATAAACGTGGCGCTGGCCTTCAAGTCCGCGGCGCACTCCGTACACTCGAAGCAGTGCTCTTCGTAACCCTCACGCAACTCCGTGGAGAGTTCCCCGAGGAGGTACTTCTCCGCCAGCCTAAGTCGCAATGCCTCAGCATGGTTCATATTTTCCATCTCTCTGTAGATAGTGTTTCATATTGCCCATTCGTTACATCGGCTTCCCCAGGCGGCCCGTAAATCCAAGCAGGATCAAGCTTTATGCTTCTCAAATTCCACACGGAAACGCTCCTTGGCGCGGTGGAGAAGGACTCGCAAGTAGTCACGATCGACTGCAAAATCACGGCAAACCTCGTCTTTCTCCTTCTCCTGGAAGAAGATAGCCTGGAGGATCCTGCGGTCCCTCTCGGGGAGTTCATCGAGAACCTCCCGGACAACCTGGCGAACCTGTTCGGTTATTAGAAACCCCTCGAGATTAATGGCTTTGTCGGCGATGGGGGGCGGGTCCTCCTCAAGCGGCTGGGTGCGCGAAGAAGCACGGTAGAATTCCTGTAACACATTGTTACAAACGGAGTTAACGAATGGCCCGAGTCTGTCGGGCTGCCGCAACTCTCCCTTGCGCTTCACTGCCGTCAATACCCTGGCGAACGTCTCCTGCCTCAGGTCGTCCACGGCCTCGCGCGACAGGTATCGTGCGCGAAGCTTGAGCTGGAGCAGCGTGCTGAAATAGGCGACAAAATGCTGCTCGGTCTGCGGATCGCCTGCGCGGAGCCGCTCGACGTACGCCCCGTCGAACGTGAACAGTTCCACAAGTCCCTCGGAATGCCGGTCGCGCGAGTATAACGTTGCCGACGGCAAGGGGCAAACAAAAGACAGGGGCTCCGCCATACAGGAGGAGACGGCGTGCATGTCATCGGATGAAAGGTTTCACATACTGGAGTGAAACGTTCCGCGATCTTCCTGCACAACTAGTGCTGGGCAAAACCAGGGCCAGACTACCCCATCCCTATTGCCTCAGCGGGAGCCGCGATTTCGTCCCGCGCGGCCCCCATGGGAGGCGCATGCCGCTCCACAATCGCCCCGACGACTGGGATGCGCCTTCCCTCAATTAAAGACGCGGGGGAATCTGCAGGAGGATGTGATGACGTTGAGTTCATGGAAGGGGCGCGTTGCAACACTGGAGGAGAATGTCCCTGCCTCCCAGACTTACGAAACCGGAGGGCTGCCTGAAGCGATGGGCCGAGAATTGATGACCATCTGGAACGCACGCCGAGTGGATTTTGTCGCTAGTCCCGGGAATACGCACGCCCTCTCCGCCGCCATCCGGGAGAGGGTGGCGCCGCTGCTCGCGGAACACGAGGGCTTCGGAGGAATGCTTATCCTCATCTCAGAAAAAGAACCACGATTGGTTTCCGTGCTGAGCCTTTGGAACACGGCAACGGACGCGGCGAATTGGAAGTGGGAGGATGAGGACTTCGTGCGCGACGCGGTTCTGCCGCTGGTGGACCAGTGGCGCGCGCAGACACTGCAGGCCTGCTTGCCGGTCACGAACCGGCGCAACACCGAATCGGACGGACTTCAGGTTTGCTGAACGCTGTTTTCACAACGTCGTGCAACGAGTCACAGGGATGCTTCACTATCCGAAGAACGTCAGGGGACTATTCAGGGGCCGGGAGTATTCCATGAACCAGGCAGTCGCACAGAGTTTGATTTCGATGGCGCGCAGTGGACATTGCGCCGAAGCATCCTGCGGGCAGGCCGCCGTTACATCACTCGAAGCCGAGGAGTTTTGCATCTCCCATTTCATCAAGCAGTGCTACCAGCGCCTTGATCAATACGATCGCCAGCCGCTGGAAGTCCGCTTGCGGAACGGGCATCATGACTCGCTCAAACACTTCCTGATCGAATGCTCAAACAAGACCGTGGACATCTGTTTGGGAAAACAGGATCTCGACAATTTGCAGCGGGCCCGGCTGTTCGACATCCTGCTGCGCACCCACGAAATCGCGTCGCAGGGAAACGGTTACTGCCAGTAGCGCCGCGCATCGTAGAGCGTCAAAGATTGATGGCGCTCCTGCGCGGCTCACTGATTGTTTCCAGCGGATCGCGGTCGGATTCCTTGCGAGCGATCCAGTTCTTTTCGCTTTCAATCATTTGCAGCAACAGTTTCTTGTCGTCCGCGGTGGGCAGGAATTCGTCGAGTTGCTGATCGCCTTTAGTGTCGGAAAGCATCTCGCCCGTTTTGGGATGGAACTTCTGTCCGGCCCAGCGTCCGATGTGCAGATGAAAGCGGATGTCCGGCGCGTAAAGCGGCGCAGCGCCCTCCGGCAACGCAGTGTTAATCCGCGCGATCAGGCCGGCCACTTCATCGCGGTAAAGATGCCGATTGTAATCGTTGATGTCGTCGAGATCGGGAGCCTTCACGTTCTTTGGTTCGTCGTAGCGGCCTTTCACGCCCCACACGTATGCCCAGTGCGCCGACGAGGAATGATCGGTGCCGAACAGGTCGTAGGAGCATGAAATCCATTTGTTGAGGTATTTTTGAATGAGCCAGGACGGAATCACGCCGGCTTCCACGATCCTCTTCAAACCATCGTTGCCCGTCCCCATGTGGAAGGCTTCTTCGCGCAGCATGTAGGACATCGAGCGGCCCAGCGGCGCGAACGCGGAATACTTCAGCATCTGCAACTGAAATTTTCCGTCGCGGTCCACAAAATCCGTGTAGGTAAAAAAATCCAGCCAGTTGTCCACGTCCACGTTGAAGGCGCCCAGCAGCCGCTGATTTTCAAACGCGCGCCGCTCCAGCATTTTTTGCGCTTCCACCTTCCCGGAATAGCCGAAGTGCTCGACGAGCAGGGCGCACATCTGCCAGCCGTGGCGCATCTCTTCAATCATCACGCGGGAGAGGGCTTTGCGGTCCCAGTCGGTGGGCGCGGTTTCAAACAGATAGCGCTGTTGCTCGACGCTGGCGAATTCCGTGTCGCCCTGGTACACGATCATGTTGAGCAGAGCGTCGCGAATCTGCTGCGTGGGCACCTGCCGGAGGTTTTCCCACTTTCGATTGCCCTTGAAATGCCCGAACTGAATTTCTTCGGTTTCAATCGCGCCATAGAGCGTATCGAAATGGAAGCCCGCAATGACATCGCGATTGACGCCAACTTCCTTGCGCCATTCGTCGAACAGGCCCACCCAGTCGCCAAAAGTCGAGATTCGTGTCATTTTACCGGGCATGACGTCCTCCCGCTGTTTCTTGCACGCTTCCCGCTGCGGTCACTTCCCCTTGAAGATTGCCGGCCGTTTCTCCACGTAAGCGGCGAGGCCTTCCTTGGCGTCTTCGCTCTGGAACAGGAGTTGTTGATTCTCTCGCTCCACGGCCAGGGCCGCCTCGAGTGGAATTTCCCAGCCCGTTTGCACCGCGCGCTTGATTCGTCCGACGGCTTTCGCCGCCTTGTTGGGAGGGCAGAATTGCCGCGCATACTCCAGGATGCCGGCCATGAAGCTTTCGCGGGGATAAATGTCGTTGATAATCCCGAACTCCTTCGCCTCTTCGAACGAAAACGTGTTGCCTGTAATCATCAGCTCGATGGCCCGGGATTTGCCAACCAGGCGCGAAAGCCGTTGCGTCCCGCCCGTCCCCGGAAGCACGCCCAAATTCACTTCGGGCAGGCCGATCTTCCCGGCATCTTTCCGCGCGATGCGAATGTCCGCGGCCATCGCGATTTCCAGGCCGCCGCCAACGCAGTGGCCGTTCAGCGCTGCAATGACGAGCTTCGGAGTGTGCTCGAACCGCAGCAGCGTCTCGCTCGCGTGCAGGCAAAAATAGTATTTGAAGGTGGGGTCCACGCTCGAAAGCATCTTGATGTTTGCCCCGGCGGAGAAAAACTTCTCGCCCGCTCCCGTCAACACCATCACATGGACATCGTTATCCATGCGCGCTTGCAGTATGGCCTCGTCCAATTGGCGGAGCATCTCGTACGTATACGTGTTGGCCGGCGGATCATCCATCGTCAGGAGCGCCACACCGCCATCCGCGCGGTATTGGATGAGCCGCTTGGTGTCGCTTGCAGTTTGCGTTGTGGTTGCCATCGGACCTCCAGGCTCCGCCGCTTTCAGGTCTTGTGCTACAGCTCCATGTTACCTCTTTTGGACTGAGCTGGCGCGCCTCGGGAAGCTCATCCCATCTTGTGGCTCTCATCCTGACGCTCTGTTCGAGAGTCACTGATCATTCTGAACAAGCACACTCGCTTGACCCAAACGCTTCTTGCCTTGAAAATGGAAAGTGCCGTGGGCGTGTAGCTCAGCTGGGAGAGCACCTGCTTTGCAAGCAGGGGGTCGGGGGTTCGAGCCCCTCCACGTCCACCAAGATTCATACGCCCCGGCTCCGGTGATCGCTGTAGCGAATCGCGCGCCAAGCCCGTGCTTGGCGCTGCACACCCGAAGAATCAGACGCTAGCGCGTTTCTGCGCGTGTCACTCCTTTGAATCGCCTTGGCTTGGCTTTCCCGCTCCGGCAAACGAACAGGCTAAATTGCCTTCTCCCCGAGGACTACGCGAATGAAGTTTGTGAGCACGGAACGAGGCGAGTGGGGAAACGCAGCAGCAAGAAATAGTAAGCTGAGATCCATGATTTGCCTTGCCCGCCGAATTTGGGATTGTTCCTACTTGCTCCGTCTTCCATCGAGTACAAGCGGCGGGGCATTTGTGTTCTGGCTTGCACGAACCCAGGGCTCTGCGAGCTTGAAAACGTCTGCTTGTGCCGCAGCAGCAACATTCTGCGTGATTGGGGCAGGGTTTTCGCTGAATGATGCAACAGATTACCGAGAGGATCGGATCAACAACCCGTCACGTCCCATTGCTCGGGGCTCGCTCCCTGTCGCTTCTGGAGTCTCTTCCTATTTGTGCTTCGCTGGATTGTCCCTGTTATTCGGGGCGCTAACGAAGTTTCCGGATACATTCTTGATTGCCTTCTCGATGTTAGCGGCATACTCGCTCTACTCCCTGTTCTTCAAACGCGTGTGGTTTCTTAAGAACGTCTCCGTGGCGCTGACGATCGCGATGGTTCCCCTCATGGCCAGTTCCTGCGCCCATGTTCCATTTGCCGGAACGAATTGGCTTCTAGTGCTTGCCCTCTTCCTGTGGTCACTGGAAAAGGAAATCATGATGGACGTTCGAGACATGGAGGGCGATCGGAGAGTTGGATTAGTGACTGTACCCATACTCTTGGGACGCAGGCCGACAGGAGTCATACTCACGGTGGTTAATCTCGCCGTGTGGGTGTCAGGCCTTTGGTTAATGATTGTTGCCCATCTATTCTCAAATCTCGGCTGGCCCGTATTCTTCGCCATCTTCCACACAGGCCTTATCTTCTATTTGGGCGCGAAGGCGCCGAACCTCTGGATAAAGCTCTATCTACGACTGCAGATAGCCCTTGTTGTGACTGTCCTTGGTTCTCTCATCCTCTAGCCGGAATTGCTTCGATCGAGCTGTCCGCGAAGTTGCTCCTTGGCGCTACGCACCGAACGAATCAGCCGCCAACGCGTTCTTCCCGTGTCGCTCCTTTGAATTGCCTTGACTTGCTCGTCCACGTCCTGTAAATGAGAGGCTCAATTTGCCCCTTGTTGCGGAAGTAGCTACAGCCGGAATACATATGCTCTACCTGTTTACCTCAGGCGGCCTGCTTTTGCTCCTGGATCAGTGGAGCAAGAGGCTGGTCCAGGTGCATATGCAGGGCCGTTGTATCTCCTGGGGGCCCATCCTGCGATTCCGGCGTGTACCTCATCTCAAGGACATCTACAGCCGCGACAGCGCCCGGGTTGTGCTGGTGCTGGTCTGGTTCACGGCGCTCGTCTCCGCGCTCATCTTGCATCGCTCCGGCGCTTGGTTCCAGAGTCGCGCCGCCCTGTTGGGTCTCGGGCTGGCGTTGGGCGGCGCAGCGGGAAACCTGCTGGACATACTGCGGCGCCGCTACATTCTCGATTTCATTGATCTGCGTTGGTGGCCTGTTTTCAACTTGGCCGATGTGGCCATCATCTCTGGTTTAGTGGTAGCACTCTGGCAGCGAACCTGAACACTCTATGCGGCGTATTCTGTTTCAGTGGCGGGGTCTAACGGTCTGGAGCTATCCAGCCATGGTGTACCTCGGGCTGGTTACCGGAGTTGTGGCCGGGAATGTTGCGGCTCACGCGGCCGGCATGGATGCTTTCCGCGTCTTCGTGGCGACTCTCATTCTGACCGTACCCCTGCTCATCGGCGCAAGGCTGGCTTATGTAGTTTCCCATTGGCGGGTGTACCGGCAAGACCTTCGGCGAATATGGGATCGCAATGAGGGCGGCGCAGCGCACTATGGCGGGCTCGCCCTCGTTGTGCTTCTTTCCTTGCCCTTGCTCGCTGCGCTCCGGCTGCCGGTGGGAGCCTTCTCGGATGTGTTTGCGTTCACGCTGTTGTTCACGTTGTTGTTCGGACGTATCGGCTGCTTGCTGAACGGTTGTTGCGCGGGCCGCCCATCGAGAGGCTGGGGCAGCATGTACCTGCCCAATTCCCGGGGCGTGTGGGAAAGGCGCATCCCGGCGCAGAGCCTGGAGGCAGGATGGGCTGCCATCCTGCTGGTTTTCGCAGTTGCCGTCTGGCGGTGGCTGCCCTTTCCAGGGGCATTGTTCTTGCTGCTCGCGGCCGGTTATGGCACAGGACGACTCGTGCTGCTAGCCACGCGCGAGACGCATCCCGGAACAAACCGGCTCGCGATTCATTATGCGTTCTCGGTGCTCCTGATTGTGTTGTCGCTTGCGGGGCTGACGGCCCGTTGGCCGAAATAGGAGGAGGTGGTTTGATGGCTAACAATCTCACCGGCGAATTTGATGTCGTAGCGGAGTTCGCGATTCCCGCGACAAACAGGTTGCTGGCCGCGATGCATCGGTGCGAAAGACTTCTGCACTCGATCAGCGTCCGCGTGGACGACAATCCTCCTCCCGGCTCGAAGGTCAAGCACGCGATCATCGGGAGCGTGAACAGCTTTGGAGAGCCGACCGTAAATCACCAGCAGATCGGAATACCAAATCCCTTTCCGGGGCCGCTGGCGGCCACCAGCGCGGTCTACGCCGGACTGGACGTCTTGGTGAACACCGATCTGGCGGGCGCCGTCATAGGACCCATTACTCCCAGCCATCTGCAAGGGGTAGCGCAAGTCCAGTTGGCCCCGCCGACGCTCGAAGTCCCGGATGCCTCCGGCGCAAAGCTCACCATCCGTATGCCCATCATGTCGCGGTACTTCCCGGACGCGCACACCGCTCCCGCGTCGCAGTTTGTCCGTGGAGAGATTCTGATCACTGCGGCGGTCAACCAGGTGGTTTCGCCGACGACCGACGTCAAGGTGATTGAAATTGAAATCAATACCAACAGTATGCAAGTCAGCTTCAGCGCACCATGGTCCAGTCCGGCGCTGAGCGCCGAGGACTTGGCGGGGATCAATCTGTTGATCCGCAACGCGCTCCGGACGAGCTTTTTGCCCTCCAACGCCACCCTGCCCGACAAAGTGAATCACTTCCAGGTCAAGACGCTGCACGGTGCGCCGGGAGCGCAGAGTGCAATCGGCCTGCTGCTGAACATGGGCGTCACCAAGGGGGCTCCCGCCAGCATGACCAGGAATTTTCTCGGCGGGGGGGACGATTTTGCCTTGG
>JBGPGF010000070.1:0-13869 GCA_041483755.1 Terriglobia bacterium | reverse complement strand
TCGCCGCCATTACCGTGGCGTTTTCCATCGCGCTGGCGCAGACGACTCCTTCGGGCCTGCAGGCTCGTCAGGAATTCCTGGGAAAGCTGGTGGCCGCCGCAATCGAGCGAACCCAGCATGCTGTCCGCTACGATCCCTCGTACGTGCGCATCCCGTACCCGGGTGGGGACGTCCCCGCTGACACAGGCGTATGCACCGACGAAGTCATTCGCTCCTACCGATCGCTCGGCATCGACCTGCAGAAGGAAGTCCATGAAGATATGGTCCGCAACTTCTCAGTTTATCCGAACCAGCGGCGGTGGCTGCTCGCCCACACGGATCCGAACATTGACCACCGGCGAGTCCCGAACTTGATGGTCTTTTTCAGCCGCAAGGGAGAGACTCTGCCGGTCACAGTTCGTGCTGAAGACTACTTGCCTGGCGATCTCGTCACGTGGGACCTGGGTGGCGGGGTCCCGCACATCGGGATCGTCGTGGATCACAAGTCCCCACGCTTCGGACGTTCCATGGTCGTTCATAACATCGGAGAAGGCCCGAAGATGGAGGATGTCCTATTCCACTGGAAGATCACGGGACACTACCGGTATTTCGGGCCGGCTTCCTAGGAACCGCGCATCAGCGGCTCGGACGCATCTTGAGCGGCCGCGGGGCGCGTGTTATGTTGAAAGACGAGCCGGAGTGGCGGAACTGGCAGACGCGCGAGACTCAAAATCTCGTGGTACTTAGTACCGTGTGGGTTCAAGTCCCTCCTCCGGCACCAGCACTTCCGCTGGAGTTCATCCTGGCGGATGATTGCTACGGAGCGAAACCATGCTCGATTTGGCGACTCCCCGGCAGCTAGGGTTTTTCACGCGCAGGGAATGGCTCTCCCGTTTGGCCGTCGCATCGGTCCTGCTTCCGTTTCACCGAGCGTTGGCGGCCGCCGCGGACTCCCCCGAGCCGTGGACCAAAGAACAGCTTCTCGCGCCGGACGTTTTGGCAAGACAGCTCACCCAAGCGAAGCCCGCCGATTTGCCCGCCATCGTGCATGTGGGTTTTGCGAATTTTTACCGCTCGGCGCGCATTCCCGGCTCCATCTTTCACGGACCCGGTTCGACTCAGGATGGTCTGGACGATCTGAAGAAGTGGGCGCAAAGCGTCCCGCGGACGCAGTCCATCGTTCTGTACTGCGGCTGCTGCCCGTTTTCCGATTGTCCCAACATCCGGCCCGCTTTTGCGGCCCTCGATGCCATGAAGTTTACCCAGCTCAAGGTCCTCGACATCAAAACCAATTTCGGCACGGACTGGGTGCAAAAGGGCTATCCCACCGACCGCCGGAGCTGACCCATTCCACAAGTCCGCATCCGGATGGCCGCGCAGCGAGCGCTCGATATGCCCCGTGACTCCGTGGCGGGTTATCAGAAGGGATGCGGAGAGGCCACCGTTTCCGCACCCGGCGGCATCGAATGGTCTAGAATGAATGCTCCAGCAAATGCGGCGCAGCAAATAGCAGCAATTCGCTCTCGATCCCGTTGTGACCGTGAAACGGTCAACGCGCGAGGGTCTCGAAAGAGGGGAACAGCATGAAAATTCTTCAACGGATGTTGGTTGTCGCGGCCTTGGTTTTGTCCATCACCGGCGCGGCCGCCGCCGACACGCTCGAACTGAAAGATGGACGCGTTCTGCAAGGACGCTTTCTTGGCGGCACGCAGGCTACGTTGCGCTTTGAAGTGAACGGCGAAATCCAAACCTTTTCCGTGACGACGGTCCTGGCGTTGACGTTTACAGGGTCCTCGCACAGTTCCATGGCGCGGCCCGCCGCTCCGGCGTCCGCACCGGCAGTCTACCGGGAACCGGAGCCCGCGGCGAGACCCGCTCCAGCGCAGGCAGGCAGCATGGTTTCCGTCCCCGCGGGAACGCCGCTGCTCGTTCGAATGATTGACGGCGTGGATTCGTCCAAGAATCACGTGGGAGACATTTTTCACGCCAGCCTGGAAACGGATCTGGTGGTGGATGATCTGATCGTGGCCCGCAAGGGGACGGATGTTTACGGCCGGCTGGCGGAAGCGAAAGAGGCTGGCCATATATCCGGCGGCTCGGAGTTGCAGCTGGAATTGACGAGGGTCGTCTTGGACGGCCGTGACTATACCGTCGTCAGCAGTGACTACACGCTGCAGGGTAAAGGCCGAGGGTCCGACACGGCGAAGAAGGTGGGTGGCGGCGCGGTGATCGGCGCCGTGATTGGAGCGATTGCGGGCGGCGGCAAAGGCGCGGCCATTGGCGCGGGCGTCGGTTCCGCGGCGGGCGCGGGCGTGCAGGTAATGACCAAGGGACAGCAGGTGAGAATCCCGAGCGAGACACTGCTCGAGTTCCGGCTGCAGCAGCCCGTCAGCCTCGTAGCGACCGCTGCCAGCGGCGCCCGATAATCGTTGCAAGGATGCAGCCGCGAGGACGCGAGGGGAGTCTCGCGTCCCCACGGCAAGGAAGAGATCTCCAACCCCCGTTGTCGAGTTGGCCCCGCCCCGCATTACTTGGCCCTTGCGTTCGGCTCTGTTGGTAAGTAGGATAACCCCTTCACAAGGGGGTAACATGCCGAAGGAAAAGCCGCGGGTCAAGATTGGCGAAGTCATCCGTACCTACCGCAGCCAGAGAGGGCTATCCCAGGGCGATATCGAGCGGCGCACCGGCCTGCTGCGCTGCTATCTCTCGCGCGTCGAGAACGGCCACACCGTGCCGTCCCTCGAAACGCTGGCGAAAATCGCCGAAGCCATGGACATCAGCCTGGCCGATTTCTTCCCTGGAACCGAGACGCCTCGCGACCGCGAGACGCAGAAAATGCTGGGAGAGCTTTCACAGGACGAGATTCGCTTCATGGTGGAGATCAAGAAGTACAGCACCACGCTTTCCGATGGCGACAAACGGCTGGTGCTGGCGATGATCCGCAAGATGGCGACGCTCATTCCGCTACCTGTGCGCAAGCCGCTGGTGCGCCGCACGGCAATCTAGCGCCTATTTGTGAGGTGATGTTGGTTCCGGGAGAGGAACGGGAAACTAAGCGTCGCCCCTCGGGATCACGGCCGACGCGGGACGATCCAGATTCAGCACAGCAGCAATGAATTCGCTCACCGTGATTCCCAGTTGTCCCCACAATCGCCGTTTCAGGCTGGAATAATCCTGTGTTCCGCTAAATAGGTCACTCACGAGCTGGCGGAAAACGGGGCTGCGGCGCAGGAACTGAACCATTCTGGTGGTAACCGCGCTGCCGAGAAACGTTCCGCGATAGAAGCGCCGCACGATCCGCGCGGCGAACTCCAGCTCACTGGAGAAGGCGGCCTTCACGCGCACCGGATACTTTTCCGGGGCGCCTTCGACCAGCGCTTTGCCCAGGAGTTCACCAGACTTCATCGCGTAGAAGAGCCCTTCGCCCGTTAGCGGGTCCACCCACGCGGCCGCATCGCCCACCAGCGCCCAATTTCGGCCGACCACCGGCCGATTGGAAAGCGTGCGCTCCAGCGGCGAAGGCAGCACGTGGCTATAAAACTGCGCGCCGTCGGTGGCAATGTGCTCCCGCGCGACAAACGCATTCAAATGCGAGCGGAGCTCCGTGCTCCTGTGTGACGCCATGCTTCCGCAGATACCGACGGAAAGATGATCGCTTCGCGGAAACGACCAGATGTAGCCGTCGAAGTCCTTCAGAAACTTGACTTGGATCGCGTCTTTGGTCTCGGGGACGAAATAACCCTGCGTCATTTCGAGCTCGTCGCGGTCCAGCGGACGCGTGGCGGGCAGCAGCCGGTTCCTCGCGCCTGCGGCGAGCACCAAAAAGTCGGCCGTGCGCCATTCGCCATCGGCGCAGTAACGCGGCTTGTCGCTCGTGGTGTCAACCTCGGTCACGCGCGACTGCCGGACCGTACAGCCGGCCTCCGCGGCGCGGTCGAGAAGCAAGCCATTCAGGACCGTGCGCGAGTAGATGACGATGGGGTGCGTCATGTCCAGGCGCGCGCGCTGGTCGTTGCTGCTGATCAGCTCAATCGAATGAATCAGTTTTTTCGGATGTGGATTATCGAGCAGGAAGGGATAGCTTACGATGGCCTTGTGCGTCAATCCGCCGCCGCATGGCTTTTCCCACGCGAGGTGCTCATCCAGAATGGATACGCGATGACCCGCGCGGGCAAGTTGCTCCCCGCACATGGCTCCCGAGGGGCCTCCGCCCACGATGGCAATTTCGTTCATTTACAAAACCTTCCCGCCGGTCTCCGCCCTCCACTGCGGGAGGCAGAGAGGTCAGGTCAAGGGGACGCGAGCAGATAAAACCCCGACGAGAGTATAGCACCGAAAATGGTTTGAACCTGCGTGTTACCATAAATGATGATGAGTCTTTCGAACGTCCAGTTCCGGAGGCTGCCGCGAACAGGCCGCACAAGGCCGTGAGCGATGGCATCCTAAATATCGAAGAAGCAGCGGCGCGATTCGGCCGCGCAAATCGCGCGGGCCGCCGCGTGGTGTTCACCAATGGGTGTTTCGATCTTCTCCATCCCGGCCACCTCCACACGCTGGAGCAGGCGCGCGCTCTGGGTGATGTGCTCGTCGTGGGCATCAATAGCGACGACAGTGTTCGCCGATTGAAGGGAGATGGGCGCCCCATCACTCCCGAGCGCGAGCGCGCCGAGATACTGGCCGCCCTCGAATGCGTGGACGCCGTCGTCATCTTTGAGGATCCAACGCCGCAATCCCTCATCGCAACTCTTCTTCCGGACGTGCTTGTCAAAGGCGGCGATTGGCCCGGAGATCAAATCGTTGGCCGCGAAGAAGTTGAAGCCGCCGGAGGTCGCGTCGTCTCCGTGCCGGTGCTCGCCGGATATTCGACGACGGATATTCTGCGCAAGGTCCGCGAAGGAGCGGCAGCGGCGCCTGCGAAGTCCTAAACGACCCCACCATGATTCTCTCCACCGTTCGCGAGCGCCTCGAAGTTGTGCTGCGCCAGCCGGCTCTCGAAGAAGCGCTCGGCGCGCTGCGCGCCGGCAGCGAGGAAGTGACGATTTCCGGCCTCCACGATGTAGCCAAGGCGCTGGCCGTCGCGCACCTCGTCACTGCCCTTCGGCGTCCCGCATTCCTGCTCGTGGATTCGAACGATCGCGCCGAAGCGCTGCTGGAAACTCTGCGCTTCTTCGCCGCCGTATTTTCCGGCGCAACTCCCGGTGTCGCCGTCCTCCCCGCGTTCGATGTTTTCCCCTGGTATGAGAAGCCGCCCCACCCGGACATTCTAGAGAGGCGCGCGGCGACACTGTGCCAGCTCACTGCCGGGCAGCTTGCGCTTGTGGTCGCTCCGATTGGTGCAGCCCTTTGGCGCTATCAATCCCCTAGCGTCTATCCGGAACTCGGACGGACTCTGGCGCAGGACGACGAAGTAAGCCTCGAGGAAATGCTCGTGCATCTCGACAGCGTAGGTTACGCCCGCACCGAGATGGTCGAGCTGCCGGGACAGTACGCTGTTCGCGGCGGGATTGTGGACGTTTTTTCGCCCGAAGCCCCGCGGCCTGTGCGCATCGAGATGCTCGGGGATACCGTGGAATCCGTGCGCGAGTTCGATCCGCGCACGCAGCGTTCCATCGCTCCCGTGGTGCGCACGGCGATTCTTCCGCTGGTCGAAACGGCAGCGCGCGGCGCCGGCGACAACGCCTTTGCCAACGGGATGTCGGTTTTTGGGGGGAGCAATTCGCCGGGTGAGGCGTCCCTGTTCGAGCTTTCTCAGCAATCCCTCCGGCCGATTGTTTTCCTGGATGAGCCGCAGTCGCTCGCGGACTCCGCGACAAACTACCTGGCGGAAGCTGCGGAACGCTATGACAAACATGCTCAGGCGGACGCGCCGCCCCCTGCCCATTTCTTCTGGAGCGGCGAGGATTGGACCCGCATGCTTGCCGCGCAGACGCAGGTCCGCCTCGACCAGCTTGCGCTGCTGCAAGAAGCGAGTGCCGCGTTCGACCTGCCTTCCCGGCCCTGCTCGAGGTTTCACGGCGATGTCGTCGCCGGCATCGGCGAAATCAAGTCGCAACTCGCGGCGGGCGGGTCCGCCTTCCTCACGGCCGGGACCACCGGCGAGCGCGAGCGGCTGGCGGACATCTGCCGCGAATACGAAGTTCCCTATCTGCTGGGCGAGGCGGATGAGGCATCGCCGGGCCTCACGGCGGATCATGCCGTGCAGTCCGCCGCACTCGTCCTGATGCGCGCGCCGTTTGCCGCGGGGGTTACGTTTCCCGCCGCTAAGCTGACGCTCTACGGCAATGCCGATCTGTTTGATGTGACCCCGGCGCTCGACCGTCCAGGGGGAAAGAGCCGCACGCTCAGTTTTCAAACCGATTTTGCCGCCGTAAAGCCCGGAGATTACGTCGTGCACGTGGACCACGGCATCGGACAATTCGAGGGGCTTCGCCAGATCGAAACGGACGGGCGCCGCGGCGAATTCATGCTGCTGCGTTACGTGGACGATGCCCGTCTGTACGTTCCGCTCGAGCGAATGGATCTGGTCCAGGGTTACCGGAGCGTCGAAGGGGTTCACCCAACGCTCGATAAACTGGGCGGCACTGCCTGGACGGCGCGCAAAGGACGGGTGCGCAAGTCGCTCGAAGACATGGCCGATCAGCTGCTCGACCTCTATGCGCAGCGAAAGACCGCTACCGGATTTGCTTTCTCCGCGGACACGCCTTGGCAGCGTGAATTCGAAGATGCCTTTGAATTCCTGGAAACCCCCGACCAGGAAGCGGCCATCGCGGACATCAAGCGGGACATGGAACGCGCCGCGCCCATGGACCGCCTGCTCTGCGGCGACGTCGGCTACGGCAAAACGGAAGTGGCCATGCGCGCCGCGTTTAAGGTTGTCACCGACGGCAAACAAGTCGCCGTGCTGGCGCCCACAACGATTCTTGTCTTCCAGCATTTCGAGACTTTCAAGCGGCGCTTCGCCGCGTTCCCCGTACGAATCGAGATGCTCAGCCGCTTTCGCACTTCCGCCGAGCAGAAGGAAGTTCTGGCCGCCCTCGAAGCCGGCAAGGTGGACGTCGTCATCGGAACCCATCGCCTGCTCTCGAAAGACGTTCGATTTCACGATCTGGGCCTTCTGGTTGTGGACGAAGAGCAGCGCTTCGGCGTGGCGCACAAGGAGCGTCTAAAGGAAATGCGCAAGGACGTTGACGCCCTCTCGCTTTCCGCCACTCCCATTCCGCGCACGCTGCACATGTCGCTTATGGGCATGCGCGACATGTCGGTGATCGAAACGCCGCCAAAGGACCGCCTGGCGATTCAGACCGTCGTCGCACCGTTCCAGGAAGACCTGATCCGCCGCGCCGTCGAGACCGAGCTGGCGCGCAACGGCCAGGTCTTTTTCATTCACAACCGGGTGCAATCCATTTACTCGCTGGCGGCGCTCGTGACGAGACTCGTGCCGAAGGCCCGTGTTGTCGTCGGACACGGACAAATGAGCGAGAAGGAATTGGAAAAGGCGATGCTGCGATTTGTCCGCGACGAAGCGGACGTGCTCGTCGCCACCACCATCGTCGAAAACGGCCTGGATATCCCGCGCGCGAACACCATTCTCATCAATCGCGCCGACCGCCTCGGCCTCTCCGAGCTTTACCAGCTTCGTGGCCGCGTAGGACGTTCGGCGCAGCGCGCGTACGCCTATTTGCTCGTCCCGCCCGAAACCACGATTACGGAGATTGCCCGCCGGAGGCTCGCCGCCATGAAGGAGTTCAGCGAGCTCGGCGCCGGCTTCCGCATCGCCGCGCTCGACCTCGAGCTGCGCGGCGCAGGTAACCTTCTAGGCCGCCAGCAGCACGGGCATATCGAAGCGATCGGTTTCGATTTGTACTGCCAGATGCTGGAACGCGCCGTCGCCCGCATCAAGGGCGGAGAGCCGGTCGCCGACGTGCGTACAACTCTTAGCCTGGGTCTCGACGTCAGAATTCCCCAGGAGTACATCCCGAGCGAGAACCTGCGCCTCCGGACGTACAAGCGAATTTCGTCGGTGGCTTCCGATGAGGAGATGCAAGACGTGCGTCGGGAATTGGAGGACCGTTTCGGGCCGGTACCGCCGTCGGTCAGCGATCTGCTCGAGTATGCGGCTTTGAAGGCGCTCTGTGAGCGGCTGCGCGTGGCGTCGGTCGAGCGGCAGGGTACCCGAATGGCCATGCGCTTTCATCCGGAAACACCGCTGGACCCCGCGCGGCTTGTCTCGCTCATCCGTTCGCGGACGGGAATTCGCCTGGATCCCAGCGGCGTGCTGTGGATGGACGTAACGCGGGGCGAGCCGGTGCTGCCCGCGTTGAGAAACGTATTGCTCGCCCTGGAGGGCCGGGGCTAAACTGGATGCGAGGGATTCCATGAAAAAGCTGCTGTTTTTGCTGGTCCTTGCCGCGGGCGCTGCGGCGCAGGAGCGCAGCAAGATCGTTGAGGAGATCGTGGCTCGCGTGAACAATGAAATCATCACGCGCTCCGATTTTGAGCACGCCAAGGAAGCTGCCGTACAGGACATCGCGCAGGATTGTCCCCGCTGCACGCAGGACCAACTGCAAGCGGCCGTTCCGGAGAAACAAAAGAATGCCCTGCGCGACCTCATTGACCAGTCGCTCCTGGTGCAGCGCGGGAAGGATATGGGGATCAATGTCGAGAGCGAAGTGATCAAGCACCTGGACCAGATTCGCACTCAGAACAAACTGCCTAGCATGGAAGAACTTGAGAAGCAGGTGGCGGCGCAGGGCCTGAATTGGGAGGACTTCAAGAATCAGATTCGCAGCGGGCTGCTTACGCAGCGTGTGATCGGAAGTGAAGTGGGCTCCCATATGGACATTGGAAAACAAGATAGCAGCCGGTACTACGAGGAGCACAAACAAGAATTTGTGCGTCCCGAGCAGGTGGCTCTGCGCGAAATCTTCGTGAGCACGGATGGGAAGAAAGAGAGCGAGATTCCGGACTTGAAGAAAAAAGCGGAAGGATTGCGCGAGCGCGTCAAGAACGGGGAAGAGTTTGGCGAGCTGGCCAAACGGTTTTCCGATGGCAGCACCGCGAAACAAGGCGGGATGCTCGGCGCGTTCAAGCGCGACGAGCTCTCCGGAGAGATCGCGGACGTCGTCTTCAAGTTGAAGAAAAGTGAGATGACCGAGGTGACGCAAACGAAGCAGGGCTTTCTGATTTTGCAAGTGCTCGAGCACTCCGACGAAGGCCAGCAGTCGTTCGCAAAAGTCGAAAACGAAATCCGCGACAGGCTCTATGGCGAGCGCATGGAGCCCGCAATTCGTGAATACTTGAAGACACTGCGCGAACAAAGCTACGTCATCGTCAAAGCCGGCTACGTGGACACCGGTGGCACCGGCAGCGTGCCGATTCAGGAAATCAGCGCCACGCCGGAAGCGGAAAGGAACAAGAAGGAACAGGGACGCAAGAAATTCCTTATTTTTGGGAAGCGCAAAGAGACCGGCGCATGAAGAGCAAGTTCGTCTCGGACCTGACCGCGGAACAGACGGTTACCTCGGTCTTTCTGGTTCACGCCAAAGAGATTCGCAACACCCGCGAGGGAAGGCCCTACCTGCGCATGGAACTGGGCGACCGCACGGGCACCATTGAAGCCCGCATGTGGGACCGCTTCGAGCCCGCCGCCAGCCAGATCCAGCGCGACGATTTCGTTCAGGTCCGCGCCCGCGTGGAGATCTACAAGAACAAGCCGCAGCTTGCGCTCGAAACCCTAAGCCGCGCCAGGAAAGAAGAAGTCGAGCTGGCCGACTATCTGCCGCACACCACGGCCGATGTCGAGAAGCTCTTTGCGGAACTGCTGCAAAACGCCGGCGCGATCCAGAATCCGTGGCTGAACAAGCTCGTGCATCAGGTGATCGGCGACCCAGGCGTTGTTTCCAGGTATAAACGGGCGCCCGCCGCAAAAGTCATGCACCATGCCTATCTCGGCGGGTTGCTGGAACACGTCATCAGCCTGTGCGGCTTGAGCCGCGCGGCGGCGGCGCACTATCCGGAACTGAACGTCGATCTCCTCCTGACCGCCGCCATCCTGCATGACGTGGGCAAGCTCGACGAGCTTTGCTACGAACGCGCCATCGGGTACACGTCCGAAGGACAGCTTCTGGGCCACATCGTGATGGAGATCGACACGGTGAACCGCGCGATGGATGGCATCGAGGGATTTCCTGCCGCGTGGAAGACTGTTGTGCAGCATCTATTGATCAGCCACCACGGGCAATACGAGTTCGGCTCGCCAAAACTTCCCATGATTCGCGAAGCCCTCGTCTTTCATTACCTGGACGATTTGGACTCCAAGCTTGCCGCGGTCCGCGCGGCCCTCGCGGGCAATTCCACCGAGCCCGAGTGGTCGGACTGGAGCGCGGCGCTCCAGCGGCGCTTTCTGCGCCTGGATGAGTTCCTGAAAGCGCGGGAAGGGGCAGGGCAGGGAACTCAGGTCCCCTCGCAGCAAGGCACCCTGCAGGGTATGGGCGAAGAACTCCGCCCGCCGAAGCCTTCCGCGGCAGCGGCGCCCAGTACCTCAAAGTGACGCCGTGACCGCCGAAACATGAAGTTGGAAACACAAACCGTATGATTCCCGGCCAACTCCGCATTCGAGATTTGACGATTCAGCCGGCGACGATTCTCGCGCCCATGGCCGGCGTCACCGACACCGTTTTTCGCCGTGTGATTCGCGGCCTCGGCGGCTGTGGTCTGATCATGACCGAGTTTACGAGCTCCGAGGGCATCACGCGGAGCGCTTCCAAGACGCTGCGCTATCTTTATTTTCAGGACGACGAGCGTCCCATCACGGCGCAGCTCTTTGGAGCGAACCCCGCTGTGATGGCGCGCGCCGCGGCGATGGTCGAGGACCTTGGCTTCGACGCCGTGGATATCAATCTCGGCTGTCCCGCCAAGAAAGTGGTGAAATGCGGCGGCTCCGGACTTCTCCGCGACTTGAAGCTCCTCGATGATATTTTTCGGGCCGTGCGCGCCGCCGTGCGCATTCCGCTGACCATAAAGATTCGCGCCGGCTGGGACGAAAACAGCATCGTGGCCGTCGAAGTAGCGAGGATGGCCGAGGGCATGGGCGTCGAGGCCATCGCCGTCCATCCGCGCACGCGCGTGCAGGGAATGGGAGGCCTCGCCGACTGGAGCATCATCGCCGCGGTCAAGCAGGCCGTGCGCATTCCCGTGATTGGCAATGGCGATATCAATGCGCCCGAAGACGCCGAGCGCATGGTTCGTGAAACCGGCTGCGATGCCGTCATGATCGGCCGCGCGGCGGCGACGAATCCCTGGATTTTCTCGCAGATGTTGCAATACGCGGCAACGGGGTTCTATAACCAGCCCTCCGAGGCCGAGCGCCACCGTTTACTTTCAGGCTACTACCGGCAATTGATTGCTGCGGACTTGCCGGACGCCGTGGGCAAAATGAAGCAGTTCGCTTGTTGGTTTACCTCGGGGGTGAGGAACGGCGGCGAGCTAAGACGGAATGTTCACGCGGCACGCACGACCGCCGAGATTTTGGAAAGTGTGGAACGTTTTTTCGGAGATCGCGGCGCCGCAGAGATTGCGGAGGACCCAGCCCATGGCCCAGTTCGCCACTCTTGTTACCAAGCAGCGCGTGGAGCGCAGGATTGCCGTGCGTCTGCCCATGAAAGTCCGCGGGCGCGACCGCCGCGGCTTTCAATTTGAAGAAACCACGGCCTGCGAAAATCTTTGCCGTGGCGGCGCGGCGTTTCTCACACGCTTTGACGTGGATCCCGGCGCGGAACTCGAAATCACCATTCCATCCGCCAGAGTGCCCAGCCATCGTGCGGACGCCGAGTTCGCCACTCATGGCCGCATCGTGCACATCGGCGATTTGGGAAACGGCGGGGAACGTCTGGTCGGCGTGCAGTTCGTCGGCCCCCGGTTCCAGCGCGTGTTTCGCCCGGAAACCGCGGCCTAAGCGCCGCTCTCTTCCGTCTTGCGCGTCTTGAGAATCTCGTCGTAAGCCGCGCGGCGCGTCAGCCCGCGCTCGCGCGCCGCAAGTTTCAGCGCTTCCCGCCGGTCCATCTTCGCCTGGCGCATCAGTTCGTCCACGCGTTCCGTCAGGCTCATCGAGGCATCATGCAGGTTCGCCGCGTGCGCATTCTCCGCCGGTCCCAGAATCAGTGTAATTTCCCCTCGCGGAGGATTCTTGCGGGCTGCGGCGGCGAGCTGCGAAAGCAAGCCGCGCTGGAACTCCTCGTGAATCTTGGTGATTTCGCGCGCCAGGCACGCCGGCCGGTCGCCCAGAACCTCCAAAGCATCCGCCAGGCTGTCCGCCACGCGGTGCGGCGCTTCGTAGAGAACGATGGTGCGTTCTTCGAGGCGAAGGTGCTCGAGCGCGCGCCGGCGCTCGCCTTGCCGCGCCGGCAAAAAGCCCGCAAAGACAAACTCCTCGCAGGGCATTCCCGCGCCGGATAGAGCGGCCAGAAGCGCCGAGGGGCCCGGCACAGGCACCACCGGAATCTGGTGGCGAAGGCACAGCGTAACCAGGCGGTAGCCGGGATCGGAAACCATGGGCGTTCCGGCATCCGTCACCAGCGCGATCTTTGCGCCTTGCTCGAGTGCGATGAGCAATTCCGAGGCGCGCGTCATTTCATTGTGCTCGTGGTAGCTCACCAGCGGCTTTTGAATTTCGTAGTGATCCAGCAGCTTGCGCGTGTGCCGCGTGTCCTCACAGGCAATTTGATCGGCCTCGCGCAGGATACGCAGCGCGCGCAGAGTGATGTCTTCCAAATTGCCGATGGGCGTGCCGACAAGAAACAAGCATCCGCCAGGGGCTTCACGCGCATCGCTCCGGGATGAATCTTCGCGGGACATCGACACACGAGTTTAGCACGCGGCTGTTTGGGCAGGCTGCGTGATATCATTTAGTTTTGGGAGCTGCCGAGGAGGATGTGAATTGCCCCTGTACGAGTACAAATGCGTGAAGTGCGGCCGGCAAACGGAACGTATCGAGAAACACTCGGGGCCGCACTTGAGAAAATGCCCGCATTGCGCCGGTAAAGTCGAGCGCATGGCCTCCGCCCCTGCGATTCAGTTTAAGGGTTCCGGATGGTATATAAACGACTACGCGAAAAAGCCATCCGGCGATGATGGGGCAAAAAGCGCGCCGAAGGACGGCGCGGAGACGAAGGAAACGAAGGGCGCCAAAGAGACGAAAGAGGCCGTCTCGAAAGACGCACCGAAATCTGCAAGTCCCGCCGCCAAGAAAAAGTGAGCCGTTCATTTGCGGCTACAGCTTGAGACTCTTCAAATACGCTCGAAACTCGGCGCTGAATTCTGGATTCTGCAGCGCAATTTCGACGGTGGCCTTCAGAAATCCGAGCTTGTCGCCCGCGTCGTAGGAAACTCCCTCATAAATGTAAGCCCAGAGGCCGCGCTCCTGCGCGAGGATGCGCAGCGCGTCGGTGAGCTGGACTTCATTTCCTGCGCCGGGCTTGGTTCGCTCGAGGCATTCAAATATTTCCGGCGGCAAAACATACCGCCCGGTGATGGCGAGATTCGAGGGCGCCTTTTCGGGTTTCGGTTTTTCGACAAGATCGCGGATACGAAGAAGCCGCTGTCCCCAGGGCGGCAGGGACGCGGGATCGCCCGCGGCGATGCCGTAGAGATGCGTTTTCTCGCGCGGAACTTCCTCGACGGCGATGGCGCCGATGCCGGTGGCTTCGTAAACTTCGACGAGCTGTTTTGTCGCGGGGTGGTCGCCGGGAATGATGACGTCTCCAAGAAGCACCGCGAACGGTTCGTTGCCGACCAGGTCACGCGCGACCAGAACCGCGTGGCCCAGGCCGAGCGGCTCCTTCTGGCGCGTGTAACTCACACTCACCATGTTGCTGATGCGGCGGACCATCTCCG
>JBGPGF010000069.1:0-13895 GCA_041483755.1 Terriglobia bacterium | reverse complement strand
TCTGGATCGTCGTGTTGCCGCTTGTACCAAATGTGGCCCTCCCAGTGCCCTGGCTACTTATTGTGAGCGTTGTGTTCGTTGATGGAGTTACCGTGATATGTGCGTTGGCCGTGCTGCCGGTTGCGATGGGATTCGGTGACAAAGAATCAATGGTCACCGTGGGCCTGACGGTGGCGGAGCCGGTGGGGTTGAGGGGCAGCGGACCGAAGTCCTGGCATGCCGGATTCATGTACGGATTGTAGACCCACTGGTCATCGCTATACGGCGTCCAGTACGACCCGGAGCCGGGGGCTACGGCGGTCAGCGTGGAAGAGGAACCGCCAGTGGTCAATGTAATGAAGCTAGGAGCGGACCAAGAGAACGGATGTATGGTGTAATCTGGCAGTTGATCGATGTAGCAGGGATCAATTTGGTGGGCTCGGGCTATGATGCTGGCGGTCCCGCCGACCGCTAGGGACACGGAGTAAGGCGTGAGCCAGGCGCTGCCGGAATAGGGAGAGCAGGGGCATCCGCCGCAACTGAAGCTGCTGGCGATGCCCGACGAACGGTCGATGATTTCGGTGCGGCCAATGAGGTTGTGCGCGCCCTTGGAAAAGAGCGGAAACCACTGCACCTCGCCGAATTTTACGCCCTTGGGCACCTTCACGCCGTCGCGGTCGGGAATCTGCCCGTCCCTGATTTTGCGGAAGTCGATGATGGCGGTTTCGCCGGGTTCCAGGTAATGCGTGTCGATCACGTAACGATTCCCGCCTTTGGGAGCAAGGAACGCGCCGAATGCCGCGCGGACCTTGCTCACGTTTGTGATGTAGGTCTTGGATTCAAAGTTGCCATCCAATCGCCACGGATAGCCGCCCGTGACGTTGCCTGCGTCGTTGATGTCTTTGAAGGGCATCGAGCGCGTTATTTGGTTATTGCGGTCGTGACTCACGTAGCTGGCCACGAAAGAGGCTGGTGGGCCGGAGGTTTCGAGCTTGATCGCTGCGTCATTGAGGGATTCATCCGCGGCGGGTAAATCCAGCTCGGCGGAGGCATTGGCGGCGAGTGACTTCGTGGGAATCGCCACCGTCTTGGCAGACGCATCGGTGTTGAGCGGATAGATTGTGCCCCACACCTTAATGGGACTTTGCGTGAGATTCTTGACCACAAGATGATTCGTCGCGCCGGAGAAATGCAATCCGTTTCCATACATCACCGATTCGCTGCTGATCATGGGATCATAAACACGAATGACATCCAGAAAGCCATTGCGGGCGGAAACGGTGTAGCCGGTGAGGCGGAGAGTTCCCGCCATGCCGCTGCCTACCGCATGCACTGACTGAATCTGTGCTGCACGGCTCTCGCTTTCTTCTCCATGGTCTCGCGGTATCGGCTGAATGACCGTGGCGTTGGCTGCGAGGTCCACGGTTTGCCGCGCGCCCGAGCCGTAGGTGAGTTCGGCACGGATGGGCTCGGCGGAGGAATTGCCCAGAACCAAGAACGAGCGGCCGCCGTCCGGCTCCCACCAAACAGCGTCTGCCTTGCTCGACATGAACATCATGTCCCCGGCAAGAATGGCATCAATGTTGGCGAAGCCGCCGCGAAAGCCGCTTAGCGTTACTTGGGCGGCAACGGCCACCGGACCAGCGATGACTTCCACGGCGATCCGAGCGTGCGTCGACGGCTAGATTCTGAACCATCCGCACGCGGAAGGAGACTCCTAATATCCATCCGCCGGATCTCTTCGCTGCCAAGCGTGATCGCGGTGGAAGGAAACGGCTTGCCTTCGGCGGAGAAAACGGTCACCGTCGCAGGTATCTCCTGATTGCTGCGATTCGCTATTTCAATCTCCCGGTTGGAAAACTCTTCGATCCCGGAAACAGGCGCATAGATTACCTGCTTCGTCGGAGGCGGTGGCGGCGGAGTTGGCACCGTCTGCCGGGATTGTGCTTTGCCTATCGGAACGAGGGCAGTCCCACAGAAGAAAAGG
The DNA here is from genome assembly GCA_041483755.1 of Terriglobia bacterium. Classification (GTDB taxonomy): domain Bacteria; phylum Acidobacteriota; class Terriglobia; order Acidiferrales; family UBA7541; genus Acidiferrum. Next base: position 11,929 of record JBGPGF010000069.1, on the reverse strand, counting down.
GAGAGGACTGGAAGCTAAGGAATCGCGAAAGCCGAAACGCGAGATTTGGAACACAGAGACGACAAACCAGCAATAAATCTCATGCGAAACCTCCACGACAGAACGTGAGCCCATGTGCAGCGCCTTCTCTCTGGACGAAGAGGCCAGGTCCCGCTTTGATCCGAGCCGCGGCCTTGTATATAATATTGTAACGTCCTATGTCAAGTAAAACTCTGTTGAATAAGGTATGACAATATAATTATAGGGATGAGGGCAAGGGGAACCTACGTGTTGGCAGCCTCCTGGAGAGAGTGATTCAGCCTGCGGTGGAAAAGCTTGGGGTCACCTGGATGGCCTGGCATTGACTGCGCCACCGGCACTCAACCGTCCTTGGTACTTGGAAACGATGGAGGCGCGGGTGGGATTCGAACCCACGAATGGAGGTTTTGCAGACCTCTCCCTTGGGCCACTTGGGTACCGCGCCAAACTTTCAGAGTATATCCAAAGATGGTGGCATGCCGCCACCCGCCGAACAAGTCATCGTTTCGCCGGCGAAGGGATATCGCGCAGAATCTTCCGTGTTTTACAAGGGGCAGAGAGCCGCCTGCAAATCGCGGACTTACGAGGAAACCGGAATCTGCGCCTCGCGGAGGAACCGCGCCGCTTCCTCGGGCGGGGTGGGATTGATGTAGAAGCCGGTGCCCCACTCAAAGCCAGCAATCTTGGTGAGCTTGGGAATAATCTCGATGTGCCAGTGGTAGTGGTCGCTGGTCTCCTCACCAATGGGCGAGGTGTGAATCATCAGATTGAAGGCCGGGCGGTCCAGAACGGCGTCGAGGCGCATGAGCGCGCTCTTCACCATGCGCGCCAACGCGGCGTAGATGGGGCTCTGGTTGTTCTCGAAGGCCGAACCATGCGCCTTGGGCAGAATCCAGATCTCAAAAGGAAACCGCGGCGCGTAAGGCGCTAAGGTGACGAAGTGATCGTTGGCGGCGATGATTCGCTCACCCGAGTCCTGCTCCTGCCGGATGATGTCGCAGAAGATGCAGCGCTCCTTTTCGTGATAGTAGTGCCAGCAACTATCCACCTCTTCGCGCACCTGTTTGGGCACGATGGGCAGCGCAATCAATTGCGAGTGCGGATGCTCGAGTGTGGCGCCGGCCGCTTCCCCATGATTTTTGAAGATGAGCACGTAACGAAAGCGCTTGTCGTTCTTGAGGTCCAGCATGCGGTCGCGGTAGGCCCACAGAACGTCTTCCACCGCGCGCTCAGGCAGCGTGGCGAGCGAAGCGATATGCTCGGGGCTCTCGACAATGACCTCGTGCGCGCCAATCCCGTTCATCTTGTCGAAAAGGCCTTCGCCTTCCTTGTTTAGATCACCCTCGATGCCAAGCGCGGGGAACTTGTTGGGGACCACGCGAACCTTCCAACCAGGCGAATTCGCGCTGCCGCCATTTCGTCCATACGCGAGTATCTCCGGCGGTGTGCGCGATTCGTATCCGTAACAAAAAGGGCAGATTCCCTTGTTCTGGGGAATGACGCTCTCGCGGACAAATTCGTTGGGGCGTTTGGCGCGGCCTGTGGCAATGATCACCCAGCGGCCCGTGATCGGATCTTTTCTCAGCTCCGGCAAAGACTCCTCCTCAAGCGCGCCCTGGGATTAAAGACGGGGAAGGCGCCCCGTTGCGGCAATTGTACCGCGACACGGGGGCTTGTGAACCGTTTCAAGAAGGAAATCTTCGCATCAGACATCAAAAGCGTTCTTGTGCAGACGCACCAGCGGTGACAGGCCGGGGCGATTCTCGATGGCCAGGACGTCGAAGCGCACCGGAGTTTCCTTCACGCGCCGCTCGGAGAGAAAACGCTGCGCGGTGCGAACCAGGACGCGGCGCTTTTCCGAGGTAACGCTCAGCTCGGGCAAAGCGGTGTGCTCATGCCGCGCGGTCCTGGTGCGCACCTCCACAAAAGCGAGCGTCGCGCCGTCGTAGCCGATCAGATCAATTTCGCCCTTCGCGCCCGGCGGCATGTAGTTCCTGGCCACCAGCACGTAACCGTGACGCCGCAGATACCAGTACGCGTAGGTTTCTCCACGCACGCCGGTCTGGCGCGCCTGCTCTCGCTTGGGATGCGGCAATGAAGCTGCGGGGCGCTTCACGGGCGGCTCGTCACGCAAACCTCGGCGCGAAGCCCACAGAATCGCTTGAAACATCAGACGCGAGAATAAAGGCATGGCGGTAGCCGGGACTGCCCCGTGAGCCGCAGTATAAACAAGAATCCCGTGGCCGTCGCCGGACTCTCTAAGTCTTCCAGCGACGGCCACGGGATCGCACCGCACTTACTGCCCGGGGTAAACTCGATTACGTCTCAAAGCGTCCGCCTTCAGCCCTTCTCGACGTCGCTAAAGCATTCTTCCAGCGTCCGCACGGCGAAGTCGGCCTGCTCCTCGTCAATGAGCAGCGGTGGTGACAGCCGGAGTGAAGTGTCCCCGGCGCCGAGAAGCAGCAGCCCCTTGTGAAAAGCCAGGCCCACGATCTTGTTGCGCAGATCCGTCGCCTTTTCCTTGGTGCGCTGGTCGCGGACGATTTCGATTCCGATCATCAATCCACGGCCGCGCACGTCTCCTACATTCTGAAACCGCTTGGGCCAATCTGTCATCCGCCCAAAGAGGTAGTCGCCCATGCGCCCGGCATTTTCGATGTACTGCGATTCGAGCAAGTCCATGGTGGCCAATGCCGCCGCGATGGCCACGGGGTTTCCGCCAAAGGTAGAGGCGTGCGCGCCCGGCTTCCAATTCATCACGCTGGCGCGAGCGATCACCGCGCCCAGAGGCATGCCGGAAGCAATACCCTTCGCGCTGCAGACTATGTCCGGCTCGATCCCGGCATGCTCGTGCGCCCACCATTTTCCGGTGCGCCCCATGCCGGACTGCACTTCGTCCACGATGAGCAGGATGCCGTGCTGGCGGCAGATGCGCTGGAGCTCCTGCAGGAAGAATTTCGGCGCGGGAACGTAGCCGCCTTCGCCCTGAATGGGCTCGATGATGATTCCCGCAACGTCCTCGGGATCGAATAGCCGCTTGAAGATATCGCGTTCGAGCGTTTCGAGAATCTCCGCGCCGCAGGTTTCGGCGGTGTGGCCGTGCGCGCACCGATAGGCATATGGATAAGGTATGTGCTCGACGCCGGAGAGCATCGCGCCAAATCCCTTCCGCTGGATGGACTTCGACGCGGTGAGCGAAAGCGAGCCCATGGTGCGGCCGTGGAAACAACCGTAGAAGGCAATGAGCTTGTCGCGGCCCGTCGAATACCGCGCGAGTTTGATCGCCGCCTCGACGGCCTCTGTGCCGGAATTGCCAAAGTAAACGCGCTTGCCTTCTGCTCCGGCCACCGTCTTTCCCAGCCGTTCGGCAAGCTGCGGCAGGCTCTCATAGTAGAAGTCCGTCCCGGACATGTGGATGAGTTCGGCAGCCTGCTTCTGGATGGCTTCGACCACCTTCGGGTGGCAGTGTCCGGTGGAGCAAACAGCGATGCCGGCGGCAAAATCCAGAAACACGTTTCCATCCACGTCCTCGATCATCGCGCCGCGGCCGCGCTTGGCGACCAGGGGATAGTCCCGCGTATAAGAGGGCGAAACAAACCTCGCATCCTGGGCCACGACGCGCTTCGCATTCGGACCGGGCAAGGCCGTCACGAGCCGGGGAAGCTTCAATTCCGCTGAGGCAATCATCTCGTTTCCTCCAAAGGAAAACTCCGCATGGAATGGGCGGAGGAAAGGCTGCGGGTGGCCGCTGGCGCAAAACGCTCACACCACCAGAGGCTTACTGGGAAAAGGGACTTAGGCTGCGCTAAAAAGATTCGGCCGGAGATCGGCCGGGAGGACGTGGGCAGGGCAAAGAGCGTTATGGAGAATGGATTTCATTTGCGTTTCCAACGGACACGGCCATCTTTTGTGTCTTCGAGAATTATACCACGGTCTGCAAGCTCTTTGCGAATGCGATCGGAGGCGGCGAAGTCGCGCCGCAGGCGTGCGGCGTTGCGGTCCTCGACGAGCGCTTCCACTTCCGCATCCGCCAGCTCGCCGGCGCGGCTGCCGTACCCGAGCGCGCGCAGCTTCGCGGCATCATCGTCCTCCAGAACGGCGAACACGCGATCGAACTTTGCGAGGAACGCTTGGATCGGCGCGGCATCCTCCCGGCGAAATTCTCCTTTGTCCATGGCGATGTTCGCTTCGCGGATGAGGTCGAACGCCGCGGCGAGCCCCTGGGCCGTGTTCAAATCGTCGGCGAGGCCGGCGTCAAACTCCTCCTCGGACTGGCGAACGCGCGCGGCCATCGCGGGCTGCTTGCCCTCCGGAAATTTCTGCTCGTTGAGTCGCGCGACAAAATTCCGCAGACGCTCCACGGAGCTGGCAGCCTGCCGCAGCCCGTCAAACGTGAAGTTGAGCTGGCGGCGGTAGGGCACGCTGGCGAGCAAAAACCGCATCGAAGACGGCTTGAATCCCTTGGCGAAGAGGTCGCGCAACGTATAGAAGTTGCCTTGCGACTTCGACATCTTCTCGCCTTCGACCAGCAGGTGCTCCGCGTGGAGCCAGCAGCGCACAAACGGCTTGCCCGTCGCGCCTTCCGACTGCGCGATTTCATTTTCGTGATGCGGGAAGGCCAAATCCACTCCGCCGGTATGAATGTCCAGCGTCTCGCCCAGATACTTCATGGCCATGGCGGAGCATTCGATGTGCCAGCCGGGGCGCCCCGCGCCAACGCGCGTCTCCCAGAAATGCTCGCCCGGCTTGGGCGCCTTCCACAGGGCGAAGTCGCGCGCGCTCTCCTTTTCGTAGCGGTCCACGTCCACGCGCGCGCCGGGCTGGATGCCGCTGACATCAATCTTCGAGAGCTTGCCGTAGTTGGGAAACTTCGCGATGCGGTAATAGATCGAGCCGTCGCTCGCGTAGGTGAACGACTTTTCGCTCAGGCGCTCGATCAACTTCACCATGTCCTCAATGTGATCGGTGGCGCGAGTCCAGTGTTCCGGCGATTCGAGGCTCAGGGCGGCGCAATCGGCGAAAAACGCCTGGACATATTTTTCGGTGTAGTCGCGGATGCTCACGCCCGCGGCCGCGGCATTGGCGATGATACGGTCGTCCACGTCGGTCAGGTTCATCACCTGCCTGATGCGGTAGCCACGAAGCTGAAGGAAACGCCGCAGCACATCCTGAAACACAAACGTGCGGAAATTGCCGATGTGCGCAAAGTCGTACACCGTCGGCCCGCACGTGTACATGCGCACCCCGCCCGGTGTCAACGGAACCAGCGGCTCCTTCTTCCCGCTGTACGTGTTGTGGAGAATGATTTCGGCCATGGTCGCCCGGTGCGCGTTCGCGGTCACACGCGAACCGACGATTGTAGCCGACCCATCCGAACCTGCGCAATTCGAGGCAAGCTGCTGAGGAGTTCCCGCATACCTGCCATCGTGAGGTCCCGAGGGCATTTTCCGGAGCAGAAGGTTTTCAGTCGAGTGCGATTGCCAATGGTAACTCTACTCCGTTCGTCAGGAGTTGGAACGCCTGGACCCCGCCCTTGCGGGGCTCGACAAACGCCGTGCGTGAGGCCCTTCGAAACGTGCTGTCCCCCGTCGCCCTCTAATTGACAGTGACCGACACCACCGTGGAATGGATGAGCGAACCGCTCGTCGCCGTCACTACGGCGTTGGCAGCAGTGCCCGACGGCACATTCGTGCCTGATCCACCGCCCGAGCTGTTGGGGGGAATAAAGTGGCTGCAACCGGCCGCTCCGAAACCGGCGATGACCAGCAGCAACATACAAACCACAACTGCGGCGCGCCTTCCATGGACCCCGCCAGGCCGCAAGAACTTCGCAGCCGCTGCCACACCAAAGAGCATGGTCAGACAAAGCACCGCAATAACAGGGCTTGGGTTGTGCGGGAAGATAAACCAACGCGTGCGCGGCGCAACAAGGAACGCGCTTGCGGTGCCAATATTTAGCGTTGTTGTACCAGACGTGTTGACGCTGGCGGGGCTGACGGTGCAGTCGCTGGCAATGAACGGGGCTGGAAGAGTGCACGTGAAGTTGACTGTTCCCGTAAACCCATTCGCCGCCGTCAAGGTCAAGGTAGTTGTGGTTGTCGAACCAGACGCAACCGTTACGGAAGCGGGCGCGGAGCTGATGCTGAAGTCGGGAGTTCCTCCGCCTCCTAATGCCGGCCAGATGGAAGCGAGTGCGAAAGCGTCCGCGCTGCCCAGACCCGTAACCAGGTCGTATCCCGTTCCCGCGGAGAAACCGAACGAGCCGCTGCCCGGGCATCCGGTCGAGCCGGAAGTACAGGGCACGATGTTGCTGCCCGTGGCGATGTCGTGAAACGCGCTCGGGTTCGATGCCGCAAGCTGATAGAGCGTCGGATTGATGTTCCCCTGGCCGGTGGACACTGTCAGCTGGTTGATCAGCGCGAGGATGCCGGCAAAAGCTGGCGTGGCCACCGACGTGCCACCGACGACCATGAGTTGGCCTAGTCCATCTAGGTAACCGTTCACGCAGCTCCCGCTTGTGCAGACCAGATAGCCGTCATGCCTCGCCGAAGCGCTGAAGGAAATGTCGGGCACGTCGCGCGCCCCATCCGTCGGAACGCCAGTGCCAGTTTGCCAGATGGGTTTCGTGAATTGGGTGCTCGCTCCTCCGCCGGAAGCCGCAATCTGCGGGCTTGGGCCCGAGGGCGGGTCGTTCCAGGAAGTTTCCGGGATGTAGGCGAGCACGGAACCGTTGGAGCCGTTGTTCGTGCTGCTCCAGTATGTGTTCGGGTTCGCCACATCCGCGCTGAATTCCGTTCCGCCGACGCCGGTGACGCTTGGAATGCTTGCAGGAACGTCCACCGCCGGGCCTTGCGTGGCCGAAGCGACCTGAAAATCGCAGTCGGCGGCGCCGCTGTCGCCGGAGGAAGCCAGGATCGTTTGGCCCTGCACGTTGGCCTGCTGGGCCAGCAGGTTGAGAGCCAGCAAATTGAGGTTTGAAATCTGGGCTTCACAGAGGCCGTACGAAATGCTGATAACCGGGGCAAGGTTGTTTTGTACCGTAAACTGCAGCGAAGTGAAAACGTTCGTTGAATTCACGTAAATGATTTGGGCATTCTTGGCTACCGCTCCCGACCATTCGAGGTCGAGATCGGCTTCCGGCAGGTCGGTGGTGTTGCTGCCGGGATCCGTGCCCGTGAGAATCACCTGCGGAGTGTTGACGGAGAGCCCGGACAAAGAACGGAAGCGGTCAATATCCGACGTCTGAATATTCGTTTGCCCCATGACGGCTATCTTCTGTCCTGTGCCATCCGATCCAGCGGCGTAAAGAGCTTTCACATTGTAGATTGTGGCGAAGTCGTCTGGAGAGATGAAGTGGCTCGCGGGACTGCCGATCGTATACCGCGAGACTGCCAATAGGTTGTGGCCGCGCGAGAAATGAAGTCCTTTCGGCCTGGGCCGGAAGTCATCCAGCCCGCGAATCCGCAGGACTATGCCGGCCAGGGCCGATGGAATCGCAGGCTCTGAGGCGCTAGCGTAGTGCAACTCGCCGTTCACGTTGAAATGGTGGATCTCGGTCCGGAATGCCTGTTGAAGCTGAGCCGCGGTGCCGCTGAAAGTGACCGAGTTCCGGCTCCGCGCCACATCCTCAACATGAAACCCTTGAGATTGCATCCAAACAACGATCCGATTGATGTCATCGGTACTCAGACCAAAGCGATCGGCAAATTGCTCTGGCGTGAGCCATTTGTGGTAGACGCCCGATGCCGGGTCCTGTTGATCTCTCAACAGCTTGTCCAAAGCCGCTTGTTGCGCGTCAGTCATGCGGAAATGCAGCGCCAAATTCGCCATGGGGAATGCGGGCGCGACCGCGCCTCGGTCAAACTCAGGGCGCGCCAGTGGGTGCAGATGACCCATCAGCGCAACCGCCTCTCCGCTATCAATAGCTCGCAGAATCCGATTCTTCTGGCTCGTCTGCGCCAAACTGGAAGACATTGCGATCAGCAGAAAAAAAGTCGCGACGCCAAAGACAAGCCGCAGTTGAGTTCTGACCGACACTATTGCACCTCTTCCGGGCCGGGATGGCCGGGACAACATCAGAGTTCTAGTACTAGCCTCGCCCTAAAGACCTTCCCCTCCAAGCGAATCCTCCGTTGTGGTTGCGCCTTAGGAACCCCCACGGGTTGCGTAGTTCTTTACAGCCTGGAAACTTCATGCTACTGTTTTTTTCCGTACCGCCATCCATGCGCCAGGCGGCTGGGCCTCTGATCGGGAACCTGCCAAACGTTTTCTGTGTCAACCGCAGCCCGGTTGACTTGTCGCTCGAAATACCCTCCACTTGGGGAAATAAAGGTTGTCTCTCTTCGCGATACGCCTCGCTGATTATCGCGGCGCGATCCGGGACGTAAAGGGGCCCACATTGCTGAAGCTAAGAAAAGTGGAAATCACGGGGTTTAAGTCGTTCTGTGAGCGGACGACGGTGACGTTCAGCGGCAGCGGGATCACTTGCATCGTCGGCCCCAATGGCTGCGGCAAGTCCAACGTGGTGGACGCCATCTCCTGGGTCCTCGGCGAGCAAAGTCACAAATCCCTGCGCGCGGAGCGCATGGCCGATTGCATATTCAACGGCACGGTGAAGCGGCCTCCGCTGGGACTCGCCGAAGTAACCATCACTCTCGAAGACCCCGAATTGGCCGAGGCGGCGCGCTTTGTCCTCGAGGCCCAAGCCACGGACGGAGATTCCATTGCGCTTCTGACTGCGGATTCCGGCGAAGCGCTGGTACCCTTTGATGCAGCGACGGCGGAGCTGTCGGAGCTTGCCGCCGACGCGCCCGCCGAGGACAGTGAAAAATCTAAGCGCCGCAAGAAAGGCTCGGACAAGCCCACGCTGGTGGCGCGGCCCGGCGAAGTCGTTGTGAGCCGCCGCCTCTACCGCTCCGGCCAGAGCGAATACCTCATCAATGGCCGCGTGGGGCGCCTCCGCGACATTCAGGATATGTTCATGGGCGTCGGCCTTGGGCCGGACACCTACGCCATCATCGAACAAGGCCGCATCGGCCTGATCCTTTCGAGCAAGCCGATGGAGCGCCGCGCCATCATCGAAGAAGCCGCGGGCGTCACCAAGTTCAAAACGAAGAAGCGGCTGGCCGAAGCGAAGCTCGAATCCTCGAAAGTCAATCTCTCGCGCGTGAACGACATCGTCGTCGAGGTCGAGAAGCAGCTCGGCTCACTGAAGCGCCAGGCGTCCAAGGCGCGGCGCTACTCCGAACTTCGCGACCAGATGCGCGGGATCATCCGCCAGGTGCTGGCCAGCAAAGCGCGCGAGCTGGACGGCGAAGCGGATCGCCTCTCGGAACAACTTGCCGCGCTGGCGCACACCGAAGCGGAGAGCGCCACCAGCCTCCAGCAACAGGAGCAGGAGCAGGACCGCCTGAATCAGCGCATTTACGAGCTGGACGCCGAGCTGCGCCAGAGCCAGAACCACCTCGGATTGACGGCCCTAGAACTCGACCGCGCGGAAAACCGCATCGCGTTCAACCGTCAGCGCAAGGATGAGCTTGAAGCCCGCGGGCAGCAAATCGCCGCGGAGGCCGCGCAGGCTGCCGGGCAGACGGCCGAGTGGATGACGCGCGCCACCGCGCAAGAGCAATCGGTTGCGGCGTTGCGCGAAGAGGCCGCGGTGCGAAACGCGCGCGTGGAAGAGCTTGGTGCGCGCGGCCATTCACTTGCCGGGCAATCGCAGCACGCCGAGGATCGCATCGCAATGCTTCGGCGCTCCTCGGCGGAAGCCGCGGAGGCGCTCATGCGCCTGCATGGCGAACAGCGGCAGGCCGAGGAAGCGCTCCTTCACCAGAGCGAAGCGCTCCGGCGCTTCGAATCACAGGAATCCACTTTGCTCGAGTCGTCCCTGCAAGTGCGCGATGATGCCGAACGCGCTGCGATGGACTTGGAAGCGGCGGGCGGCAATCTGAGACAGTTCGTGCAGCAGGCGGCTCAGTTGCAAACGCAGATCGCCGGCCTGCGGCAGCAGCAGTCGCAGACCAATGCCGAGTCTGAATCCATGCGCGACGCGCTGGCGGGCCTGCGCGCGCGCCGCGAAACACTCCAGCAGATCATGAACGACCGCTCCTACACCGCCGAAGCGGTGCAAAAGCTTTTCGCCGCCAACGAAAGCCGCAAGGGCGATGCGTTCCGCGCCGTCGGCGTCCTGGCGGACTACGCGGAGGTGGAAGAGCAGTTCGAAGGAGCCATCGAGCAGTTCTTGAGCGACGAGCTGGAATACGTCGTCGTCGAGACATTCGATCACGCGCGCGCCGGAATCGCCATGCTGCGCAACGAAGTGGGCGGCCGCGCCACGTTTTTCGTGGACTCGCTGCACAATCTGAAGCTTGCCGAGTACGAGCCGATTATTCCCTTCCGCGCCGAAGAGGGCGTCGTCTCCCGACTGGACAAGCTCGTTGAGTTCCGCGACCCGCTCGGCAAAGCGGCCAAGCAGTTTCTGCCGCGGCTGCGCTCGGCGTTTTTGACCGACAGCGCCGCCGCCGCGGAAAAACTCGCGCGCGAATATCCGCAGTATGCGTTTGTCCTCTCCGACGGCACTTGCTATCAGGGCCGCATGGTCAGCGGCGGGCGTCGGGACGTGGCGGGGCCGCTGGGGATGAAGCGGGAGTTGCGCGCTCTGGAGTCGGAGCTGCTCCATGTGGAACGCCACGCGGCCGAGGTGCAAACCTCGCTCGATCAAATCATTGCGGAGCTGCGCACCACGGAACAGTCGCTTGAACAAGCCACCGTCAGCCAGCGCGAAGCGGAGCGCGCCGTGCTTACCGCGACCCATCGCCACGAACAGATGCAGGGCGAACTAGCCCGCCTGGGGCTGGACCTGACCGTGTGCCAGAACGACCTCGCGCGCATCCGCCGCGACGTGGAAAGCGCGCAGCAGCGCGCCGCGCGCGCCCAATCGGAGCACGCTGCCGCCGCCGCTAACCGCGCCGCCGCCGACACTGAAAGCACACGCCTCGCCGAGGAGCTGGTCGCGTTGCGGCAAACCCTTCTGACCGAACAAGAGTTGCTGGCGCGCGCACGCGCCGAGCAGGCCGCGCTTACCGAACGGCTTGCTGCAGCCGAAGCGCTGGCAGTGCGTTTGGAGGAAGAGCGCCAGGAGATCGAGCGGCGCGAATCCGCGATGCGGCTGCAACAGACGAGCGTCGAAGAAGAGATCGCGGGCCTCGCGCGGCAAAGCGAAGACCTAGCGCAGCAGCTCGATGGCCTCCGCGCGGAAAGGCTGCGGCTGGAAACGCGGCAGCGCGATCTCGAACAGGAGTGGGAGGCGGCGCGGACCCGCGTCACACAAACGGAAGATCACTTGCGCACGGGCCGGCAGACGCTCGCCGCACTCCGGGAAGAGCGCGGCAAAGTCGAGATTGAACACGCGCGGAATGATTCCGACCGCCAGCACCTGCGCGAAACCTGCCTCGCCGAGGTGAACGCGCATCCCGAAGACCTCATCGCGCAGGAAGCTGCCCTGCTGACCGGCGAAGAGCTCGCGATTGCCGAAACGAATTACCGCGAGATGAAGTCGCGCATCGAGGCCATGGGTCCCGTCAACATGATGGCCCTCGAGGAGTTCAACGAGTGCGACCAGCGCTTCAACTTCTTAACTCGCGAGCGCGACGACCTGCTGCAATCCATCGCCGACACGCAACAAGCGATCAAGGAGCTGGACGAAGTCTCCCGCGTGCGCTTCGAGCAGGCCTTCGCCCTCATCAACGCCAATTTCGCCGAAGCCTTCCACGCTATTTTTGGCGGCGGCACCGGCGAGATGCGCCTCACCGAGCCGGACAGCTCCGGCGATGCGGGCATTGACATCGTGGCGCAGCCGCCGGGCAAGCGCCTGCAAAACATTCTACTGCTCTCCGGCGGCGAAAAGGCCATG
>JBGPGF010000068.1:0-13942 GCA_041483755.1 Terriglobia bacterium | reverse complement strand
TTTTTCTTCTTGCGCGGGGTCGTGAGGCGAGTGGCCATGAAGGTTTGTGCTGGTGATACGAACGTTCCACTTTACGGCGCGTATTTTCGCTTGGCAAGCTCCCAAGAGGACCGAGAGACGCGCCCGGCTACCCAAACTCATCACCCGATGTTAAACTCATCGAGAGAATAATCGCCGAGGTTCCTACTTGTCCGAACAGAAGAAAGAAGAAGAATTTCGCGTCATAGACCGCCGGCTGTTCACCGCCGAGGGCGAATTGCGCCAGGAAGCGGTCGAGCAAGCGCGCCGCCGCGAGGAGGAAGTTGCGGCCAAGCAAGAGGTGAAACCCGCACCATCGGCGCCCGAGGCGCCTCCAGCCGCGCCGCCGCTTCATGCGGATCCATCGCCTCGCTCCCCGGCGTTTGAGAATTTGGTCCGGCTGCTGGGCAGCAACGCCGCCATGGTGCTGGGCGCCTATGCCGATCCGCGCACCGGCCAGCCCGTGGTGGATCCCGACGCCGCCCGCGAGCTCATTGATATGCTGGACGCTCTGCACGAAAAGACCCGAGGCAACCTGGCGCCCGAAGAGGAAGAGCTTCTGGTTGATCTGGCCGGCAAACTGAAAATGACGTACCTGGAAATCTCGAAGGCTGCGGCAAAGGCCGTTCAGGCGCAAGCAAAAGCGCGGGGTTAGCCCGACGCCGGATTGAGCATCATCGCCGCTTCAGCGTACTCTTCAGGCATGTCTTCCACTCCCCTGCGATTGACGGTCCTGGGTTCCGGAACCTCGATGGGCGTTCCCACGCTGGGCTGCCCATGCAGCGTTTGCCATTCCAGCGACCCGCGAGACAAGCGGCTGCGCCCGTCCATTTTATTGTCACGCGACGGCCAGAACGCGGTGATTGACACCACGCCCGATTTTCGCCAGCAGGCGCTGCGCGCCGGGCTGGATCGCGTGGACTCTATTCTGCTCACCCACGGTCACGCCGACCATATTCTCGGCTTCGACGACATTCGTCCATTCAACATCCGGCAGAAGGCCGCGATTCCCGTTTATGCTTCGCAGGAGACGTTCGATATTCTGCGGCGCGTTTTTGCCTATGCCTTTGATGACGCCCCGAAGCTCAGTTCCGTTCCCCGAGTCTCACTCCACGTCGTGACGGGTCCCTTCGAGGTACTTGGCACCTCGTTCTCACCGGTCGCGGCGCGCCACGGCGATATCAACGTCTTCGGCTTCCGCTTCGGGAGCGCCGCCTACCTCACCGATTTCAGCGACTTGCCGGCTGATTCGCGCCCTCTCCTGTCCGGCCTCGATGATTTGATTCTCGACGCTCTGCGTGATGCGCCGCATCCCATGCACCAAACCGTCGAGCAGGCTTTGACTCTCGTCCGGGAACTGCGCCCGCGGCGCGCCTGGTTTACGCACATCGCGCACGATCTGGCCCACGAAGACACCAATGCCCGGCTCATCAAGATGGGTTATCCTCACGTGCAACTTGCTTACGACGGCTTAAGTTTTGAGGTGGCTTCGGCATGAGCCTGGCAGTTTTCAATTCGCAGGCGGAATGGGCGGCGCGCTACGCCGCGTCAGGACGGGGCAGCATTCTCGCCATCGGAAACTTCGACGGAATCCACCTGGGCCATCAGGCGATTTTGCGCGGCGTCGTGGGGCGCGCCCGCACGACGAAAGCGGTTTCGACCGCGCTTACCTTCGATCCGCCGCCGCTCAAGGTTTTGCGGCCGGAGTTGGCGCCGCTCCGGCTCTCCACCAACGAACAGCGTCTGACCTGGTTCGCCGCGAATGGACTGGAAGCCGCGGTCGTTCTTCCCTTTACGCTGGAGCTGTCGCAGCTCTCGCCGGAAGCGTTCGTCGAGGACATTCTCGTGAAGCAACTGAGTCTCCGCGCGATTCTTGTGGGAGAGAATTTCCGTTTTGGCCATCGTCACGCCGGAAATGTTCGCCTGCTGGACGAGCTAGGCAGGAAGCACGGTTTCGAAGTTGAGATTGTTCCTCCGGTCGAATTTCGCGGCGAGATCGTCTCCAGCACCGTCCTGCGCCGGGAAATTGGCGCCGGCGATGTGAGCCACGCGGCGCGGCTGCTCGGCCGGCCATTCGTCCTGACCGGAAGTGTGGTTCCCGGCAGCCGAACCGGCCGGCGGTTCACATTTCCGACATTAAATATTGTTCCCGAGCAGGAAGTGTGGCCCGCGCGCGGCGTGTACGTCACGGAAACCAAGTTTGGCGCGACGAGCTTTCATTCGGTGACCAACATCGGCAACCGCCCGACGTTTAACGGCGCGGGGCTGACGGTGGAGACGCACCTGCTCGGTTTTTCCGGCACGGAGACGCCGCACCGCATCAAGATTCGCTTCTGGAAACGCCTGCGCGAGGAAAAGAAATTCAGCGGCCCCGAAGAATTGCGTGCACAAATTGCGCGGGATATCGTCCACGCGGAAGCATTTTTCGGCCGTCTTCGCCGATTTCGCGCGCACCGCCAGCCGGTCTAGCGCCCCGCCGAATTTGATACGTAATTGACGCGGCGATTCCCCACTCGTATCCTCTTGCCGCGGCTGATGCAAGGAGCGCCCATGCTGGTGCGGGACTTCATCTTCTGGCTTTCGACGAAACGCAACGTCACCGACCGCATCGCGCGCCACGGAATGAAGCGGGGTTTCGCGCGGCGATTCGTGGCCGGGGAAACGCTGGAGGAAGCGCTGGCGGCGAGCGCGGAATTGTGCCGGGAAGGCCACCGCGTGAGCCTGAACCATCTGGGCGAGAACGTGACAACCGAAGCGGCGGCGCGACAGGCATGTGCGAGCTATCTGCGCATGGTGAACGAGCTGCACTCGAAGCAATTGACGGGCAACATCTCCGTCAAGCTGACGCAGCTTGGGCTGGACATTGACCAGAAGCTTTGCGGTGCGCTGGCGCGGGAGATTGCGGCGCGCGCGGTGACGCTCGGCCGGACCGTGGAAATGGATATGGAGGGCGGCGCGTACACGGGTGCAACACTGGAGATATTCGAGTCTGTACAAGGGGAGTACCACAACGTGGGGCTGGCCGTGCAGGCGTATCTCTACCGCACGGAGAAGGACTTGGAACGCCTGGCTCCGCTGAAGCCAAAAATTCGGCTGGTGAAAGGTGCTTACCGCGAGCCGGAGAAGATCGCTTACAAGAAGAAAAGCGACGTGGATGCCAACTATCGCCGATTGACCACGAAACTGCTCGAAGGAGCGGTCCATGGCGCGTTCTTCCCCGCCCTGGCGACGCACGATCCGGCCCTATTGGACCACGCGAGGGCGGAAATTTCGCGCCTGAGATTATCCCCGGAACAGTACGAGTTTCAGATGATCTACGGCATCCGGCGCGATTTGCAGAGGGAGATTCGCGACGCGGGCCACGCGTTGCAGGTGTACGTGCCCTTCGGAACGGATTGGTGCCCGTATTTCATGCGGCGGCTTTCCGAGCGCCCGGCCAATTGCTGGTTTGTCCTGCGAAGCCTCGCGGCGGAATCCAAAAGCTAGGGCCTCGATCTCGAGCGGGTACTAATTCATCCTTTGCCTGCTCTGCTTTGGCAATCCACCGTGACCGGCAGCCGCGCGAAAAGCTTCCAGCGTCCAAACATTCTGCGGTTCGTCGCGGCGCAAAACGTAGCGATTTCCATCCGACGCCACCACCCGAAAGAAGGACGCGCCCGGTGAGTACCAGCGGTCTTCGACGGCGGTCACTTCAAACGTCTTTCCCGCAAGGACGAAACGCAACGGGCGCTCGTCGGCGCAATAGCCGGAATAGCATTCGACGTGAACAATCGTATCAGCCACGCTGCCGCATCTCCCTGCCACGGAGGCTTTCGGCCCGCTCGGCGTTCCAAGCCGCACCAAGAAAGACGACCACGGCTGACAATTGCATCCAGATCAGTAGGCCAATGACAGCGGCAAGTCCCCCATACACCACACCATAGTGCATCTTGCGGACGTAGGTTCCGAAGAGCACATCCACCAGCCACCACAACAGCGTGGCGAGGACGGCGCCGGGCATGACGTCAAGGAGGCTGCTTTCCGCGGGGCGCGCGACGCGATAAATCACGGTCAGCGCAAGCATGCCGAGGAGAATGGCCGCAATCGGAAACAAAAAGGTCCAGGAATCGTGAAAAAGTCCACGGTGGCCAAACTCGCGAGCCAGCCAGTGGCGCAGCGGGCGGCCCAGCACGCCGAGAATTGCGGCAGCCAGAAGCGGCGCGATCGTCACCAGCAGCAGGAGCAGCCCACGCCATTGGCGATGAAAGAACGACATGCGGTCTTCCTCGCCATAGATGACGTGCACGCCTTGCATGATAAGCCTCATCACTTGCGAGCCGGCCAGTAGTGTGCCCGTCCAGCCCACCAGCGCCCATTTCCATGCTTGCGGCCCGCGTTTCACCAAGAACTCGGATACCACCTGCTGACTCCCCGGCGGCAGAAAACTGGTGATATCGGTGATGAGATCGTAGAGGCTGGTGCGCCCGCCAATGGGGCTGGAAGCAATCCCAACGGCGATGAGCAGCGCCGGGAAAAAGGCCAGGAATAAGTTGAACGCAATGGCCTGCGAAATCATCGAGCACCGCGGAAAGACGCGGCCGACGGTTCGGTACAGCCGTTTCGTCAAGTTGCGGAGCAGCACCGCGGCATTATCCCACATTTCCTTTTTGAACTTCGCGGGGCTGGCCGTATCATGGCGCGAGCAGTAAGCGCCACGGCACAGTCGTGACAGTGCGGTCACGATTGGACGGGAGATGGAAATGCCAAAAAAGAAAATCCCAGTGAAATCCTCCCACCTATCTCGACGCGACTTTCTTCAAATGACAGCGCTCTCCATCGGTGCTTTGGGTGCGGAATCCTCTGTTGCCGCCCAGTTAAGTTCACAGAGGGGCGTGTCCGTCGTGGTGGACCCCGCCGATCCCGTGGCTTCGGCGGCGCCCGTTGTCTGGGCATTACAAGCGCTGAGCCAAGCCATCGCGCAACGCCGCATCAATGTCCGGCATTTCAACTCAATGGAACAGTCGCCCTCTTCGGACTTCTGCATCGTCGCCGCCGGAAGCAGATCGCGGCTTGCCTCGGCGACCCTGAAGCGGGCCGCCGTAGCCATCCCCGATGCACCGGAGTGCCTGGCGTTGGTGCCTTCGATCCACGAGGGCCGGCCCATCCTGCTGGCATGCGGAAGTGATCCGCGAGGATTGATGTACGCGCTACTCGAGCTGACGGATCGGATTCAGCACGCCGATGACCCGATTCAGGCGTTGAAAATGCGGAAGGCGGTGGCCGAGAAGCCTTTCAACGCCGTTCGAAGCGCCGGCCGGCTCTTCGTGAGTGACGTCGAAGACAAGCCGTGGTTCAACGATCGTGAAATGTGGCCGGCCTACTTCTCCATGCTCGCGGCGCAGAGGTTCAACCGCATTCATCTAGCCTTCGGCATCAGCTACGACTTCTTGCGGAACGTAACCGACGCCTATTTTCTCTTCGCCTATCCATTTTTTCTGTCCGTGCCAGGCTACAAGGTGCAGGCGGTGAACTTGCCGGATGCGGAGCGCGACCGCAATCTCGAGATGCTGCAATTCATCAGCCGCCAAGCGGTTGCCCACGGCATCGATTTTCAGCTTGGAATCTGGACTCATGGTTATCAGTGGCAGGATAGCCCCAACGCCAACTACACGATCTCGGGTCTGACCCAGGAAAACCACGCCGCGTATTGCCGCGACGCCCTCGCCGCCATTCTCCGGGCGTGCCCGGCCATCAGTGGAGTCACGTTGCGCACTCACGGGGAGAGCGGGGTGCGAGAAGGAAGCTATTCGTTCTGGAGAACTGTATTCGATGGCGTGCCACAATCCGGCCGCAAGGTCGAGATCGACCTGCACACGAAAGGGCTCGACCAGAAGATGATGGATGGGGCGCTGGCAACCGGAATGCCTTTGAAGCTTTCGCCCAAGTATTGGGCCGAGCACGTGGGAATGCCCTACCATCAAGCGGCCATTCGGGAGCTCGAGATGCCGCGAGAGAATCCCGCATCCGAAGGATTCTTCGCGCTGAGCACCGGATCCAGAAGCTTTACGCGTTACGGCTACGCTGATTTCCTGCGCGAGGATCGCCCCTACGACATCCTGTTTCGCGTCTGGCCCGGCACTCACCGGTTTCTCTTGTGGGGCGACCCGGCCACAACCGCGGCTCACGCCCGCGCCTTCCGCTTTTGCGGCGGCGCCGGCGCCGAGTTGTTCGAGCCGCTCTCGTTCAAGGGCCGCCGCGGTTCAGGGAATCCCGGTGGCCGCTGCGCTTATGCCGACTCCTCTCTTGCACCGCGCTGGGATTGGGAGAAATATCTCTACACCTACCGCGTTTGGGGACGCCTGCTTTACAATCCCGAGGCCGAACCTGAGACGTGGCGCCGCTACCTGCGCAAGCAGTTTGAAACCAGCGCCCCGGCCCTTGAATCGGCTTTGGCCAGCGCCACACAAATCCTGCCGATTGTGACCACGGCGCACCTGCCGTCCGCGGCCAACGACACTTATAGCCCCGAGTTGTACGTCAACCAACCGATGGTGGATGCGAACAAACGACATCCCTACGGTGACACTCCATCTCCGAAAGTATTC
This sequence comes from Terriglobia bacterium, assembly GCA_041483755.1. GTDB lineage: Bacteria > Acidobacteriota > Terriglobia > Acidiferrales > UBA7541 > Acidiferrum. The sequence goes on along the minus strand of JBGPGF010000068.1, from coordinate 7,340 downwards.
GGCAACGTGAGCCCGCTCGACCCGCAATTGTTCTCGCGGATCGCGGACTTCGCCGACGAGCTGCTCACCGGCGAACGCACCGGTAAGTATTCAGCTGTCGAAGTCGCGCAATGGCTGGAAAACCTAGCGGAGATCGCGGCAAGCGAGCTAGCGAATGCAGAAGGCCCTGTTGCCACAGGACGCAGCGCCGAGTTTCACAGGATGGCGATAGACATCAAGCTGCAAGTTGGGATGGGCCGCTTCTTCGCCGCAAAGCTCCGCAGCGGCATCCTCTATGCCATCCACGAGAAGTCGGGCGATCGCACGGCGCTTGAAGAAGCGTTGAAGGCCTACCGCCGCGCGCGGGAAAGTTGGTCTCAGTTCGCCGAGAAAGCTGACGGCGTTTATGTCCCGGATATCAGCTTCGGCCCCTTGCCCCACCAGCGCGGCCATTGGCGCGATCGCTTGCCGGCAATCGACGCGGACATCGCGGACATGGCGAAGAAGCTTGAATCGGTCATAAGCAGCCCGGACCAATCGGAGCGCGTCCGAGCAGCAATTCTGGAAGCCTTGTCGTTCCCTCTACGCGCTTCCGCGGGATGCTCTCACACCCCGCCCTCTCAATTCGTTCCCGGTCAGCCGCTGCGGATCGTTCTTTCGATCGCGCACAGGGCCGCGCCCGTTTCGGCTCGCCTGTACTATCGTCACGTAAATCAGGCGGAGCGTTATCAGATCGCGGAGACGCAGAGCCAAGATGGAAACTATCGAGCGGAGATTCCCGGAACCTATACGGCTTCCAAATACCCGCTGCAGTACTATTTTGAGCTGAAGTCGGGTGCGGAGAAACCGTTGCTCTACCCTGGCGTCGGGCCGGACCTGACGAACCAGCCGTATTTTGTGGTGCGCGCTGCGTGAAAGCAGTTGAACGGGTAGAGTATTGGTCGGCCTACGTCGTTAGGAACCGATCGGTGGGAACTTCGGAACGATTGGATCGGGTGGATGGTCCTCTGCTCTGCATTGCCGTGAAGCAATGGTATCATCCGCAATGCGCCGGACCCCTGTTGGTCCCGAAGCAACAATCCGCGCGCAATGGAGAGCCATGAAGCGCACATCCTTCTTGTCTTTGACGACCGCCGCATCTCTGCTCCTAATCTTGCTCGCAGCCGCGCCTGGTTTCGCCCAGGGGCCACCTCCGCCGTTGAAGTCGCCGGAGGTGCTCGCCGACAATCGCGTCACCTTCCGCCTTCGCGCGCCAAACGTCAGAGTCGTTTTGCTCTCTCTGGAAGGCACGCCAAAGCCGTTTCCCATGCAGAAAGACGATCAAGGCGTGTGGAGCGTGACCACCGATCCCCTCGCACCGGATTTCTACGGCTACTCCTTCATCGCCGATGGTGTGGCTCTCATCGATCCTTCCAACTATCTGATGAAGCCCAACCTCCTCTTCACGCAGAGCCAGGTGCACGTTGCCGGCCCCGCTTCCCTCCCCTGGGAGATCAGCGGCGTGCCCCACGGCCAAATCCATCAGCACCTCTACAAGTCCGGAGTCGTGGGCGACGACCGTGACTTTTTCGTTTACACTCCGCCGGGCTACGATCCCCGCGCGAAGGAAACTTATCCCGTTCTCTACCTGCTCCACGGCTTCAGCGATTTTGCCAACGGCTGGTCCGCCGTCGGCCGCGCCAACGTCATCCTGGACAACTTGATTGCGCAAGGCAAAGCCAAGCCCATGATTGTCGTCATGCCGCTCGGCTACGGCGCTCCGGAGATGGTGTCCCACGGTTTCGGCGCTTTCAACCACGCCGAGCTACGCGACCGCAACTTCGCCAAGTTCAGCGAAGCTCTGCTCACCGAAGTGATCCCCCAGGTCGAAACGGCCTACCTCGCGAAAAAAGACCGTAACTCACGCGCCATTGCCGGGCTCTCTATGGGCGGATCTGAAGCGCTCCTTACCGGCCTGAACAATCTGAATCAGTTTGCCTGGATCGGCGCGTTCAGCTCCGGTGGAATTACGGAAGACTTTCCCGCGCAGTTCCCGGGACTGGACGCGAAAGCCAATGCGCAATTGCGCGTGCTGTGGGTTTCCTGCGGCACGGAAGATGGTTTGATTGGTATCAATCGCAAGCTCCTTGCCTGGCTCGCCTCCAAGGATATCCATCACTTGGATATGCAATCGCCTGGCGGACACACTTGGATGGTTTGGCGCCGCAACCTCGCCGAGTTCACCTCGCTCTTGTTCCGCTGAGAAAACCGCGCGACGGCAGGATGCAGGTTGTAGCCAAAAAAAGACCCGCTCCACGAACGGAGCGGGCCTCGAACAATTAGTCAGGTGAGAGCCTTAGCGCCGGCCTCGCGAAGGAGAACTTCCGCCGCCTGCACGCGACCCGCCGCCTGATTGACCGCCGCTGGAGCCGCGACCGGAACCCGATGGTGCGGAATAGGTCCGCGATGGGGCTGAATACGAACGCGGCGCGGAGTACGTTCGCGATGGGGCTGAGTACGATCGTGGCGCAGAGTATGTTCGCGGTGGCGCTGAATACGAACGCGGGGCCGAGTAGCTGGGCCGTGCGGGATCCGAATAACGCGGTGCAGGCCGTGAAGAGCCCCGGCTGGACGGCGGTGGCTCGTAAGAACGCCCGCTACTTCCGCGGTTGCCGACACGATCTCGATTCGTCGGCGCGCTCTGCTGCCCTCTCGATGGCCGGTCATTCGGCGAACTATTGCCGAGCGAGTTGCCCATGCGGGCGTCGCCTTCGGGTCGGGCGCTGCGTCCGCCGCCGGAGACCCCTCCGTTGGACCTACCCGCCCAAGGTGGCCGGTCTCCCTGAACGGACCTTGGGCTGTTGCTCCCAACATTGGGCGCGGCCGTTCCTCGGCCGAATCCGCTGGGCGCTCTGCCATTGTCTGTAGCATTGCCCTGCGCGGACCACGTTCGCGGCGAGTTCGCTCCTCGATCTCGGCTCGGCGCATTCGCAAACCGCCCCTCATTCGCCGAGGCTGTCGCTCGCGGCTTGTCATTTTGAAGTTCATGTTGCCGCGAATTCATTGCCCCGCTCATCGGCCGGTTCATCGCCGAGTCCATGGGTCGGTTTGGCGCGTTCACTGCCGAGCCCGCGCCGCGCCCGCCCATATTTCTGTTCCCACTCATTGTGCGTACCGGCAGATGGCTCGCCCCGGCTGCCGGCGCCGTTCTCGTGAACACCGACCGGTTTTCCACGCCAACCGGAGGCCGGCTTACGCGCACGTTGGAATTCGGTCCGCCCATCCTGCCGCGCTGCGTTGGCGTCACCGAAGCACTCGTCGTCACGTCCGCGTGGCGCAGTGAATCGGGCGTCACACGGAACCTCGAACGGTTCACCGCTTCACCATTGGCAAACGAGCGCTGCGACGTCGCCGTCACCGCATTCGCATTGCGTGCGTAGGCGTAGTTGAACCCCCGCGAACCGTGCGTGTTCAGTATGTTCACGTTGCGAATCGTCGTGTTCGTGATGTTGACGTTGCGCCCGTACCTCGAACTGTGGCGGTACCACGGGAAAAACGGTTCACGCGGTCCCAGCGGGAACCATCCCACCGATCCGCCAAAACCAAATCCCACCCCAAAATTCCGTCCGCCGATGAACCCCACCAGCGCCGGCGCGTAAATCGAGCGGCCAAACCTGGGTCCCGGACACCAGCCCCACCCTCCACCAGCAAACGCCCAGCGGCCGTAATGGAACGGCGCGAATCCCCAGGGCGAATAGTCAATCCACGTCCAGCCCCACGGCCCAACCCAATTCCAGTACCCGTAGCTGTAGGGAGCCCAGCCCACGCCAACGGAGGCCGGATACCACATCGGTCCGTAGTCGGGTACGTCGCGCCAGGTGCCGTACTCATCCAAGTCCTCGTAGCCAACTACGTCGCGTGAAACATATTGTGAGGAGCGTGAATGCTCCCCTCGCTGATCCCGTTCTTGTGCCCAGCGGTCGAAGTTGTCCGGCCCCGGAGCGGAGGAGATTTGGTAGCGCACATCTTCCGTGCCCTCGAATTCGGCACGGTCGCCCTCGTGCACGGTATAGGTCTGCCCACCGGCTGTGACTTCGCCTTCCCCGCGCAAAACAGTGATCGCCGTTCGGTCGCCGGCCTCGTTCACGTCCACGCGGAATGCTCCCGCGTGCTTTACCGTAAATGCCAGATTGGGAGTATCCAGTTCATACAGCTCGCCATCGCGCAAATCACGCACGCGGAAATTGATCACCCCTTCCGCCATGCGCATCTGGATCGCATTCTCGTCCAAATTGAGGAACGACAGCGCCGTCTTTGAATCCACATGAATGGCCGCAGCGCCTGCCTGCAGTTCCGCTCTGGCGTCGCTGTCCGTCCACAGGCGGTCGCCGATCGTCATGGGCCGGTTAATTTCCGCGCTGCCCCAATCGCCCGTGCCACCGGGCTGCATGGACACTGAGCCATGCACATAGCTGATCCGCGCCACGCGGCCCGGCGGATCGGCTTCCTCCGCCCGCGCCACCGGGTGCAGCGCTAACGCCAGCAGCAACACGCCGGACAATCCCAGGCATCGTGTCCAGTTGACTTCAGATAACTTTTTGATTTTCATGCGATCCCTCGGTCCCAAGCTGCGCTGACTTGCACTCGCTCGGCGCGCAGCCGGATGAGAGTCTAACCCAGCTCTCGTACGGTAGAACCCGGATGGGGGGCGAAAGTTGCCCGTGTCTCGCAACTTTTTGGACTGTCAGAGTTTCCCGCCACCTCTGAGGCAGGTACTAGTTCCCAGGGCCAATTGGCCCAAGTTTGAACCCAAGGACAGGCGACCGCCAGCCCCCGGGGCGTGTAAGTTAGGTTTATTCTATTGGGGCAGTCTTGCAAGTCGACGTCCCGATTTTGTCGTTCGCGAAGCAGGGTCTCCAACGCGGCGAGCGGTCCGAAGAATTCTCCTCGAGGTGCAAAAACAACAGGCCCCTGACGGTGTCAGGGGCCTGTTGTTTTTCGAGGAGGAAAATGTGAACGCTATGGTCCCCCTTGCCTAGCTAAGGGCCGTCTTGCCGAGTTCTGCCACACGTCGTTCAAAGGTCATTTCGCACATTCCCGAACCGCAGCGGTAGCGAAACAGGATTCGGTGACCGGGCGCAATCTTCGCGCGCGACCGCTTCTGATCGTCGGAGAGAACCAGCCAACTCCCGGTCGTGAAATAATCGCCCTCCCGGCCCTTGATCTCATAGCGCCCGTCGGACTTCAAGACCAGAGGAGTGCTCTGGCACGGCACGGCTTTGCCGTGAACTTTGGCCTCCGCGCACCTATAGCGCCCTGAAACTTCACTCTGCGCGTGACCCGCCGGAATAAACAGCATTAGCAACGCCAATCCCAACAGCCCGCGCAACTTCGTCTTTCCTGCCTGGAGCGTGCGCACTCTTTCCTCCTCGTCCCCGGAAGACGCCCCTCAGGATTCGTCCCGCGACGCCACCTTAAGGTGCACGGCACCTGCCACTGAGTAACTACCGTACTCTGTTGTAAGAACATGACTTGCTGAGCGCCAGGCGATGAAGGAATAGGTCCGAGTGGAAGAGTTCTAGCCTTGCGGTCCATGAAGGGAATTGGATTGCACGGTACTGGTACGCCCCCCCCCCAGGAAGAAGGATCCAGTGCTTCCACATCAAATTGAGACGTAAAGCTCCCGCAACAAGTTAACGCTTCTCCCCAGGCAGGTCACTTTCGCCACGTTAAAACCGTAAGCGTTTATTTTTACCGCTAATAAAGATAACGCATTGTTAACAAGTTTTCGCTTGCAATCTGCGCAACCTGCGCCCACACTTCGCATCCTGCGTTCGATTGCACCTCGATCTTGATGTTGGCGAAAGCCGGCATCACCAACGGCGGTTGAGGGAGGGACGCGGGCGCGGAATCCCTCAGCCGCCGTCTAGGTTTTTGCCTCCATCGCCTATCCCTGGCGTCCCCCACGCTCAACACATTTCCTTGCTTCTCCGATTGGCAGCGGCGTGCGAAGCGCCTAGAATCATACGCGCAGGCACAGCCCCTTTCGGGGCCCCTCCTTGGGAGACCACGCTGTCGTGCCGGAAGCAAAACAGACCGCCGGGTCCGCGGAGCAACGCAACCCGCTAAAAGCGCACGCCGCAGCCTTGCTCGCCGGGCTGCACGCCGATCCCTTTGCCGTGCTCGGCCCGCACGCACTTTCCGAACCTGCTCAAAGCGGCTGGGCCGTGCGTTTTTTCCTTCCCTGGGCTGCCGAAGCCGGCATTATTTTGAACGGAGCGGCCAGCGCTGTCCCGGCGCGCAAGCTCTATCCAGAAGGCATTTTTGAGGCGACGCTTCCAAGTGCCGCGCAGGATGCGCTCGCTCCCAGTCACTATCGAATCCTCTACCGCACAGCGGAAGGCCGCGAAGTCGCAACGCACGACACCTATGCGTTCCCTTACTTGCTCAGCGATTTCGATCTCCACCTTATCGGCGAAGGCCGCCACTACGACACTTACGAAAAAATAGGCGCGCACGTTCGCACCGTCGAAGGCGTCCGCGGCGTCCACTTTGCCGTGTGGGCGCCGAATGCCCGCCGCGTGAGTATCGTCGGCGATTTCAACCGCTGGGACGGCCGCGTCAATCCCATGCGCCACCGCGGCGCATCCGGCATTTGGGAACTGTTTATCCCGGAGCTGGACGAAGGCGCCATCTACAAATACGAAATCCTTAACACGCAGGGCACGCTGCTTCCCCTCAAAGCCGATCCCTACGGTTTTTCCTCGGAACTGCGCCCGAAGACAGGCTCCGTCGTCGCACAACTCGAAAGCTACGGGTGGGAAGACACCTCCTGGATCGCGGAACGCGCCAGGAAAAACTGGCTGGAAGCCCCCATCTCCATTTACGAAGTGCATCTCGGCGGCTGGCGGCGCGTCCCCGGCGAAGCAAATCGCTGGCTCACCTACTCGGAGCTAGGCGATCAACTCATCCCCTATGTGAAGGAAATGGGCTACACGCACCTCGAGCTGATGCCCGTGATGGAGCATCCCTTCGACGGCTCCTGGGGCTATCAGACGATCGGCTATTTCGCGGCGACGAGCCGCTTCGGCGCGCCCCAGGATTTCATGCACTTCGTGGACCGCTGCCATCAGGAAGGCATCGGCGTGATCCTCGATTGGACGCCCGCGCATTTCCCGCGCGACGCCCACGGCCTGGGCATGTTCGACGGCACGCACCTTTACGAGCACGCCGACCCGCGCCAGGGCGCGCACCCCGACTGGGGCACCCTCATCTACACTTACGGCCGCAACTAAGTCCAAAATTTCCTCATTTCCAACGCGCTCTTTTGGCTCGACAAATACCATCTCGACGGCCTCCGCGTGGACGCCGTCGCCTCCATG
>JBGPGF010000067.1:0-14011 GCA_041483755.1 Terriglobia bacterium | reverse complement strand
TGCGTCACCGGATCGAAGTACCTTGTGGAAGCGGCGGGGAAACGCCTGCTGGTGGATTGCGGGCTTTTCCAGGGAGGGCGCGAGCTGAAGGAGCGCAACTGGAATCCCCTGCCCGTGGATGCGAAGACAATCAACTACTTGGTGCTAACGCACGCGCACCTCGACCACACCGGCTGGCTACCTCGGCTGGTGCGCGACGGATATCGCGGGCCGATCTTTGCGAATGCCGCGACGATCGAGCTGACTGAAATCCTGCTGCGGGATTCGGCGCACATACAGGAAGAAGATGCGTTGCACGCGCAGCAGGGAAAGTACAGCCGGCACCCCGATCCGCAGCCGCTGTACGGACCGGAGGATGTTGATCCCGTCTTGAAGCTGCTGCAGGAGATGCCGAGGAGCGGCGCGTTCGACATTTCTCCCGAATTTCGCGTGGTTTCCTACGACGCGGGGCATATTCTCGGCTCATCGAGCCTGGAGTTGACGATCACGGAAGGCGGGAAGAAGATCGTCGTCGTGTTTTCGGGCGACGTGGGACGCTATTCGCAGCCGATCCTGAAAGATCCCATCACGCCAGCGACGCCGCGCGCGGATTACATCTTGTGTGAATCCACTTACGGCGACCGCGAACATCCCGACGGCTCGCCGACCGATGCGCTGGCCGACGTGGTGAACCGCGTGGTGAAGCGCGGCGGAACGATCGTGTTTCCGGCGTTCGCCATCGGCCGCACGCAAACGCTGATGTACCACCTGCGGCAGCTCGAAGACTGGCACCGCATCCCGCGCGTGCCCGTGTACGTGGACAGCCCGATGGCGCTGAACGCGACGGATCTGTACCTGAAGCATCATGAAGACCACGATCTGGAGTTTTCGCGGGAGGAAGGCAACGGCAAAGGCGATCCGCTGAACGTGCATGAGTTTCATTTGACGCGGTTGGTGGAAGAATCGAAGCAGATCAGCAACGTCACGACGCCGTGCATGATCATCTCCGCGAGCGGGATGGCCACTGGCGGGCGCGTGCTGCATCACCTGGCGCGGCGGCTTCCGGATTCGCGCAACGCCGTGGTGCTGGCAGGCTTTCAGGCCGAAGGAACGCGCGGGCGGGCCCTGCTCCAGGGCGCGAAGCTGCTGAAGATTCACGGTCAGGATGTGCCGGTGAAGGCCGAGGTGATTGAATTAAGGCAGTTTTCGGCGCACGCCGGGAAGAGCGAGTTGCTGCGCTGGCTGGCGGGATTTGCCGCGCCGCCGAAGCAGGTGTTCCTCACGCATGGCGAGCCGGTCGCGGCACAGTCTTTGCAGGCGGCGATCCGGGAGAAGATGAAGTGGAACGTGTCCGTGGCGGGCTATTTAGATAACGTTGAGATAAATTCTTAGGCTTTGCACGTGGAATCGACAGTTCCTGCGTGGGGGAGGAAACTATTCCCGTTGGCAGGTCGTCTATACGAGTAAGACCACTCGCGGGGTAGGGGGCTAACCACCACAGGGCAACCGACCGTCAGTCTCCTACCCCAAAACAATCCTGTTCAGCACGGAAGTCCGCCCGAGAGATTCTTCGCGCAGAGGACGCGCGAAGGGGCGGCGGTCCTCGCGGAGTTTACCTCAGCCCCTGCCGGGGCTCGGAATGACAGACGTGGAAGCGTACCCGCCGAGCCTAAGAAGACGCCAGGGCCATGCGCTTGGTAGGCGTTTCGCGGGACATGGGCGGGATTTCGGTGAGGTCAAGGCCAGCGACGAACATAGGTGACGGGGCGACGCGTCCCCAGCGGACCATCTCCCAGCGGGCGCGCAAGTATCTCACTTCGGGGCGAAGCGAAAGATCGAGGACAAGCTTTACGCTGCCGCGGTAAAAGCTCTGCGGCAGCTTCAGGAGGGGCTTGGTGCCCCAGTTTTCGCCGTCGGCTGAACCCCAGATGGAGACGTCGAGCGATTCCTGCTCGATTTGATCGGCGATGGTCAGCTTGGCGAGGAAGGTGCGCGTGGCGCTGGCGGAAATGTCGAACTTTTCGCCGTCGCCATTCACTTCGAGCCGCGTCTGTTCGGGAATTAGCGCAAGTTCCATGGCCATGAAGGAGCCCTCCCTCGAAACGTGCGGATTCTAACACAGCGCGTTTCCAGTTCGCACGAGGTGAGAGGCGGACTTGGTGGCAGCCCGCGTTGGCGATAGAACGTATAAATCTGGGGATTTATGGATCGAAGGGGCCACGAAGAAAAAGGATTGACTGCCGCGGAGGGTTTCCGTACTATGGTGAGGATGAATTTGTGCTCCAGCCAGAAGACCTGTTGTTGCTGTTGCGGGATGTGTGTCTCTTCTGGCGCAGGGGGCCTTTGCTGACCTAAGCTATTCGCCCTACAGGCTTACTAAAGCCCGCCGCCAGAAGAAACTGGCGGCGGGCTTTTGCTTTTTATTCAGCCTTTTTGCTGAACAAAAACGATAGACACTGAAAGGGCGGGCCATGGGAAGCAGGACACGAAAGACTATGAAACTGGGAACCACCATTGTCGCGGCAACGATGATCCTGGGATACGGCTTCGCGCCGGCTGGGAAGCCCGCGGCCGCGGCGAAGGCCGTGCGGGTGGGAAATTTTGCCAACATCACGCATGCGCAGGCGCTGGTAGGCAAGGCGCAAGGGACATTCGAGAAGGCGCTGGGCTCCGATGTTCGCGTGGACTGGAAGACGTTCAACGCGGGGCCGTCGGTGATCGAGGCGCTCTTCGCGGGTGAGATTGATTTGGCGTACATCGGCCCGAATCCGACGCTGACCGGCTATGTGCGATCGAATGGAGAGGCGCTGCGGGTGATTGCCGGGGCCGCCAGCGGAGGCGCGGCGCTGGTGGTTCGCGCGGATGCGGGGATTCAGAAGCCGGAGGATTTTCACGGCAAACGAGTCGCTTCGCCGCAACTGGGGAACACGCAAGACGTGGCCCTGCGCGCGTGGCTGCGCGGGCACGGCCTGAAGACCGCGGATAAGGGCGGCGACGTACAAGTGATCCCCGTGTCCAATGCGGACCAGTTGACGCTGTTCGCGAAGAAGGAGCTGGACGCCGCGTGGGCGCCGGAGCCCTGGGCGACGCGACTAATCCGCGAAGCCAACGGGCAGCTCTTTTTGGACGAGCGCACGCTGTGGCCCAACGGGCAGTTCATCGCGGCGCACGTGATCGCCAGCACGAAATTCCTTCGCGAGAATCCTGACGTGGTGAAGAAATGGCTGAAGGCCCACGTGGAATTGACGGACTGGATTGCGAAACATCCGGCGGAAGCCAAAACCATCCTGAACCAGCAAATTCAGACGGACACGGGCAAGGGTTTGCCGCCGGCGGTGCTGGACGAGGCGTTTGGCCGATTGCAAGTGACCTACGACCCGCTGCGCGCGTCCTTGGTGACCGCGGCGCACTCGGCGTTTGATGCGGGCTTTCTGGGCAGAAATTTTCCGGATTTATCGGGGCTGTACGACTTAACCATCCTGAATCAGGTGTTACAGGAAAGCGGAAGGAAACCGGCGCCATGAAGCAGTGGATACAGCAGTTTGCGCAAGGCTTGCGATTCTCGGCTGCGGGTACAGTGACCGCCGGAATGAATGGCGGAGCGTGTTGGCCGGGAACGCTGGTGGATACCGAAGCGCCGCCGCCGCTGGCGCCCGTGCAGGCCAAGGTGTGGCTGAAGGGCGTTTCGCAGACTTACAAGACTCAAAACGGCACGCCGCTGCTGGCGCTGGACGGCATTGACCTGAAAGTGAAACCGGGCGAATTCCTTTGCATCGTCGGGCCGTCGGGTTGCGGCAAGTCCACGCTGCTGCATTTGATCGCGGGCTTGCAGAGCGCGAGCACGGGCGAAGTCCTGGTCAACGATGAGCCGGTGAAGGGTCCCGGCACGGACCGCATCCTGATTTTTCAGGATTTGGGATTGTTTCCCTGGCTGACGGTGCGGCAAAACGTCGAATTCGGCATGAAGATGCTGGGCCTGGATAAGAAGGAGCGCCGAGAGCGCGCCGGAAGGTATCTGCGGATGGTGCATCTGGCGGATTTCGGAGACAGCTTCGTTCACCAGCTTTCCGGTGGCATGCGGCAGCGCGTGGCGCTGGCGCGGGCGCTGGCCACCGAGCCGGACGTGCTGCTGATGGACGAGCCGTTCGCGGCGCTGGACGCGCAGACACGCGATCTTCTGCACGACGAGGTCGAGCGCCTCTGGTCCGAGACGGGCCGCACGATCGTGTTCGTGACGCACAACGTACGCGAAGCGGTGCGGCTGGGGGATCGCGTGGTGCTGCTAACGTTCCGCCCGGGCCGCGCGAAGAAGGAATTTGCCATCGACCTGGCGCGCCCACGGCACATCGAAGAACCTCGTGTGGCCACGCTTTCCGGAGAAATCCTCGAGGACCTGCGCGCGGAGCTCAACAAGTCTCTGGCCGACGAATACTCGCATGAAAAAGTTCGCTAGACAGGCGATTTTCTATATCGCCCTCGTAGGGGTGTGGCAGCTCGTGGCGTATGCGAAGATTTGGCCCCCTTATTTGTTCCCTTCCCCGAAGAGCGTCCTGGATGCGCTGGTGTCGGGCTTTGCGGACCACAGCTTCTTGATTGCGATCGCCGTGAGCATGCGCCGCATGTTGCTGGGCTACGGCTTGTCCATTCTGCTGGGCGGCGTGCTGGGGTTTTCCATTGCCAGCAGCAAGCTCCTGGAAGAGACCGTGGGCGGGCTGATCGTCAGCTTGCAGAGCCTGCCAAGCATCTGCTGGCTGCCGCTGGCGATACTTTGGTTTGGGCTGACGGAGAAAGCCATTATTTTCGTCGTGGTGATGGGATCGCTGCTCTCCGTAACGATCAGCATGGAAGCGGCGCGGCATCAGATTCCGAAAATTTATTCGATGGCAGGGCGCAACCTCGGGGCCAGCGGCTGGAGCCTCTTTGTGAACGTACTTTTGCCAGCTTCGCTTCCGCAGCTTTTGACCGGCCTGAAACAGGGCTGGGCGTTCGCGTGGCGCTCGCTCATCTCCGGAGAAATGATCTTCGTCAGCCTGGGACTCGGCCAAGTGCTTATGATGGGCCGCGACTTGAACGACATGAGTGAAGTCATCGCCGTAATGATCCTGATCGTGGCCATCGGCGTGGTCGTGGATGTCTTCATCTTCCGTTTCATCGAGAACCGCCTGAATGAGCGCTGGGGCACCGGCGTGGCCGCCTGATAACGCGAAGCTGTTCTATGTGGTGGGGTGAGTATCCGGATACACTGCAGCGCCTCGACCGCGTTGCTTCCAATGCGCATCGCCGGCCGCGCCAACGCCACGCGTGACCGTGTTGCCCTTCTAGTTTTGGCGGGTGTGCACTACAAGCTGATTTTCGCGCAGGTCGCTGAGCCAATTCCGAAGCGTCAATTCCTGGAGGGTCTCCACTTCGTGGAAGACCAGGCCCATACCCATGTGCGGCTGGGAGAAGACGACTCCGGCAGTAGCGCCGAAGGTTTGCTCGCCGTGCTTGATCCGCACCATTACTCTCGAGCCGTGCGGGAGCGGCGTGATCATGTCCAAGTAGCAGCCGGAAAGGCTGAGGTCGCCCGTGCGAGCCGTCATGCGCGTCTGCGTTGCAACTTCGGTGATCTCAGCAGAGGCTATGAATGGATAACGGGGCAAACGGCGAAGTTCATCGCTCATTGCAAGCGGCCTCCTCGAAGACCGTGCCAGGAAGAACGTATAGTGCGAGTCTACACGCAATCTGGCAGCGTGCAACACTTAACTGGTCTTGGAGGGGCTGGCACCCCTGTCCAGCCGGGCGCGGCTGGGCCACAGGAGGACAGTCAGGAATGGCTGTCCAACGAAAAGATCATGCCTGCAGCCTCGCCAGGCGCTCTTCGGCCGCTGCGAGGGTGCTCTCTTTCTTGCAGAAGGTGAAGCGAACCTGCCGGGCGCCATCTTTGGGGTCGTTGTAAAAACTCGATCCGGGGACGACGGCGACGCCGATCTTTTCCACGAGAAATTTGGCGAAGGAAACGTCATCGGGGTAGTTGAAGCGCGAAATGTCGGTCATCACATAGTAAGCGCCGCGCGGCTTGAAGACGCGGAAGCCGGCCTCTCCGAGGATTCCCAGTAAACGCGCGCGGCGAGTGGCGTATCCGGCGGCCATCTGGTCGTAGTAGCTCTGTGGAAAACGCAGCGCGGCGGCGCCGGCTTCCTGGAGCGGCGCGGCGGCTCCCACGGTCAAAAAATCGTGGACCTTGCGGATGGAAGTGGTCGCTTCCGGCGGCGCGATGGCCCAGCCGACGCGCCAGCCGGTGACGCTGTAGGTTTTCGAGAGGCCGTTGATGGTAATGGTGCGGTCGCGCATGCCGTCAATCCTCGCCATGGAGATGTGCTCCGCGCCGTCATAGAGGATGTGCTCGTAGATCTCGTCGGTGATGCAGAAAACGTTCCAGCGGACGCAGAGGTCGCGGATGAATTCGAGCTCCGCGCGCGTGAAGACTTTCCCGGTGGGATTGTTCGGCGTGTTCAGGATGATGGCTTTGGTGTGCGGGCCAAAGGCGGCGGTGAGCTCCTTTTCGTCATAGGTCCAATCGGGCGGCTGTAACTTGACGAAGCGCGGCGTGGCGCCAGAAAGAATCGCGTCCGGGCCGTAGTTTTCATAGAACGGCTCGAATACGACGACTTCATCGCCGGGATTGATGAGGGCCATCATCGAGGACATCATCGCTTCGGTGGAGCCGCAGCAGACGGTGATTTCGCGCTCGGGGTCCACCCTGACGCCTTGCGTGCGCTCGAATTTTTCGACGATGGCGTCGCGCAATGATTTCGCGCCCCAAGTGATGGCGTATTGATTGATGTCGGCGGAAATGGCTGCGCGGGCAGCTTCTTTGATCTCCGCGGGCGCGGCAAAATCAGGAAAGCCCTGCGAAAGATTCACGGCGTCGTGCTTCATCGCCAGGCGCGTCATCTCGCGGATGACGGACTCGGTGAACTGTTCGGCCTTCGCCGAGAGCATGCGGCGCTTGAATTGCGCCATGGTGGGTTCGGGAGAGGTCATGGTTAGCGCCCGCCGGGGCTCTGCGTGTTGGCAGCCGGCCCAGCAAGTCCGTAAATCATCCGGTAGGAGTCCGCATTTCGCAAGACGATTTGTACATATTCCCGGGTCTCGCTGAACGGAATGGATTCGACGAGCTCGGCGACTCCGTCGTACTGGCGCTCGGCTGACCATAGGGCGATGCGGTCCTCGCCGGCATTGTAGGCGGCGAGCGCCTGCTCGGGCCCGCCGGTGAGCTTGATGAGCCCTGCGAGATAGAGGGTCCCAAGCGCGATGTTGTATTCGGGATCGGTGAGCTTTTTCTTCGCGAAGCGCAGGTGAAGCTGCTTGGCCAGGAGCTTGCCCGTTTTGGGGAGCACCTGCATCAATCCCACGGCGTCGGCATGCGAGACGGCATCGGCTTGGAAGGTGGACTCCTGGCGAATCAGGCCGGCGACGAGCATCGGGTCGAGGCCGTTCTTCGCGGCTTCACGGCGGAGAGTGGCCTCATACGGCAGCGGGTAGAGCGCTTTCCACGCCGCAAGCGGCGCGTCGCTGATCTTCCGCGAATCGAAATTGGGGATGACGAGACGCGCATAGGACATGCCAGCCGCGTAGTGCCCTTGATCGAACGCGGCATACGCGGCTTCGAGAAGCAAACGCGGCGAGCCGGTGGCGAAGTAGGCGGTCCTCAACTCCTGCTCCGCGGAGGCGTCGAAAGCGATGGCGCGCAGGGCTTCGGCGCGCTCCCAGCGATCCTTGACCGAGTTGGGAACCGCTTCATCCGGCGCGCGCAAGACGGGCGGCGCAAGAATGCTATCGAGCAGCGCAACGGGAGCCGTGTCGCCGGGACCAAGTTGCGCCAGGCGAATCGCCGCGGCAGCGCTGAAATAGGTTTGCGGAAAGCGCTCGACGTTTTTTGCGTAGTACGCGCGTGCGCGCTCCGGGTTTCCTTCCCTTTCCGCATTGCGCCCCAGCCAGTAGAGGGCGTTTGTGGTGTACCCGGTGACGGGATATTTGGCCAGAAAATTCTGAATCAGCTCGTCGCTCTCCGGCTTGCGCTCGATATAACGGACCCAGGCGATGCGCCACTCGGCGGACTGCGCGTTTCTGCCGCCCGGATAGGTTTCGAGGAGCTGCTTGTAATACTGCGCGGCGCGCGCGCGGTCGAGCTGCACCCAATAATAATTGGCCTTGGCCATCAGGGCGTCTTCCGCCCACCGCGACCCCGCGTATTGCAGAAGCAGCTGCTCGATGGTGGCGAGCATGCGCGCTTCGTCTTTTTCGGTGCGCCAGGCTTGGGAGAGCACGTAGAGGCGATCCGCGTCAATCTCCGGGTCGGTGATGGCCACGCTGGCGATCAGCGAAGGCGAGCCCTTCAGCTGCACACGTGATTGCGCGATGCGCAGCTCCGCGCGCTGGCGGAGCGGGTTCGCGGAATCGCGGGGAAAAAGCGCGCGGAGTTTCTCGAATTCGGCGCGAGCTTCGCGCCACTTGCGCGCGTCGAAAAAGGCTTGCGCGCGCGCGCGCTGCATTTCGGCCGTCGGAAGCGGATATTCACTGCGCATGGCGCGAGCAAGCTTCGCTAGGGCGGCCTGGGCGGGTTTTGCCTCGTCGCTTAACGGAAATTTGAAGAAAATGGCCTGGTAGTCCGCCGCGGCGCGGGCAAGCTGCCGGGCGGACTGGAAGGCGGCGGCGCGGTTGAGAAGCAGGTTTGTCTTGCTGCTCACTGACGGATAGGTCTCGAGCGCGTCCAGAGCTTCTTTCGGCTTGCCAATCTCGACGGCGGCGTCCGAAAGAGCATCGAGCAGCTGCTCCCGCATCGCCGTTCGCGGATATTCTCGTTGCATGATTTGAAGATCCGCGTAGGCGTCCTTTGTGCGGTGGAGCGCGAGCTTGGCTTGCGCGTTCCAATAGAGCATGTACTCACGCAAGAGCGCGTCCGGCTTGGCCCGTTCGAGCCAGGTGAGCGCTTGCTGGGCGCGGTTGTTGGAGTAGTCCGCGTAGCCCAGCGCGAGAGCGGCCCGCGCGCCCCAAACGGTCCCTGCATTCTTTGTGGCATACGAAGCAAGCTTTGCGTACGAACCGGGCGTGGCGTTGTGAACCGCGCGAGCTAGTCCGGGGAGTTCCCGCAGCGCGGCGGCTTCATCGATGGGCGCGGGCTTCGCAACTGGCGTGGGAACCTTGGGCCAGATTGCGCCGGACTTCTGCGAGCGGGCTCGCGGGCGTGCTTTTGGGGAGGCACCAGCGGGATGCGCGGCCAGCAGGGCCAGCGCGAGCACCAGAGCGCGCAAAACCACGCGACCTGCTCCACCAGGAGCGGTTGCGAGCGGGCGACTACTGCCGTGCGGAGGAGGCGTAAGGATAATTGCCGAGGGCCTGCGCATCGCCATCGGCGAGAATCTGCACCATCCAGTGATGGAAGTAATCCACCGGGTGATCGTGGATGGGCCGGAAGCGGCGGTCGTATTCCTTGTGAGCTTTCTCAATGTCATCACGCAGTCGGGTGCAAAGATCCTTGTTTTCGCGGCCCAGGCGAACCTGATCCGGACGAAGCATTTTAATATCCTGCATCGAAACTTTGGCGACTCGATTGGCGCGCCGGTGTAGTTCCTGTTCCTCAGGCGAGAGTTGGTTGATGTCGAAAGGTCCTTCGGCCGCTGCGGCCGGAGCGAGTTTGCTCGGTGTTTCCTCGACGATCTCGAGAGTGGGCTCCTCGATAAACTCCTCGGCTGGTTCTTCGATGGCGATTTCAGCGCGCGCGGCGACGGGCTCCGCGATAACCGGAGCGGCCGGCGGCGGTGCGGCGACAGGGGCGAGCGCAGCAGCCTTGGAGGGTGCCGGCGCCGGCGGAGGAGCAGGTGGCTCGAGGCTCGCGGCGCTCGCGAGGCGCATAATTTCCGCCTCCATCGGGCTGCGCGGGCCGGACTGCATCGATACGGAAACGAAACGCGACAAAACGTCGAGCGAAGCGGAAAGAGACGCGGCTGCGGTCTGCGCGCGCAGCATCGGCGGGAGGGCGTTGGCCGGCTTCGAGCTTGCGCAGGAAGCGACAAGATCGCCGATGGCTTGGTGGAGCTCGTCGGAAGTGCGCTGTACGCGCTCGAGGTTGTCCCGCAGCGCGCGCGAGACGGCCTGTTCATACGGAGTGGATTCCTGTGCCATACCGGTTTTCAGGGTGTTTTACCCGGAATCTCCCGTCTTTGCCTTTCAGATGCCCGTGTTTGCCTTTCAGATGAATATTGGAAGGGGTATCGCTAGATGTCAACGGGCTCGCGGTTGTTGCGTGTCCTATTGTGAGCGGGAGGATGCTGGCTACCGGGACAGACATCCTCCTTTGGCACAATGCCCCACAAAGGCATAGAATAGAAGAGACCTAAACGGGGGCGACACGGTTTCGACGGAAGCTGTCGCGACTCGAAGGCATGCCGGGCCCCACCTGCCCGTAAACTGGGTGGAAACTGATAACTGCCAACTCTAATCTGGCACTTGCAGCTTAATTAAATAGGCTGCAACGTCTCCCCGGGCTTTGCTCATGGGCCCGGTAAGAGGCGTCACACAGTGAGCTGGCTCGAGCGTCTCGGTCCGTGATGCTCAGGCGAGAACCATCGGACTAGCCGGCCGCGTTTCTTGCTCGTTCTGAGCGCGGAGGGCGAACGCGCGGCAGCCCCGCAAGGGGCGGGTCGCACACCGAACTGAGCTAAGCATGTAGGCTTCGTTTCGTAGGGCTTTTCGGACGGGGGTTCGACTCCCCCCGCCTCCACCATTCGCCTTCGCCCTTCGGGCTATGGCGAACGAGTTCGGCCCGCTTTCGCCGAGAATTTCGGTTGGCAGGGGTGTGGCCGGATGCCTGAAATCACGGCTTGCTGTGGCGCCCATCACACGGGGAATGATATAGTGGCCGTACCCCTCCAAGGCGGTGCCTTATGCGGACTTCGCACGAACTTAGCAACGCCGATGACTGCCTGTGTTGCCGGTTGCGCGCGAACTATTCTTTTTGCGATCTGCCTCTCCCGGAACTCCGCAGACTGAACGAAATCCGATCTATCGCCGTCTATCCTCGGTCGGCGATTTTGTTCGCGGAAGGGCAGCAAGCTCGCGGCGTATTCCTGTTGTGCACAGGAAGAGCCAAGCTGTCGGCGTCCTCGACCAACGGCAAGACCCTGATCACAAAGCTGGCGGGCCCAGGCGAGGTTCTCGGGCTCAGCTCGACAATCTTGAATCAGCCCTATGAGGTCACGGCCGAAATGGCCGAGACGGGCCAGGTGAATTTCATTCCCCGGAACGCTCTGCTGCAGTTTCTGCGCGAGCATGGAGAAGTCTCGCTCCGGCTATCCGAAGAACTTAGCCGCAACTATTTCACGGCGCATGAAACGGTTTGCGCGCTCGGGCTGGCACACTCACCCTCCCAAAAATTCGCAAAGCTCCTGCTGAGCTGGCTGGCGGAGGCCGGAGATTCCGGCGATCCGCCGCGGATCCGGCTGACGCTCACGCAGGAGGAGATCGCGGAAATGCTGGGAACGTCACGCGAGACGATCAGCAGGCTCTTCTCCGCTTTCAAGAAGAATCAACTATTGGAACGGAAGGGTTCTACGCTGATCATCCGCAATAAGCGAGCGCTCGAAGAATTGACGTGCGTTTGACGTTTTACGTGGTATTCGCGGAGAAGGCCCTGGCCGAGAATTTTGAGAGAGACGTGAAGAGCCACTCAGGGCGGGCGTTCGCAAAGAGACATTTGTTCTCAACTCGACTTGCCCGCCCCGCTGCAGTGACTATCGCCGGGGAGGCGGGAATCGTCTAGACTCATGGGCGAAGTTCTGAGGAGGGAAAGAACATGAGGAAATACGCTGTGGTTTGTGCGGTGGCGGTGCTGGGCTTTGCGGTGCTGGCGGGGACGAGTGCCGGGCAGCAGGACAAGAGTCAGCGGCCGAGTCCGCCAGCGAAGGCGGAGTGTGCCCTGGCCGGCGGGAAGACGATCACGGTGGACTACTCGAGCCCGCGGATGAAAGGGCGGAAGATTTACGGCGGGCTGGTGCCTCTCGGGCAGGTATGGCGCGCGGGAGCGAACGAGGCGACGACGTTCGTGACCACCGCAGACCTCAGCGTCGGTGGCAAGGATGTGCCCGCGGGGAACTACACAGTCTTCGCGATTCCAAACGCGGACAAGTGGACGCTGATTATCAGCAAGACGAGGGGTGAGTGGGGAACGCAGTATTCTGGCGAAGCAAACGACTTGGTGCGGGTGGATATGAAAGTCTCGGCGCTACCCTCCCCCGTCGAAAACTTCACCATCGCGTTTGAGAAAACCGCCGGCGGCTGCACGATGCGGCTGGATTGGGAGACGACGCGCGCGTCCGTAGAAATTGCGCCGAAGAAGTGAGCAGCGGCACGGCGCCGGAAGCTTTGAAACTCACTACTCGATCAGGGGCCATTTGTCCTTGGGCAGGTTCTGCTTGATCGTCTCAACATTCTGGAAGCCGTCTTTGATCACCGTCTCCTTGACGTTGTCCTTGTTGACGGCCACGGTCGGCAGGAGGATGGCGGGCACGTCCTTCTTTCCATTGGGGATCACCGATGTGGTTTTGAGTGGCTCGCCCTTTGCCAAACTGACGGCGGCTTCGGCTGCCCGCGCGGCCTGGCCAGCGAGAGCCTTGTAAACCGTCATCGTTTGCGTACCCTGTAGAATCCGCAGGATGGCAGCAAGGTCCGCATCCTGGCCCGACACCAGGACCTTTCCCGCAAGTTTGTGTTCTTCGAGCGCTTGAATCGCGCCGCCCGCCGTTCCATCATTGGTGGCAACGACCGCGGTGACCTCGCCTTTGACGGTGGCGAGCGTCTCGGACATGCGCGTGTAGGCCACCAGAGGATCCCAATCGTTCACCCAGAAATCCGCCACGATCTTAATGTCTCCGCGATCGATGAAGGGTTTCAAGACTTTCATCTGGCCCTGCCGGGAAATCTGCGCGTTGTTGTCCGTCGGAGAACCTCCCATGAGGATGTAGTTCCCCTTGGGGGCCTGCTGGACAAGAGCAGAAGCCTGGAGAACCCCGATCGTGAATGGATCGAAGCCAACATAGCAATCCACGTCGCTATTGCGGATCAGACGGTCATAGTCCACCACCGCAATGTGCTTCGCCTTCGCTGCATCCACGATACGCGCCGCCGTGTCGGTGTTGTGGGGGATGAGCACCAGGACTTTGATCCCGGAGTCGAGCAGCTTTTGCGCCTGCTGGAATTGCAGCTCGTCGGTCCCGTCCGCCGTCTCCGTGAGGACTTCGGTGCCAAGCTCCTTCGCGCGCTTCTGGAGCACCGCGAGATCGGTCTGCCAGCGCTCGACCTTTACCGAATCAATCGAGACCCCAATCCTCAGCGGAGCCTTGTCCGGACCCGGCTTCGGCTGCGCCTGGGCAAAAGGAATGGAAAAGACGAGGGCAACGAGCGAGATGAGCAGGAAAAACCGTCGAGAGAAAGCGAACATGGCTTGACCTCCGAAGCGCCGCGACCTTGACTTGGAAGTTAGCACCCATTGGAAAGGCGTCACAAGGACAACTTGGCTTTCGTGTTCCATCCCGAAATGTCTATCTGCTTGATTGTCGAGTACGTTACAAGCCGCGCCAAGGCTTCTCCCGTATTCTGTCCATCCGGCCCTTAAGGCAGCGATGATTGCTGGGGAGTTCCGGACTCTTGCGCTGCGGCGCGCGGTTGGAATGCGAATGTGGTCTGCTGTCGCGAGGGCGGGTCCCAGGTAAGGCAGACTTGTCCGCCGTAGCGCGCAGGGCGAAGGCGGATGGAGGCGCGGGTGGGATTCGAACCCACGAATGGAGGTTTTGCAGACCTATCCCTTGGGCCTCTTGGGTACCGCGCCTAATGGTGGTCAGTATATCTAAAATCAGCGAACCCTGTCAGCGCCGTGTGCAATCGTGGATCACGCTCGAACGTGCATGGCGCCGGTCTGCGCCTCCCGGAGAAAACGAGCCGATTCCTCGGGCGGAGTCGGACAGATATAAAAGCCGGTACCCCACTCGAATCC
>JBGPGF010000066.1:0-14168 GCA_041483755.1 Terriglobia bacterium | reverse complement strand
TACAGCCACTACCTTGAGGAGCCTGGAAGCCTGGAGGTGGAGTACAACTCGACGTTTGGGACGCAGCGCGCCGGGAACAACTACCACGCTTATTGGACGGAGTTCGAGTACGGCGTAACCGCTTGGTGGACCACGGAATTCTATCTCGATGCACAAACCACGTTGCACGACAGCACGGTGTTTACCGGCTTCCGCTGGGAGAACCGCTTCCGCCCGCTGAAGCACGAGCACTGGATTAATCCGGTCCTGTACATCGAGTTCGAGAAAATAAACGGAGCGGACAAGATTCTGAAAGAGGTGGAAGGGCACGACGTGGAAGCGGATTCCGCGGGACTCAATGCCGAAGGCCGGGCCGAGCATAAACGCGAGATGGAACTGAAATTGATTCTCTCCAGCAGCTACAAAGGCTGGAACATTTCCGAAAACTTCCTGGCGGTTAAGAACCTCACAAACGAGCCGTGGGAGTTTGGCTACTCCTGGGGCGTCAGCCGTCCGCTGGCGCTGAAGGCGTCCGCCAAGGCGTGCAACTTCTGCCGGGAAAATTTTGTGGCGGGCGTGGAGATGTACGGGGGCCTTGGCGACCGATATAACTTCGGCCTGCGGGAAACTTCGCACTATCTTGCGCCAGTCCTGGGGTGGAACCTACCCTCCGGCTGGACGTTGCGGGTTTCACCGGGCTTCGGCCTGAACGACAACAGCCACCGGTTTCTCCTGCGCTGGGGAATCTCGCGCGAATTTTCGGGTTTCGGCTCGGCGGTACGGCGCTTGTTCGGGGGCCGCCGATGAAATGCGCCCGGCATGGTCTGGTCATTTCTCTTCTCCTGCTGGGAACATCGCTCTCGTTGGCGCAAAACAACGCGACGGCTGGCAAGCCGAAGGGGGACTCCTACGGGGAGCTGGCACAGGCCCCCGAGAAGGCGCGGGTTCGCGTGAACCCGCTGGAACACGATCCGGAGGCGCCTTTGGCGGGAAGAAAACTATATGGGCGGCACTGCGCGGAATGCCACGGCGCGAATGCCGAAGGCGGCAAGAAAGCGCCAAGTTTGCGCGCGCCAGAAGTTCAACAAGCCACTCCGGGGACCCTCTTCTGGGTCCTAACCAACGGCGTGGTCCGCCACGGCATGCCGGTATGGTCGAAGCTGCCAGAGCCGCAGCGCTGGCAGATCGTTTCGTTTTTGAAGTCGCTGGGCGAAGCGGCTCCTCTCGCCGCGCCCGAGAATTCCGGCAGCGCTTCTAGTGCGCGGCAGCATTGAGGATCATCGCCAGGCGAATGCCCGCCTGGGCAAGGCGCTGTTCGATGACGGCAGTCGCAGCCTGCCGGTAAGGGTCGTCCACCACGATGTGCTTATCGAACATGCGCTGAGCGATGTCGTTGTTGTCGGTGCAAGACTTGATCGGAACGTCGGGTTCGACATCCACCTTCACCGGCAGCTTGCCGTAGGCGACAGCTTCCGCATCCTCAAAGCTTTCCCAAGCCCACGCCTCGGGCTGGAATCCGCCCTGTTTCCACCCGGCGGCCTTTCCCTGAAACTGAGCATCGAGGTCGCTGGCATATTTCTGGAGGTCGCGGCCCGCCATGTCGTCCACCACCATGTTGGTGTCCCAGATGCCGTGAAGTTCCGGCGTAAAGTTGCCGGGAGGGTCGCTATTGCGGTGTTTCGGAGGGTGCGTGAAATACTGGAGCGGGACGCAGTTTCCACCGCGGTCGCTGTTGGTCGTGTCGTGGAGGGGCTGGTGGATGTCTCCAGTGAAATGGACGAGGTAGCGGAGCGCCTCAACGCGTTTCGCGGCCGGTGAGGATTTTTTCTTGAGGACAGCCAACTGTTCATTCAAGGCGCGAACGACACAGCCGGTGGGCACGCCGCAGAGCGTGGCAATCACGGACTGATCCGCGGCTCCGCGAGGAATGTCCACGAAGTGCCAATCACCATTCTTGCGCGTGGTTCGAACGGCGTCCGCCCAGCCGGCGACGAGGGCTATCCCGTGCAATGTGGCATCGCAACCGGATGTGGAGTTTGGGGTGTACGGGAACTGCGTCAGGAGCTTGTTCACCATGATCTTTGCCTTGGTGGACAGGTGCGCTTCGGCGATGAGAGCCACGGTTTGATGGCCTTTGCAGCCCCAGGCCTGCGCCGCGGGCGCACCGGCCAGCAAGGCCACTGCACAGAAAAGTGCGAGCGCATGAATCGAGACACGTTTCATGGGAACCCTCCTCACCTGTAGTGCACGGAGGGCCCGGAATGAATCACGGGATGCGATCATTCTTTGTGATAGGTCTGTTAGAACTGGGGCCGGGACGCGGCTAGGCGCCGAGCCACCGGCCGATGGGCTTCCAGGACTCGGTGTGGTCGCAAATGACGCGGAAGGTCGCCGTGATCGGAATGGCCAGGATCAGCCCCATGCCTCCCCAGAGCCATCCCCAGAAGAGCAGTGCGAGCGTGATAGCCACGGCGTTCAACTGCACGCGCCGTCCGACCAGCGCTGGCGCAAGAAGATTTATGGCCAGCAGGTGAAATGTGGAAAGGACGCCGGCGACCAACAGAAAGTGGCCCAGGGCCATGGTCTTCCACTTTACGAGGCCGAGCAAGAGGGGTGGCAGCCAAGCCAGCACGGCGCCGAGATACGGCACCATGTTGACTAGGCCGGAGACGACACCTGTAAGCAGCGGGTAATCGAGTCCCAGAATCCAGAAGAACAAGGAGCTGAAAACGATGACCACCAGGGTCACAAGAGCCATGCCCGCGAGGTAGCCACGCAAGACGTCCCGCAAGTCCTCGAGGGTCTCCTTCACTTGCGTGCGGCGGGAGGCTGGGAAAAGCTGCAAGGTGCCGTGCCAGATATCGCGTTTGCCCACCAGCATGAAGAAAACGAGGAAGGGGACGAAGGTCGCTTCGAGAAGCAAGCCGTAGAGCGACCCCATCCCTCGCAGAAGGACGCTGCGGACGATCCCCGGGTTCGGGCGCGGTTCGGTTCCCTGCCGTGGCTGCGCGTCGGGAGCGATTTCGGAAACGCGGCCTTCGATCCGTTTGATCTTGCTCTCGATCGCGCCGGCGGCTTGTTTCAGAACGGTTCTGTATTGCGGCCAGCTTTGATCAAAGTTCTCGGCGCGCGCCCACAAGCCGTAGGCGGCTCCCGCGGCGATGGCAACCAGCAACAGCACGACCAGGAGCGCGCCAAATCGCCGCGGGAGATGCACACGTTCGAGCAAATCCACCAGCGGATCCAGGCAATACGCCAGCAGAACGGACAACAGCACGGTGATGAGAACGCCCGCGGCGTAGTAACAGAAAACCAAGAGCACAGCGACGGCGATGATTCGCGCGCTGGTGCTGGAAACATGCACACGGACGTTTTCGGGCGGCGTGGCGGTAGTGGACACGGAAAACCCCCTGCGCATCAAAGTAACACACTCCCGCCGACGCGCCGGAGACCTTGATTGGCACGGCACCGGCTGCCAATCGGCTCGAAAATGGTAAACGAGCGGGTGTGTTAAACTTGACTCCGGCCCTTCACCTAGCTTCCCTTTTGTTCGATCGGACGCATGGCTAAACAACTCTTCGGAACCGACGGGATTCGCGGCGTCCCCGGCACGGCGCCGCTCGACGACGCAACGCTCTATGCCACGGGCCGCGCGCTGGGGCTGTATCTGCGCCGCGAGACGCGCGCACCGCGTGTGTTGCTCGGCATGGACACGCGCGAATCGGGCCCGCACATTGCGGCGCTGCTCGCAGCAGGACTGGCCAAAGCGGGCGCTGGTGTGGCCTTCGCGGGCGTCATCACCACTCCGGGCGTCGCGTGCGTGGCGCGGCAGGACGGCTTCCAGGCCGGCGTGGTCATATCCGCATCGCACAATCCGTACCACGATAATGGCGTAAAGCTTTTCTCGAGCGCCGGGATGAAGCTGCCTGATGCGGTCGAAGAAGAGATTGAAGCAGATATTTTTCGGCTGCGCGGCGAAGCGCCGCCGAAAAGTCCGCCACCCCTCGTTGCTGATGAATCGCTGGACGCGGACTATCTGAAGTTTCTGCGCGGGCGCATGCTGCCGGGTGCGAATTTCGCGGGGTTGCGCATGGTGCTGGATTGCGCGAACGGTGCGGCGTTCCGTCTGGGGCCGGAGTTGTTCCGTTCGCTGGGCGCGGATGTCGTGGCGACAAATGCGGCCCCCGACGGGCGGAATATCAATGCGGGCTGCGGCTCGCTACATCCGGACAGTTTGCAAACGCGCGTTGCGGCGGAAGGCGCGCGGCTCGGCGTGGCGTTCGATGGCGATGCGGATCGCGCGATCTTTGTTTGCGAAACGGGGCGGCTCGTGAACGGCGATGGCGTGCTGCTGGCCGCGGCGCGCTACCTGAAGTCACAGAATTTGCTCAAAGGCAATCGCGTGGTCGCGACGACGATGTCGAATTTGGGCCTCGAGCGCGTGTTGGAGAGCGAAAGTATTTCGCTGGCGCGCACGGCCGTGGGCGACCGGTACGTCCTGGAAGAGATGCTGCGCTGGGGAAACGTCCTCGGGGGCGAGCAGTCCGGCCACATCATTTTCCTGGAAGACTCACCGGCGGGCGACGGCCTGCTCACGGCCGTGAAGATTGCCTCGCTGGTTTCCATGAAGGGCCCGCTCGGTTCGCTGGTGGCCGGGCTGAAAGACTATCCGCAGACCATCGTCAACGTAAAGGTGAAGTCCAAGCCGCCGCTCGAAACGCTCCCGGAAGTGGCGCGAGCGCTGGCGGCAGCACAAAACGCGCTGGGAGCCAACGGCCGTGTCGTCCTGCGCTATTCCGGCACCGAGCCGCTGGCCCGCGTGATGGTTGAAGCCGAGCACGAGGCCGACGTGAAGCGCCACAGCGAATCGCTCGTCGCCGCGCTGCGGTCCTCGATCGGAGTGTAAGGCCGCGGAAACAGACTCCGATCTCCCGTTGAAACATCTGTAACGTACGATGCATCTCTCCCAAAGAATGGAGAGATGGGCGGCATATTCTGTGGGAATCTGTATCCAATGGATAGAAATTCCTGCTTGCTCGTATGCACGTTAACGATTAAGCCTTGCCATTTCAGCAGCCTGCGAGGTTCCTCAAATCAAAGGGGTGGCTGGCATCCCATTTGCTCTCTTGTAGGACAACTTAAAGAGTTTGGCTTCCCGGGGTGGCCGAATCCAACCTCGACTGGGTTCGGTTCTGGGGGTCAACATATGAAGGGGGCACGCACCGGCCCCCTTTTTTGTTTTTGGGGGCTAAATTCTCCCGCCAGTGCCTGAAATCACATCCGGCAAATCTACCTGAAAATTAAGAGAGCGGCCGGTGGGGGTTCCGGCCGCTCCGGGCGTGGGCTGATGGGGGCATCCTGCATCAGTGAACGGATTCCGCGCGGCTCATCCGCCGGCCCTGCTGCGCTCATCACAAGCAGAGCCAAGCACAGGAACAAGCAGGTCCGGAGGATCCTGCTGCTCCTGGAAGCCACACTGCACTCCCGATCACCAGTGTGATTCTGCAGTCCAAGCGCGTGCGCGTCGATAGCTCTCCCGGTTCATCCCGCGCAGTACTCTCCGGTGCGCTCTGCGTACTCGCAGCCAGGTACTTCCGTACTTTGGAGTGTCGCCGTCCGGGTTTGTGCCCGGCTCGAATCGTTGCCGCCGCGAACTCATTTTCTCACTGGGGTTCGGCCTTGACAGCGGCAGCGGCGGGGACTAAGTTCAAGCGTCTGTTAAGCAGTCCAGCCTCCACGTGGGAGTTAGACCAATGCCAAGACGCCTTGTGGTCATAGCGGTGCTGTCCGTTCTTGCGGTTAGTGTGATCCTGACGGTGGCACGAACCTCTCCACCGCCCGTTGTTGCTTCCTCCACGGATCCCGAAAGCCGCGTCGAAGCCATCCTCAGCCAGATGACGCTGGAAGAGAAAGTGGACTATATCGGAGGGGTGGATGGCTTTTATATCCGCGCCGTTTCGCGGCTGGGCGTGCCACGTCTGAAGATGGCCGACGGCCCGATCGGGGTGCGCAATTACGGCCCGGCCACGACGATGGCCGGTGGGATCGCCCTTGCCTCCACATGGAATCCGGCGCTGGCGGAGCGGGTGGGAACGGAGATCGCGAGGGACGCGCGCTCTCGCGGCGTGCACTTCCTTCTCGGGCCGGGCGTGAACATTTATCGCGCGCCGATGAACGGACGCAACTTCGAATACTTTGGCGAAGACCCGTATCTCGGGTCGCGCATGGTGGTCGGCTACATCAAGGGCATGCAGGCGCAGGGCGTGAGCGCCACCGTCAAGCACTTCATGGGGAACAATTCCGAATATCTGCGGCACGACAGCGACTCCGTGATTGATGAGCGCACCATGCGCGAAATCTACCTGCCGATTTTTGAGGCCTCCGTCAAAGAAGCGCATGTCGGCTCCATCATGGATTCCTACAACTTCACGAATGGCGTGCACTTGACGCAGAACGGGTACCTGAACACGGAAGTGGCAAAAAAGGAGTGGGGCTTCAGCGGCATCATGATGTCCGACTGGTTCGCGACGTACGACGGCGTGGCGGCGGCGAACGGCGGCCTGGACCTCGAAATGCCGTCGGGCGCGTTCATGAACCGCAAGAACCTCCTTCCCGCCATTCAGGACGGCAGACTTTCCGTCGCCACGCTGGATGACAAGGTGCGCCGCATCTTGCGCACAGCGATTCAATTCGGCTGGCTCGACCGCGAGCAGACGGACGACTCCATTCCCAAAGACAATCCGCAGGGGCATCAAGTGGCGCTCGAGGGGGCGCGGGAAGGCATGGTCCTACTGAAGAACGAGGGCAGCCTGTTGCCGCTCAGCAAAGGGAAAATCAAATCCATTGCGGTCATTGGACCTGATGCAGACCCCGGCGTGCCCGTGGGCGGCGGCAGCGCCGGTGTCAAGCCGTTCGCGGCAGTCAGCTTTTTGCAGGGCCTGACCAGCACGGCGGGGACATCGGTCAACGTGACCTATCACCGCGGGATTCCGACGCTGGGAGAGATGGCCGAGGCCACGAACTTTTCGACCGCCGAAACGAATGGCCAGCCGGGTTTGAACGCGGAGTACTTCAACAACGCGAACCTCCAAGGTGCGCCGGAGACGACTCGCACCGATCTGCATGTTCACTTCGGGAGGGCCCCGGCCCCGGTTCTTGCGCCGCAATCGGGATCGCAAAGGTGGACCGGCTACTACATTCCGCGGAGCGCGGGCGCGTACGACGTCTTCGTGCAAACCACCGGTGAGGACGGAGGCGCGTATCGCCTCTGGGTGGACGACAAACCTCTCTTCGACAATTGGACAATTTCGAGGGCCATGGCGAACTACGGCAGCCTTTCCCTGGAAGTGAAGCCGCACAAAGTTGTGCTCGAACATAAGGGCCATTCCCAGTGGCTCGGCTCGCGGCTGAATCTGGGAATCATGCGTCACGGAAGCTATGTGAACACCGAGGCCAAGGCCATGGCGGCGAAGTCCGACGTCGTGGTCGTCGCGGCGGGGTTCGATCCGGAGACCGAGAGCGAAGGCGCGGACCGCACATTCCACCTGCCACCGGGCCAGGATGAATTGATTCAGGAAATGGCGGCAGCCAACAAGAACACAATCGTCGTTGTTACTTCCGGCGGCAGCGTGGATGCGGAGGCGTGGCTCGGGCGCGTCCCCGCACTGCTCGAAGCATGGTATCCGGGGCAGGAAGGCGGCACGGCGCTGGCGGATATTCTTTTAGGCGACGTGAACCCGTCTGGCCGGTTGCCGATTTCCTGGGAACGCAAATGGGAAGACAACCCGGTCCACGACAGCTACTACCTCGAACCTGGCACGAACAAAGTCGTGTACAAAGAGGGCGTGTTCGTCGGCTATCGCGGCTACGAGCGCAGCGGCACGAAGCCGCTCTTTCCCTTCGGCTATGGGCTGTCTTACACATCGTTCAAATACGGCAACTTGAGCGTCAAGCCGGTTTCCGGCGAAGCCGCTGCAGGACCGCAGTTTGAGGTTTCCTTCGACGTGACCAACACGGGAAGCCGCGCGGGCGCCGACGTCGCGGAAGTGTACGTTGGGGAGGCGCACGCCAAAGTGCCGCGTCCGGCGAAGGAGCTGAAAGGCTTCTCGAAGGTGGCGCTGCAGCCCGGTGAAACCAAGCACGTGACAGTTACGCTGGACCGCCGCGCGCTCTCTTATTATGACGCCGGCGCAAAACAGTGGCGAGCCGACGCCGGTGAATTCAACGTGCTTGTCGGACGCTCCTCGGAGCAGATCGAGTTGCGCGGCAAACTCACACTGGCCGCTGGCAAGTAATCACACAACATAGCGGTTAAGCGGTTAAAGGGGAGAAGGACGATATGCGACTGCTTCGGATTGTTGTAGTTGTTTCGCTACTGCTGATGTCATCCCCGGCGTTTGCGCAGTCACCCGCCGCGGACTCTGCTTCCGGCCAGAAGCCGAAGCCCGCCTATCTCGATCCCAGCTTGCCGACCGAGCAGCGCGTGAACGATCTGGTGTCGCGCATGACATTGGAAGAGAAGGCCTCGCAGATGCAAGACGTGGCCCCTGGTATCCCGCAGCTCGGCATTCCTGCCTATAACTGGTGGAACGAGGGATTGCACGGCGTGGCGCGGTCGGGATATGCGACCGTTTTTCCGCAGGCTATTGGTCTTGCCGCCACATGGGACACCGGATTGATTCACAGCGTCGCGGACGTGATCTCCACCGAGGCGCGCGGGAAATACAATGACGCGATCCAGCGCGGCAATATGGGCCGCTACTTCGGCCTGACGTTTTGGTCGCCCAACATCAACATTTTTCGCGACCCGCGCTGGGGACGCGGGCAGGAAACCTTCGGCGAAGATCCATATCTTACCTCGCGCATCGGCGTGGCCTTCGTCACGGGCTTGCAGGGCGACAACCCAAAGTACTTGAAGACGGTTTCCACGCCGAAGCACTTCGCCGTGCATAGCGGCCCGGAAGCTCTGCGGCACCGTTTCAATGTGCCGGTCAGCCCGCACGACTACGCGGACACCTATGCGCCCGCGTTTCGCGCGACGGTGATGGAAGGCCAGGCGGATTCCGTGATGTGCGCGTACAACCGGGTGGACGGCGACCCGGCCTGCGCGAGTCCCATGCTTTTTGACACCCTGCGCAACAAGTGGGGCTTCAAGGGCTTCGTTGTTTCCGACTGCTGGGCCATCAGCGACATCCACCAGGGACACGGCTATGTGCTGAGCCTCCCGCAGGCAGCGGCGCTGGCGGTGAAGGCCGGAACGGACCTGAGCTGCGGGGAGGAGTTCGGCATCCTGCCCTTTTCGGTGCGCGACCGGCTCCTCTCGATGGACGATATGGACCGCGCGGTGAAGCGCTTGTTCGAGGCGCGCTTCCGGCTTGGTATGTTTGATCCGCCGGAGCAGGTGCCGTGGTCCAAGCTAACGCTGGCGGACAACGACACGCCCGCACACCGGCAGTTGGCGCTCCAGGCGGCGCACGAGTCCATCGTACTGCTGAAGAATGATCGGGGCACCTTGCCGCTGAAACCCGGCGTGAAAACCATCGCCGTTGCCGGACCCACGGCCGATTCACTCGGCGCCCTGCTAGGAAACTACAACGGCACGCCGTCGCGCTACACGACCATTCTCGAAGGCATCCGCAAGCGCTTCCCCGGCGCAAATGTGCTCTCGGTACCGGGCGCGACGCTCACGGAAGTCAGCGCCGTCCCCGTTCCGGCCAGCACATTGCGGACGGGCGGGGCGGGTTCCCAGCCGGGGCTGAAAGCGGAGTATTTCAGCAATCCGAGATTGGAGGGTGCGCCGACGGCTCAGAAGGTGGATGCGAAAGTGGACTTCGATTGGACCCGGGCGTCGCCCGCGGCAGGCGTGCCTGGGCAGAATTTTTCGGCGCGCTGGACAGGAGAGTTCGTCGCGCCCGCGGAGGGCGATTACCGGCTGGGCGGGAGCGCGGACGATGGCTTCCGGCTGTTTTTCGACGGCAAGCTGCTTGTAAATGACTGGGCACGGCACGACGAACGAGCCTTGACGACGATCGTTCATTTGCAGAAGGGGCGCGCTTATCCGATCCGATTGGAGTACTACCAGTTGGTGCGCAACGCCGTCGCCAGGCTCGTGTGGACACCGCCAAATCTCCTGAGTGAAGCCGCGGAAGCGGCCGGCAAGGCCGACGTGGTCATCGCCGTGGTGGGCATCACGGCGCAATTAGAGGGCGAGGAAAACGACGTGAACGCCCCCGGATTCTTCGGCGGCGATCGCTTGGACATGGAATTGCCGCGCCCCCAGCAAGAACTGCTCGAAGCGCTGGCGAAGTCGGGCAAGCCGCTCGTCGTCGTGCTCACGAACGGCAGCGCGCTGGCGGTCAACTGGGCACAGGAACACGCCGCAGCGATTCTGGAAGCCTGGTATCCGGGAGAAGAAGGCGGCGCCGCAGTTGCCGATGTGCTCGCGGGCGCCTACAACCCGGCGGGGCGTCTGCCGGTAACTTTTTATCAATCTGTCGCGCAGTTGCCGCCGTTCGGCGATTACTCGATGAAGGGGCGAACCTACCGCTACTTTGCCGAGACGCCGCTCTACGCCTTCGGCTACGGCCTGAGCTACAGCGCGTTTGAGTACAGCAATGCACGCGCGGACGGCCCCCAGGCGTCCGCGGGCGATACCGTGACGCTTTCCGTGGATGTGAAGAATACCGGCGCGATCGCGGGCGATGAAGTGGTTGAGCTCTACCTGACGCACGCAGATGTCGCCGGCGCGCCGATCCGCGCGCTGGCGGGGTTTCAGCGCATCCACCTGGAGCGCGGCGAAAAAAAGACGGTGAATTTCCCGATCCGCGATCGCGAGCTAAGCATTGTGGATGAAGCGGGCAAGCGGCGCATCCTGCCCGGCACGGTGCAGGCCTGGATCGGCGGCGGGCAGCCCGTGGCGGGCCCCGGACAAACGCAACCCGCGGGCGCGAAAGCACAATTCCAGATCACCACCGAAGCTGTACTGCCGGAGTGAGTCTTCCGCGAAGGGATTGACAAGCGGCTCATCCCTCCGGCAGGATGACGCCCCGAATGACTGCTTCCTCCATCGTGTCGCCGAATACTCCCGCGCTCCTTTTCGTCAACCCGCAAGCGGACGGCGGTCGCGGAGCATTTTTCCTCTCTGCGGTTGAGCGATACTTCCAGTCTCAAGCGTTTCCGTTTGAAGTCGCGCGCACGGCGAGCGCGGAAGGCCTGGAGTCGCGAGCCCGATCTGAGATCGCCAGCGGCCGGCGGCTGCTGATCGGGATGGGCGGCGACGGAACGATTCAGGGACTTGCCAATGCCTGTGCGGGGAGCCAGGCCGCGCTCGGAATCATTCCCGCCGGCGGGGGGAACGATTTTGCCGCGGCTCTCGGCATTCCGCGGGAGCCCATCGCTGCGGCACACGCGCTCCTCCGAGGGCGGCCGCGCGCGGTGGATTTATTGCGCGCGCGCGCAGCGGATGGGAAGACGCGGCTCTACATCGGAGGCGGTGGCATCGGCCTCGATGCCGAATCGGCGCGATTCGCGAGCGGCGCATACGGCCGCTGGCGCGGGAAAGCACGGTATGCGGCGTCCGTTCTGCGTGCACTGCGAGGATTTGCGCCGCTCGAAGTCCACGTCGAGTTTCCGGATGACGATTTGCCTGCCGTCAGCATGACTGCTCTTGTCGCAGCCGTGCTCAACACACCCACGTACGGCGCGGGATTTCGCCTGGCGCCCGCGGCGCGCACGGATGATGGCTGGCTTGACGCCGTACTGGTCGGCAATCTGGGACTGCTCGAGGTTCTGGATCTCTTGCCGCAGCTGCTTGCCGAAGGCAACCTGCGCATTCCGCAGCTTCGGCGGTTTCGCGCGCGGCGTGTGCGGCTTGCAGCCAGCCGCCCTTGTTTTTTCCATGGTGACGGCGAGATTTTTGGACCCGCCCCGGTTGAGATTGAGGTTATCCCCGGCGCCGTGCAGGTCCTCGCGCCGGCGAGGCGTTAGCTGCCCTTGCGATCGATCTTGAGGCTAAGGATGATCTCCTTGCGCGTATCGAAACTGGAGACGGTGCGCGTGGAGGACTTGGCGCCGTCTTTTTCCGCATGGAGTTCGTAGTCGGCGTTGGGGTCGAGGCCGCTGAAGCGGTACTTGCCGTTCTCATCCGTGATGCGGCTCTGCACCGCCTGGGTGCGCGTGTTCTTGAGGAAGACAACGCTCGCGGCGATGTAGTTGTCCTGTTTGTCCGAGACGACTCCGCTGACGGTGCGCAGCTTGTCTTGTTTCTTCGAATTTTGCGCGGCGCCGGCGGATGCCAGAACCAAGAACGCGAGCAAAACCGCCGCGAATCGTTTCCGTAGAGTCATTTCTTCTCTCCCGCAGTTCCCTTCGGCATGGGCGCCATGTGAAATGCCAGGCTACCCGCCCAGGCGCCCTCCCGCGCTTCCAGAGTACGCGACTGGTCGGTGTAACCTTTCGCGCGGACGATCAACTCATACTCTGCGCCGTGGGGGACGCGAACGGCAAATTCACCCTGGGGATTTGTCACCAGCTTCCAGCGAAACTGCTTGTCGCGGCCGCGGCGGATGAGAACCTCGGCGTTTGGAAACGAAAGACCCTCGGGAGTGTACACCGTGCCCTTGATGAGGAAGCCGTCAAAATAGCCATGCTTCTTATGCGCGGGTGCGGGAGTCGCAGGCGCGGCGGCGGGCGGGGGCGTCTGCGGGTTCGGCGTCGCGTCCTGCTGCGCGGCCGCAATGGGCCAAGGGAATGCCAGCAGACCGCCGGCGCCAAGCACAACAATCCACCGCATGCACCGCATACACTGGCTCCTTATAGAGTTGGATGGCGGCAGAGAGAGGGCGGGATGCCAGCTTGGGGAACAAACCGCGGGCTATTCCACGTCCTCTTCCTCTTCTTCTTTATCCTCTTTGGAGGAGTCGTCCTTCTCGTCCGTTTTTTTGCCCTCCGCTTCCTCATCCT
Source organism: Terriglobia bacterium (assembly GCA_041483755.1). GTDB lineage: Bacteria > Acidobacteriota > Terriglobia > Acidiferrales > UBA7541 > Acidiferrum. The sequence goes on along the minus strand of JBGPGF010000066.1, from coordinate 1,229 downwards.
CCTCGTCGTCGTCGTCCTCGTCTTCGGAGATCACGTTGAGGTGGACGGGATGCGTCTGAACCACTTCGAGTTCAGCTTCGCACTCGGGGCAGTTGATGATCTCGCCTTCTTCCACTTCGTCTTCGTCCACGTCAAGTTCCGCGGCACATTCCGGGCAGCGAATCACGGCTGCGTCCTCCTGGGATCGTCCCTCGCGTCTGCGTCACGAAATAGCAACCTGCACCGCTAGGCGTATTATATACCGCGGCAGGCGAAGTCAACTCCCGTGTTGCCCCCGGCGGTGAGAGACGCAACTGCGCCAGACGCAATGGAGCCAGTCTGTCCGGCCCCGCGCATTCGGACAGCGCCGCGGAGCCGGAGAGAACAAGGCGCATGGCATCTTCCAGGGAATATCCCGAACGGCCGGTGGTCGGCGTCGGCGGCGTGGTGATTGAGGGCGGCTGCACGCTGCTGATTCGCCGAGGCAGCGAGCCTTTGCGCGGGGAATGGTCCATTCCCGGCGGAACGCTGGAGCTCGGCGAAACGCTGGCCGAGGGAGTCGCGCGCGAGCTGCGCGAAGAAACCGGCCTCGAAGTGCGCGTCCTGGACTTGATCGAAGTCTTCGAGCGGATTTTCCCCGCCGAGCCTGCCGCGGAGTATTCCAAGGAGCATGCCGCGGAGGTACCTATGGGGGTACCTACAGAGACCGCCGCGGCGAAACGCCCCAAGTATCACTTCGTGATCGCGGACTATCTCTGCGAACGCATCAGCGGCGAACCGCGCGCCGGCAGCGACGTTACCGACGTTGCCTACGCCCGCGAAGACGAACTCGAGCGCTATCGCCTCACCGCAACCGCCACGCGCGTGATCCGCAGCGCGTTTGCCATGCACCGTGCCCGCCGCCCTGCACGCTAAGGCGCGGCGCGCCAATAGACAAAGCCTGTCCCCAGAAATGCGAGAATGACAAGTGGCGCGCGCTCCGGGTAGTGGGCTACTTTGACCTGTGGATAACATCTTTGTACTTGACCTTAGTATAACCATCGTGCGGCAATGTGGGTGGAGAAATATACCGCAACAAGGCTTAGTTTTTTGGGTATGGCATCTCATCGATTGAGAAGAAATGAGCCGAAAGCAAGAGGGGCGCACTCCGGTGCTGGACATTGGCCCTTTCTGGTCATCACCTAGCTGAATGCCGTGACGATTCGGGGAGAGCCGCGCCGAAGAAGCACCCTTCGTAGTAACCCACGCAT
>JBGPGF010000065.1:0-14237 GCA_041483755.1 Terriglobia bacterium | reverse complement strand
CGGGAGGGCCACATGCTTGGGGACAAAATGCCTCAGGTCGTCTTCAATGGTCTTTTGATTCTGCGACGTAGGCGGAACAATCTTGGCGTCGAGGATCACTCCCTGGGCGTCGAGGCGATAGCGGTGATAGAGGATGCCGCGCGGGGCTTCGGTGCATCCGTAACCGGTGGCGGCGCGCGGCTCGACGTCCACGGCGGGTTTGTCGGGCATCTCAAATTGTTCCATGATGCGCAACGCCTCGTCGCAGGCGTATAGGAGTTCCACGCTGCGCACGATGATGCTCTTGAAGGGATTCCGGCACGTAACACCAAGGCCCGCGGCCCGCGCCGCTTCCTGGGCCAGCGGAGAGAGTTTGTCGAAGTTCAGGCTGTAGCGCGCCTGCGGGCCGGTGAAATAAGGACCGCGATCCTTGACCGAGGAATGCAGCGCGTTGGAATGGGCCACGTGCTCCTCGACAAAGCAGTGTTCGTACTCGCTGATGGCGATGTCCAATCCCTTGTTGGACACCAGCCGCCCTTCGTTGAACGGGTATTCCGCGGGATGCTGCAAGGCGACGAATTCATAGTCGCGCTCGAACTCCGGAAAGGACAGTGTGGAAACCCAGCGAACGGTTTCCAGCGCCGCGTCGCGGGCCCATTTCAGTTTTTCTACCAGCGCCGCGAATTCCTGCTTCGCCGGGATCTTGTAAAAGCCCCCAACGCGCACGTTGATCGGGTGAATCTCCCGCCCCCCCAGAATGTTCACGATGTCGTTGCCCGTCTTCTTCAGTCGCAGGCCGCGCTGCACGGCGACCGGATGGTCTTTGGCCATGCGGATGGCGTCCTCGTATCCTAGAAAATCAGGTGCGTGCAGCAGGTAAACATGCAGCGCGTGGCTTTCGATCCATTCGCCGCAATAGAGGAGGCGGCGCAGCTCGCGCAGCGGCCCTTCGACCTTGATGCCAAACGCATCCTCCATCGCGTGGATCGCGCTCATCTGGTAGGCGACAGGACAGATTCCGCAGATGCGGGCCGTGATGTCCGGTGCTTCGCTGAAGTTCCGGCCGCGCAAAAAAGCCTCAAAGAAGCGCGGAGGCTCAAAGATCCTCAACTTGACGTCCACAACCGTGTTGCCCTTGATCTTGAGGAACAGGCGGCCTTCGCCTTCCACGCGAGCCAGGTAATCAACCCGGATGGTTCTTGTCTTCATGGGCCTCGCTCTCTTTGCGGAACGGGTCGGCATAGGCATTGAAACCGCGAAACGCGCGCAGCAGATCGGGTTCCCCAACTCCCAGATGAGTCCACGAAGCACTCAAAGAGCTGGTATTCGGCGTCTCCATGGGTCCAAAGCAGCCGTAGCACCCTCGGTGATAGACGGGACAAATCGCGCCGCACCCGGCGTGCGTGACGGGACCCAGGCAAGGCGTGCCATGAGCCACCATTACGCAGACCGTGCCCCGCAGCTTGCATTCGATGCAAACACTGTGCGCCGGAGTGTTTGGTTTCCGTCCGTTCAAGAAGGCGCTGAGTACTTCGACAAGCTGGTATTTGTTAATGGGGCAGCCGCGCAACTCGAAGTCCACAAGAACATGGTCGGAAATCGGCGTGGATTTGTTCAGAGTCTCGATGTATTGCGGGGTTGCGTACACGATGGAAATGAATTCCTTCACGTTCTTGAAATTGCGCAGCGCCTGAATGCCGCCTGCCGTGGCACAGGCGCCGATGGTGACCAGGAATTTCGATGCGCGGCGCACATGATGAATGCGTTCTGCGTCATGCGGCGTGGTGATGGAACCTTCGACGAGAGAAAGATCATACGGGCCTTTCACCACCGCGCGGGACGCCTCCGGGAAGTTCGCGATTTCCACCTCACCCGCCACGGCAAGCAGCTCGTCTTCGCAATCCAGGAGGCTAAGCTGGCAGCCGTCACAAGAAGCGAATTTCCAAACGGCGAGCTTGGGCCGGGGTCGCGCCATCTCATACCTCCCGCAACAGGAAGAAGGTCTCCATCTTGTCGTAACGAAAGACCGGGCCCTCTTTGCAGATGAAACTAGGCCCGAACTGGCAGTGCCCGCAAAAACCGATGGCGCACTTCATATTGCGTTCCATCGAGAGATAGATTCGGTCCGTTCCGACTCCGCGCTTTTGCAGTTCCTGGATCGCGAATCGCATCATCACTTCGGGACCGCAAACCAGCGCGATGCCATTCTGTGGGTCAAAGCCGGCCCGGCGGATGAGCGATGTGACCACGCCAACGTTCCCGCGCCAGGCGCCCACGGCCCGATCCACGGTGACGTAAACGTTGAGATCGAAACGAGCCCGCCAGCGTTCCAGTTCCTTGCGGTACAGAATGTCTTCGGGAGTGCGCGTACCGTAAAGTAAGACAACTCTCCCATACTTCTCCCGGTTGGCCAGAATCGCATACAGCGCCGGGCGGAGCGGCGCCAGCCCAATTCCACCCGCAACGATCAAGACATCGCTCCCCACCGCTTGCTCCACGGGCCACTGCGTCCCGAACGGACCGCGAACTCCCATCTCATCGCCGCGCTTCAGATTGCGCAAGGCTTTGGTCACCGGGCCCACCTCGCGCGTGGTATGGACAAGCGCCTTGGAACTGGTGGGATCGCCACTGATCGAAATCGGAATCTCTCCGACGCCGAACACATAGAGCATATTGAATTGGCCGGGCGCGAAAGCAGGTCTCGCCGCTCCGTTCGAGGACCGAAGCTCCAGGGTAAACGTGTCGCGCGTTTCCTGGCGCACGCGCTGAACGCAGTAGGGTTCGGGAACCATGGGCTGCCGGCGCGGAAGCGCCAGGAGCGGCCCGCTATCGGTGATGGGGTTCGTAGACATTGAGAAGCTGAAACCTCGTGGCCGTCAGGCGTTCCTCGACAATGGGCACAAACCGCTTCAGTAGTTCGTAGCCGAGGTCGTGGTCGTGCTCGGATTTTTCGCGCAAGCACTTCCCGTCCAGGGCAATGGCGCGCGTCATCTCGATGGCGCGCGCATCGAACTTCCACTGGTAGGGTGGAACGAGCCACGACCAGCCGAGAACCTCGTCTTCTCCCAGGGTCAGAATCGTCATGGGCCCCCGCCCCGGGGCAAAGATCTCCACCGACACCTTGCCCTGGCGAATGAGGAAGAACTGATTTGCTTCTTCGCTTTCGCGGAGGATGAACTGGCCGGCGTCAAAGCGCACGTTGGATGCGCATCCGACAAGCAGCTCCAGGTGACGGTCCTCCAGGCCGCGAAAGAAGGGGTGTTCCGCTAAAATGCCTTTAAGAGTTTCCATTGTCGTCCTTCTTTGTTGAGACGGTCACAAGATGGTCGGTTTCCCGGATGGCGCGCACCTCTTCGGTAATGTCAATGGCGACGGGGCACCAAGTGATGCAGCGTCCACAGCCGACGCAACCGGAAGTCCCAAATTGGTCGATCCAAGTAGCCAGTTTGTGGGTCATCCACTGGCGGTAGCGAGCCTTCGGCGTGGCGCGGACGCTGCCGCCATGGATATAGGAAAAATCCGTTGTGAAACAAGAATCCCATTTTTGCCAGCGCTCGGCGTGGTCGCCCTGCAAATCGGTGACGTCTTCTATCGTCGTGCAAAAACATGTCGGGCAGACCATCGTGCAGTTGGCGCACGTCAGGCACCGCGCGGCAACCTGATCCCATCGGGGATGCTCGTAGTTGCGGTACAGAAGGTCTTTAATTCCCGTGGTGTCCATGCGCCGGCCCATTTGCGTGGCCGTTGCAGCTACGATGCGTTCGGCCGCCGCCGTATCTTCTCGGCCTGCCGGTTGATGAGGAAGTTCCTTGAGGACCGCTGCGCCTGATTCCGTGCCAACCTCCACCAGGAAGTAGTGCCGTCCGTCCTCGAGGATTTCCGTCAGGGCAAGATCGAACCCGGCGGTGCTTTTCGGCCCCGTGTTCATGGACGCACAGAAACACGTGCCACCCGCTTGGGCGCAATTGATGGCAACGATGAAGGCTCGCTCGCGCTTTGATTTGTAGGCCGGGCTAACGAAATCTCCCCCGAGGAAGACGCGATCCTGGACGGCGATGGCGTGCAACTCACAGGAACGGACGCCAATGAATGCCATGGGCGGCGTCTCTTGCGTCTCCTCAATGATATTCAGGCCCTTGCCTTGGCGTTGCACCTGCCACAGGCGCACCACCGGCGGGTGAAGGAATTTCTTCCACGAGTGCGGGCCTACGGCGTAGCCAAACAGTGCGGCGTCGCCGCGTTTCTTGAGCTTGTAGGTTCCACCTTCTTGCTCGTCCACCCAACCAACAGGAAGGTCCGTCACAGAGGCAAGTTCGTCGTAAACGATGGCGCCGTCGCGGATTGTCGGACCCACGATCCGATAGCCTTTTTCGCGCAGAGTATCGAACAATTGTTGGAAATCCTTGCGCTCCAGCACGGAGAGAACTTTGCCCAGTTGAGAATCGTGTGTCATTGTTCACGTTCCCTGAGGTAGCGGGCCTTTCCTTGGAAGGCCAACAGAGCACACGCAGGGAGGACACTCGGATCGGAACACACCTCATCTCGGAACATGGGAAGAATTGCCGCAAAGACCGAGAGGCTGCGCATCTCGTCGTGCAGACAAACACTTACTCGATTGCGCCTGGAAAGCGCCCCCATTCGGGCCTTCTTGCACGTGAAGGTGATAAGACCTCGCGGGATTGGGGACTGAAGGAGGGGAAAGAGGGCAGTTCCCAGAAACCCCGCATGCACAGTATAGCCCCATTTTCCCCGTTCAAGTGAAAAAAATCTGTGGGGCCCGCGCGGGGGCCGCACGTCTAGCGGCCTTTCTTCCGCGACTTCTCGTAGAACGCCAGGAACTGGTCCACCGAAACTCCGGCAATGACCTTCCCAATGAGGGGGAGCACAAGGTCGTCGAGTTTCTTGAATCGAACGCAGGACTTTCCCATGTCGAGCTTCTTGCCGCTCGCTTTCCATTTCTTTACGAACCACTTCTGCGTTTCCTTATGCCCGTAAACGCACATGAGGTAGAGGGCCATGTAGTTCTTTTGCGATCCCAGGGAGGCGATCGCCAGCGCCTGGCCGTTGTAAGTTTCCGGGAATCGTTCGAGAGGGACTACGTAGCTGATCATCCCATACTGCATCGTCTCCGCGTATCCTGCCGGGAGATTGTCGAGCACAACCTTGCGCACGGCCGCGATCGCACGGCGGCGGTCCGGAGGAAGATCGGCGAGGTATTGCGTTACCGTTTGGGCCTTGCTCTGAACCATGGAGGAATGCTCCTAACGCGAGCCTCGATTGAAACTGCCCGGAGGATGGACAAAAAGCAGCCGTCGAGGTATGGCGGAGAGGGTGGGATTCGAACCCACGGTAGGATTTCTCCTACACACGCTTTCCAAGCGTGCTCCTTCAACCACTCGGACACCTCTCCCGCGATGGACCCAATCAATTTAGCAGAAACTCTCGTGGAGCGCACATCGCTAGGCGTCTGTGCACCTCCGCGCACGTCTGCTACAATTCCATGAACGATTCCGGGGTCGTCTAATTGGTAGGACACCAGCCTTTGGAGCTGGTTATCCTGGTTCGAGTCCAGGCCCCGGAGCCAGAACCTTTGCGCCCCTGGTTCGATGTTTCGAGGCGCCTCGAACACTTCCTGCACTCGATTCATGCTTGAATCTCGAAAGCGGGGCGGCTACCCTCTTCCTTCATGCCTTCTTTCACTCCGGATCTTATTGCGCTGGGTTTCGTGTGGTACATCGTGTTTCTTTTTTCCACGACGTGCCACGAGGCGGCGCACGCGCTGGTGGCGAAGATCGGCGGCGACCCCACGGCGGCGCTGGGCGGGCAGGTTTCTCTAAACCCAATTCCGCACATCCGGCGCGAGCCGTTTGGCATGGTGCTTATCCCTGTGCTGGCTTTCATTTTCACGCGGTCCATGATCGGATGGGCCAGCGCGCCTTACGATCCTGCTTGGGAACGCCGCCACCCGCATCGCGCCGGCTTGATGGCCCTTGCCGGACCTGCGGCAAATTTCACGCTGATGCTGATCGCGGGGATTATTTGGCGCTTAAATTATACCCACGGTTGGTTCCGCGATGACCCTCTGACCGGCGCTTCCAGCTTCGCGCTTTCTCTGATCGAGGTGTTCTTCCTCCTCAATCTCTTGTTGGGCACTTTCAATTTGCTGCCATTTCCTCCGCTCGATGGCAGTTCCGTGATCACGCTGCTGATGCCCGAGCGGACCGCACTGCGGTACTCGGATTGGGTCCGCGAAAGCGGCTTCCGGATGTTCGGATTGATCATCGCCATCTTGCTTTTCAACCAAGTCTTTGGGTACATCCGTGCTTTTGCCGTCCATGTGCTCAGGTACGGACTGCAGTAGGCGAGAATGCCTCGCAGCAGAGTCCGGGTTCGGGGTGCACGCCTCCGAAACACGTGTATCGCCCGCGCACACTTAATCGCCGACCGCCACGGCTAACTCGTTTGGATTCACCACGGCCCGGCTTCGCAGTTGGCCCGGCTCCTGCTCCTTGACGGCCAGGAGGTTCTCGATGGGTCTGTCCGGCCAAACCGTTGCCAGCGGCCTCTATTTTGTCGAGGTGTCCGGCTGGGATATCGACGAGGTTTTCTTCGTGGAGAAGTCCGCGATCGAATGGGACGAAGACGACGAGAAGCGCGTAAAGCTGCGCCGCCCGCTACGAAAAGGCTCGTTAATCTTCATCAGGCTCACCCAAACATCGGCCGGCCCCCGGGCCTACCCGATCGCCTACGAAGTGGACCCCCTCCGAGCTTGCGAGGAGGACCTCTGCGAGTATCGTCTGATTCAGGTCCAGCGGCGCGCTCGGAGATCCCCGTTTGGCTTGGGATAGTCTTGGATGTCGCTCCAGTACCTTGCCTGCCGCCGCTGTACTCCCCACATTGGTAAAGAGCAATCCGCTCCGAAACGGAACATAGACCCGATTTGAATTCGCAAACGCCGAGTTTGTTCCCCGAGTTTCTCCATGGCGGCTCACTCGTTGGATCGGCAGTTCAATCGGTTCACCTAACTTCCAGAAGCGGAAGAACTTATTCTCGATAAGGACAAAGGGAGCCTGGCCCCATCAAATGAGGTTCGCAGATGGAAAAGCTCCGAAGTGGCACAGTCATTGCCTAGAAGGTAGTCATGGTCAACGCCGTACAGAGCTCGCTTGCCGCGCCGCCGACCCAGACCGCGCTGACGCCCTGCATCTTGGACAATGACCCTCTGCAACTCGACATTCTGTCGTCGCAGATCGCGGAGATGGGTTATGAGACGATTACCACTACGAACCCGGACGAAGCCCTCGATCTGCTGCGTCACGGCCGCTGCCGCCTGATTCTGGCGGATGTACGGCTGACGGGGATGGACGGGTACAGCTTCCTCGACAAGGCATTGCGCACCGATCCGGGCGTGAACATCATTCTCACGACGAGCGAGTACACGCTGGAATCCGCCGTGGACGCCATCCGCCGCGGCGCGTACGACTTCCTGCCCAAGCCGGTGGACCAGGCGCGGCTGCGGCGCACCCTGAACGACATGGCGGTGCTCTACGACCAGCGGCGGCGCGTTCGCGAACTCGAAGGGCAACTCCTCAAAGACTTGGAGTTTCACGGCATCGTGGGTAAAAGCCCCGCGATGCTGGAAGTCTTCGATCTGGCGCGCAAGGTGGCGCGGCACTACACCAACGTTCTGCTCATCGGAACGACCGGAACGGGCAAGGAATTGGTGGCGCGCGCAATTCATCAGTTGAGCCCGGTCGGCCAACAGCGGCTGGCCATCTGCAACTGTTCGGCGATGGTGGATACCCTGCTGGAAAGCCAGCTTTTCGGGCATATGCGCGGGGCCTTCACCGGCGCGACGGATACGCGGCAGGGGCTGTTCGAATACGCCAACGGCGGCACCGTATTCCTCGACGAGGTGGGCGAAACTTCTCTCGCCATGCAGGCCAAGCTTCTGCGCGTGATTCAGAACCGGGAGATTCAGCGCGTCGGCTCACCCGAAGTTCGCCAGGTGAATGTTCGGCTGATTGCCGCCACGAACCGCGATTTGCGAGCCGAAGTGCTTTCCGGGCGCTTCCGCGAAGACCTCTTCTACCGGCTTAGCTCGATCCAGATCCGCATCCCGTCGCTCGCCGAGCGCCTCGAAGACGTGCCGTTGCTCGTTCAATTCTTCCTCAAGAAATACAACGAGGCGTACGGAAAACAGATCGCCGGCCTCACGCGCCGTGCCCAGACCGTTCTTCTACAGCATTCCTGGCCGGGCAATGTCCGGGAACTGGAAAACGTGATCTCCAGCGCAGCCATCACGGCCGCCGGCGACTTCATTGATATCGCCGACCTCCCTGAGCATTTGCAGCACCGCGATCCGCGCGTGCCCGAGGGCGATGCCTGGAGGCCGCTCTCGCTTGACGATGTGCGCCGCCTGCACATCCAGCGGGTTCTTCAAATGTGCCAGGGCAACCGTCTCCGCGCGGCGCAAATCCTCGGCATCGGCCGCACCAGCCTCTACCGCTATCTCAAACGCGACGCCCCCGGCTCACGGACCCACACACGGTCCGGCAAGGCTACCGCCTAGCTCTTGTGAGCGGGCACAGCGAATCTCACCGCGTTCTCACTCCTTCGCCGAACGAACGCCCGCGGAAGTTGTGACTTAGGGAATGATCATGGGCTTGAACCCCGCGACGATTTGCCAGCCGGGGTTGGCGGTGAAAGCTTCCACTTCGTAGGCGCCGGCGTCAAACGGGTTCGTGCGCGCCGTCCCATTGAAGTCCAGTGCGGGAACATAGTTTACATCGGCAGCGCCTCGCAACGGCGAAGACGCCGTTGGCCAGAAGTTCCAGCCCGCCGCATTCACGAAAGCCCCGGCAAATGTTCCGCCGTTGACGAACGCGACGCCGTCCACGCTACCGCCAGACATCCCTCCCTCGACAAAATTCTTGCGGATCGTGGCGCTGCCGATGCCGCTCGCGTTCAGGGCGTTCCCGCCGCTGCAATACAAGGCATTGTTGGCCACGACGAGGTTCGTCGCGCCTGACCACCGCAGGTAAAGGCAATCCCCGCTGTTGTAGATCGTGTTGTTTACAAACGTGAGGTTCTTCATCTGCGAGATTTGGGCGTGCGGATAGGAAGAGATTCCAGGGTCGGAATTGAAAATGATGTTGTTGCGCACGATGGCGTCGGAAACCACGTACATCCCCTCGCCGCAGTTCCAGGCGACATTTCCCTCGATGGTGTTCACGGCAGGGCCCCCGCCGAAGGCGGTGATGCAAGGGTACGCGACGCCGATGTTTGTGTCGTGAATGACGTTGTCGCGGATCATGTTGCCGCCGGAGCCCACCTTGATCTCGATCCCATCGTTTCCACCCGAGCTCGTGCTGCGCAGATGGTGTATGTAATTGCCCACGATGAGGCTGTTGGTCATGTGGCAGGCGTTGTTGTTGCAGCCGAGATACATTCCCTCGCCCTCGGTCGGTCCCGCCGTGTACAGCCCCGTATCGTGCATGTGATTGTGGCGGATCGTGAGGGAGTCGGTATTGGAATCGTTCGCGCGCAAGGCATTGTTGGACGTGCCGTAAATCTCGTTGTCTTCAAAGGTCAAGTGGTCCACGACCATGAGCCGGACGCCACTGTCGCCGCCCAGGAATTGCAGCCCGCGGATGGTGAGATAGGAGGAACCATCGAATTCGATGTTGTTCTCGCTGTCGTCGGGGCGCGTCACGATAGGAATCTCACCCGAAGCGGCCTCAATGGTGATCGGATTGGCCGCCGTTCCCCGCAGCCCGCTGATATACCGCCGGCAGCCCTGCGTGTACGTTCCGCCGTGCAGAATGAGCGTGTCTCCCGCGCCGAGCGTGTTCGCCACGTTCTCGAACTCTTCGTTGCAGCTCGCGTTGGCATTGGAGGGAAAGATCTCGATCACACGCCCCGTGGAGGCAGGCGTCGTAGCCGACGCCGAAGCACTCTGCACCGAGGCGTTTCCTGCGGCGTCATACGCCGCGACCGTGTAAGAGTAGGGCGTTCCCGGCGTGAGACCGTTGTCCGTGTACGATGTGCTGAAACTCGTGCCCACCTGGGCGCCGCCGCGATAGATTCGGTACCCGGTCACGCCCACGTTGTCCGTCGAGGCGCTCCAGGTGAGATGAATCTGCGAAGACGACTGCGCGGTGGCGGCGAGTGCCGTGGGGACGCTAGGCGGAGTGGTGTCTGCGGAAGCGTTGTTTACCGTCACAGTTGCAGCCGCACTCGTCGTCGAATTCCCCGCCGCGTCTTTGGCAATCGCCTGCAGCGTGTGTGAACCATTGCTTGCCGTTGTCGTATTCCAAGAAACGGAATAGGGCGATGCCGCATCCAGGCTGCCCAGGTTCCCGCCGTCTAGCAGAAATTGCACGCTGGCCACGCCTGCGTTGTCCGAAGCGTTCGCTGAAACCGTCACCGCGCCCGAGACCGTGGCATTGTTCGCCGGCGCTGAAATCGTAACCGTCGGCGGCGTGGTATCCGGCGTCGAATTGCTCACCGTCACCGTTACGTTGGCGCTCGTCGTCGAGTTTCCCGCTGCATCCCTGGCAATCGCGCGCAGCGTGTGCGACCCATTGCCCGCTGTCGTTGTGGTCCAGGAAACGGAGTAGGGAGATGTCGTATCGAGGCTGCCCAGATTCGCACCATCGAGCTGGAACTGCACGCTGGCCACGCCCACGTTGTCCGAAGCATTCGCCGAGGCCGTCACCGTGCCTGAGACGATGGCATTGTTTGCGGGCGCCGTGATGGAAACTGCTGGCGCAGTCGTATCCGCAGCCGCGGTGGTTGTGAGTGTCGCGTCACTGCTTGTCGCGAGGCTCCCAGCGGAATCCCGGGACTTCACACGGTAGTGATAGGTCGTGGAGGCAGAGAGGCCGGTTAAGGTGGCGCTGTGGGAAGTGAGAAGAGTCGAATCCAAGGAGCTGCTCGAACCATAGGCCGTTGTCGTCCCGTAATCCACCTGCGAATCTCCGGGCACGTTCGAGGTCCAGGAAATCAGGGCGGAAGCGGCGGTAACCGCGGTCGCTCCGGGCGCCGAGACGCTGATTGCGGGCGAGCCATTCCCTCCCGCGCTTCCTCCTCCCGACGAACCTACCAGACCTGCGCACCCGCTGACAGAAAGCAACACGGCTGCCGCGAGTAGCCCCGAGATCAGGAGTCCCCCAAACCAGCCCTGTACATGCGAACCCCTCAGGTTCTTCATTGCTTTTGCTCCTCAGCGGCCCAAAGGAGAGCGCGCTTCCGCCCCGGCCACGCCTTCTCCCTCCATCCTGAACGAGGGGCCCGCGAGGTACTACTGTCTAGGGGTACAGTTTCCGGACAGGATGCGAAACGATTACCAGGCATCCTGGGCTTGCCCAGGGACGTGCTCGGGCTTCGGCAGGATAATGAGACTCGGCTCTCCACGTTTTGCCGCGAGATCCCGCCTTGGAATCCCGCCATGTTTCGCCGGTCTGTTCCGTCGCGAGACACTTTCCCGAGATGCATCAATCGAGGAGGCGCAAACGCTCACAGACTCATTGAAAAAGAGACACTTAGAGTTGAAGCAAATGGTAATTGCAATGCACTGGTAGTTGGGCAAGGCAATGAAACGCAGATGAGTCATGCCCATGTACGCGCCTGTAATTGCGTCAGGAGCTTGGCCCGTTTGCGGACTAGTTAGGAAGTTCCAGAGAAAGAGGTCTTTTCCGCCAGATCAGTCCACCGAAGTCAACTCGCCAGAACCCCCCAGAGCGCCGCGCGGCGCATCCCCTGATGAGGTTGCGCGGCGCTCCACCTCCCCAAAAGACGTTTCCGGACAGGCAACGGCATGGCTCTCGGTACACCTGAAAACACTCCGCGGCAGCGGCAGGCTAGGGACGGCTGGTCGTGTAGCCGCCGTTGCTCGCCACGGTTTGCGGCACCGTGATCGTGTTGTCCATGCGGACCATGAGGGACGTCTGCGACGGCAGCTCGACTTCCTTGCCCTTCCGCGCCACGACATAAATCGCGCTTCCGGCAAGTCCCAATCCAAAACCGCGCGCCGCGTGGCTGAAAACGGCGCCAACCAGGGTGCCTCCGCCGGTGCCAATTGTTCCCGCCAGGATGTCGCCCTTGATGTCGTGCTTGGCCTCGACGACCTGCCCTTCCTCGATGCGCACATCCTTTCGCCTCTTGCCGTTGGACCGGTCGCTAGGCTGCTGGATGGAGATGATGCTCATTTGCACTGGAATTAGGCGGCTGTCAATTTCCAGCGATTGAAAACTGATGTTCACATACGCCCCGCCGCGGAACATCGAGAAGCGCCGCGCCTTGTTCACGGTCCCGATTACGCCGCGCACGCGGGTTCCCGCCGGGATCAGCAACTGCCCGCCTAGATAGACAGGCTCGGCAACCTCGGCAATGAACGGGTCGCCGTCCCTTGCTGCATTCGTGTTGATCGTGCTCAGAAGCGTGAGACGAACCTGCGTGCCCTGTAGAACTTGCCGGGGCTGCGCAGGCGTAGCCGGAGCCATGGCCAGAAACAGGCACACAGCCAGAAAAGCGGACACCACTGCTCTCATTTGAATCCTCCGGCCTGCACCGTTGGTGCAGGACCGCTCCATTTCGGTGGAGCCGCTTCGAGGTCTTCCCCCGAGGCATTCCGCTGGCGCCGCGGAGCCCGAATTCCGCTGCGGCGGAACCCCGGCTGGATGGGGAGGTAACCACCCACGAGAAGAGTACCCTATCGTTTGAAAGATGCAACAGCGAACTGTGGCGCTGTGACGAGTCAGTTGTAAGACCCGAGCGCATCTCTACGCGGCGCAGACTCTCATCCTGCTTTCGTTCATCGCGCGACGGCTGAAACGAAGTCCCAGGTCAGGTCACTACTGGCATAGGGACTGACTGGTTCAAGCCAGTCGTCCCATCCGCATCTGAAGGAGGACTTATGGAAGGTCTCGGAGTCAAGATGGCAAGAGAACCCCTCGTGGTTGCCGAGTCCGGCGCGCAATATGCTCTGGGCTGGCTTCCCGACTACCCTGATTTCAGGGATTTCACCCCGGAGTCGGAGACCGCGCGCCTTTCTCCGGTCCACGGCAAGGTCGAATCCGTCAAGTCTCAGCTCACCAAGGCGAACGTGCTCACCCTGCCGGCGTCATTACCCGTTTCCGCGGATCTGCGGCCGTGGTGCTCCCCCGTCGAAGACCAGCTCAACCTCGGGTCCTGCACAGCCAATGCGGGCGTGGGCGCGGTCGAATACTTCGAACGCCGCGCTTTCGGCAAGCACATTGATGCTTCGCGCCTCTTTGTTTACAAAGCCACGCGCGATTTCCTGCATTGGACCGGAGACACAGGAGCATTCCTGCGCTCCACCATGGGCGCTCTGGCGATTTTCGGCGCCCCGCCGGAAGAATACTGGCCTTACAAAATCGCCGCGTTCGACGCCGAACCGCCCGCGTTCTGCTACGCGTTCGCGCAGAACTATCAGGCGATCAATTACTTTCGCCTCGACCCGGTGGGAACGACCCAGCCCACACTCTTGCAGCGGATAAAGACCAACCTCACCGCCGGATTACCCTCCATCTTCGGCTTCACCGTATATGCTTCGATTTCCCAGGGGGGCACTTCGGGCAAGATTCCTTTGCCCGTCGGCGGGGAGAAGGTCCTGGGAGGCCACGCCATCATGGCGGTCGGCTACGACGACAACTTCAAGATCAAGAACACCAATCCGGGGGCCGTGGAAACGACCGGCGCACTCCTGATCCGCAATTCCTGGGGCGCAGGCTGGGGCATGGCAGGTTACGGCTACATGCCGTACGACTACGTCCTCAAGGGGATTGCCCAGGACTTCTGGTCGCTCATCCAAAGCCGCTGGATAGACACCGGGCTGTTCAAAGCGTAACGGAAAGCGGTGGGGGAGTTGTCCGCGGCGGCGCTTTCCGCGCGTTTCGCTTGTGAATCGCCGCGAAGCCGGGGGATCTTGCGCATGACGAGCTGAGTCTGCGCCCGTTCCCCCGGCCCTTATTCTTCCGCTTAATTCACGTCGAGCTACGTCTGCGCGCGTCCTCTCTGTGGCCGTCCCGAGCCCAGCGCACGCGTCAACTTCGCGGTCGCCGTCACGCTTGCATCACATGAAGGACTCATGGTAGCTTCGCGGCGTTGCGCACTAAAGGAGACTCTCGATGAGGACACGCCGTTTGCTGGTTCTTGCATCATCCGCGCTGGCTCTTTTCGGCCTGGGGCTTTCACTCCGCGGCCAGGACAAGAAGGAGAGTGCAGCGGCGCAT
>JBGPGF010000064.1:0-14248 GCA_041483755.1 Terriglobia bacterium | reverse complement strand
TGGGTGGCGCGGGCGGGCAGCTATGTGCGCGAGAGTCCGGGCGTGACGCACACGCTGGTTTCCGACGCCGGAATGAAGACCATGTTTTTCCTGAACGGCTCGCTGGAGTTCTACGACGACCAGGACAAGTTGACGGAAACGATTGATGTCTTCTGGATGATCAACCACTACGTCAGCTTCTGCCGCGAACATGGAATCAAGCTGAACCAAAGACTCTGGGTTTAATTGGGTTCGGAGCGGCCCGCGAAGAGGCGCTCAGCCGCGGAACTGATTCATGGTGGTCTTGAAAGCGTGCGTCGTCAGCTCTTCCAGCGGTTTTTGACGGATTTCCTGCGACAGAACCTCAATTCCCCACGGTCCGGGATAGCCCGTCTTTTGCATGCAAGCCACAAAGCCCTTCACGTCAAATTCGCCCTCACCACAAAATCTTCTGTGATTGATGGTGTCTTCGTGAAGGCTCCACGGGGCCTCAAACGTGCCGTCGTTGAGCTCCACGCTCACGATGTTTCGCAGCGGCACAAGCGCCAGTTCGCTGTAAGGAATGCGCAGCTTGGCCACGTGCCACAAGTCAAAAATAATGCCCGCGTTCGCGGCGCCCGCGCCCTGCACCAGCGCCAGGGCGTCCTTTAGGTTGTCGATCATAGAAAAGGGCATCATTTCGTATCCGATGGTGATTCCCCGCTGCGCCGCTTCGGCGCACAAAGCCGCGAAGGCTTCGATGAGCCGCGGCATCGGGCATGGCTCGCGAAAGAAATCGCCCACCTTGACGTGATGCGCTTGTAACGCCTCGGCGGCCGCGAATAACTTCTGTTTTTGTATGTCCGATTCCCTTTTTCTGTCGCCGTCCAGAAACCAATCCATCAGAAATTCCAGCTCGACGTGCTTGATGCCGTTGCCGTCGAGAATCTGTTTCATCTCTTTCAGGCTGCGGGTCTCGAGGGTATGGTCCAGGTCCGCGTGCCAGATTCCCATGCCCTTGAATCCGGCTCTTGCGGCGGCCGCGACGCGATCCTTGAAATCGAAGGGGCTGTATTCGCGGTCCGTGTGCGGGAGCGCTGCGCCCGCAAGCGTCCAGTACGAAGCGAGTAGCTCGGGATCCTGTTTCATCGGCGCGTCAATTGTTCCGGTGTTTTCCACTAAACGGCTGCGGCGTGTTTGGCCAGCACGGACTTGACCGCTTGAACGATTTTTTCTTCGTTCGGCAGAACGTAGTTCTCCATCGGCTCGCTGAATGGCACCGGCGTATCGGCCGCGGTCACCAGCCGGACAGGCGTCTTCAGATGCTGAAAAGCGTGCTCGGCAATTTCTCCGGCAATGGTGATCGCGGCCGAGGCGTGGCGCGGCGCCTGGTCCACCAGCACCAGCCGTCCGGTTTTCTTTACAGACTCTACAATCGTCTTAACGTCTAGCGGCGCGAGCGTGCGCGGATCCACAACTTCCACGCTGATCCCTCCCTTCGCCAGTTGCTCGGCCGCGGCCAGCGATTTCTGCACCATCCAGCCGGTGGCGACAATCGTGACGTCGGTTCCGGCGCGCTTGATGTCCGCCACTCCGAATGGAATGACGACATCGCCATCGGGCACCTCGCCTTTTTCCAGCGTCAGCAAAAAGTGATGCAGAAAGACGACCGGGTTGTCGTCGCGTATGGCCGATTTCATGAGTCCCTTGGCGTCGGCGGGGGTCGAGGGCAAAGCCACCTTCAAGCCGGGCGTGCCCATCAGCAGGTGGTAAAGGCAGTTCGAGTGTTGGCCCGCCCAGCCGGCGGCGAAACCGTAGCCCGCTTTGAACACTACCGGAACCTTGACCTGCCCTCCGGACATGTAGCGCAGCCTGGGAGCTTCGTTCACCACCTGATCGAAGGCCACCAGCATGAACTCGCTCATCCACAGTTCGACGATCGGCCGCAGCCCGGTCATCGCCGCGCCGATGGCCACGCCCAATTCCGCGGTTTCCGAGATCGGCGTGATGCGGATTCTGTCCTTGCCGAACATCTTGAGCATGGGGTCGCGCTCCGTCATGCCCATATTCTGACCGTAGAAGATCACATTGGGGTCGCGCTGCATCTCCTCGATGATCGCCGTCGCGATGGCTTCGCCGTACATCATTTCTTTTGCCATGATCTCCGCCTCCTACGCGTAAACGAATTTGAGCGCATCCGACGGCGCGGGCAGCGGGCTCGCCAGCGCGAAGCGAACCGCCTCTTCCATCTCGGCGCGAACGCCTTCCTCGATCTTGCTGGCATCGGTTTCCGCCAACGTGCCCGCTTGGATCAATTTGGAGCGAAACTTCGGAATCGGGTCGTTGGCCTTTGCGGCCTCGTATTCGGCTTTTCTGCCGTAGACTTCGATGGCCTCGTGCTTGGGGAATTGCGTCGGAACGGGCGGCACGGTAATGGCGTTGCCATGCGCGCTAAGGCGATAGAATTTCGATTCGATCAGGCTGGGTCCCTGCCCCGCCCTCGCGCGCTCCGCCGCCTTGGCCACTTCGTCAAAGACGGCCAGCGGGTCGGTGCCGTCCACGGTCACTCCCGGAATACTGTACGCCTGTGCCTTTTTCGAGAGCGCGTCTCCCGCGGCGCAGTTGGCATCCTCGAGGCTGATGTGTGTGTACGCCTGGTACTCGTTGTTTTCCAGAATATAGACGACCGGCAGCTTCCACACGGCGGCGATGTTCAGTGATTCGTGAAACGCTCCCTGTTTCGACGCGCCGTCTCCGAAGAAGCAGTACACCACTTGACCGGTCTTTTTCACCTGCGCCGTCAGCGCGACCCCGGCGGCATGGGCGAGACCCTGCCCGATGATCCCTGTGGCGCTGGGAAAATCATGAGCCGGGTCCGCCAGATGCATGGATCCGCCGAAGCCTTTGCAGAGGCCGTCCTTTCGGCCGTACAGTTCGGCCATCACGTTCCGGGGAGAGGTTCCGAGGACGAGAGGATAGCCGTGACACCGGTAACTCGGCATCACGGGGTCCCCAGCATTCCTTGTCGCCAGCGAACCGACGATCGAGGCCTCCGCGCCGTCGCCGAGGTGCGTGTGCCCCCGGATCACCCCGGGATGCTCGACGAAAGTGCGTTTCACGCGCTCCTCGAATTCACGGATGCGGGCCATTTGCGTCCAAATCCAAATGAGCCGGTCTTTGCCGAGCTCTGCCGCGTGCTGCATCATGTCCTCCTCTTCGTCAGTGCTCCGGGACGACATCGCCCGGCTGCCCGATGTGGCAAACAGGGTCGCCGACCGGCACTGCCTCGCCTTCCTGCGTCAGAATCTTCAAAAGCACGCCATCCGCTGGCGATTCCAACTCGTAATTCACCTTTTCCGTTTCCAGCTCCACGACAGCCTCTCCGCGTCTCACCGCGTCGCCTTCACGCTTGAGCCAGCGGACAATGTTGACCTTCGTTGTGGGGAGTCCGCCCGTCTTGGGCACCTTGAGCGTTGTGATGATGGCCGTTTCTCCTCGCCGGGCAGGAAGTCTATTTAATTCGGGGCGACGATTGTGTCAAGTCATCCTGCTGGATCGGGC
Organism: Terriglobia bacterium; assembly: GCA_041483755.1. Classification (GTDB taxonomy): domain Bacteria; phylum Acidobacteriota; class Terriglobia; order Acidiferrales; family UBA7541; genus Acidiferrum. The sequence continues at coordinate 10,729 of JBGPGF010000064.1, read as the reverse complement.
GCCGCGCGGTCCGCTTTTTTGTGCGTTCAACGCACGTTGGACGTTTCATCGCCCCCGAAACTTTGCTGGGCGCTTTTCAATGAACGCGCGCGTCCCCTCGCGCATGTCTTCCGTCGCGCAGCACAGCCCAAACAGGGATGCCTCCAGGAAAAGGCCTTCCTCCTGCGGCATCTCCATTCCGTGTTCGACCGCTTCCATCGCGTACTTCACCGCCAGCGGAGCATTGGCGATGATCTTCTGCGCGATGGCCTTTGCCGTCGAGAGCAGTTCCGCAGGTTCGACGACGCGGTTCACCAGCCCAATCCGCAGCGCCTCCTCCGCCGAAATCATTTCCCCGGTCAGAATGAGCTCGTGAGCCACTCCTTTGCCGCACAATCGCGCCAGCCTCTGCGTTCCGCCGTTTCCGGGAAGGATCCCGAGCTTTACTTCCGGCTGACCCAGGCGAGCCGTGCGGCTTGCGATGCGCATCGAGCACGCCAGCGCCAACTCGCACCCGCCTCCCAGCGCAAATCCATTGATCGCGGCGATCGAGGGTTTTCCCAGCGTTTCCAATTGGCGCAAGACTCCTTGCCCGAGAAGCGCGAAATTCTTCCCTTCGACGGGAGTCTGCTGCGCAAGTTCGTTAATGTCGGCTCCGGCTACAAATGACTTCTCCCCCGCGCCCGTTAGAACCACAACCCGAATGGAATCGTCGTCACGGGCGCTCGTGAAAGCAGCGCTCAGTTCGTCCATGGTTCGGTGATTCAGCGCGTTCAGCACTTGGGGACGGTTGACCGTGATCCAGGCAATCTGGTCTTCCACTCGATACAAGATGTTCTCGTAATTCATAAATTGTCAGTGTCCTTTTGTTTCCAGCCTGCCGGCAAGAGCCTCGGCATGGACCCTCGCTGCCGGCAGAACATCTTCAACGAGACGGCTCATCGCAAGAGCAAACAAAGCTCCTGAGCGGCAGCGCGAAGATGCGGCAGAAACCTCGACTGCATCTCCCGCGTGGAAACGCGCTGCGCGTGTGTGCCGACGTTCAAGGATGCTACAACGCGCCCAAGCGGACTTCGGATGGGCACAGCCAGGGAGCGAAGTCCCAGCTCCAGTTCCTGGTCCACAATCGAAAACCCATCGCGGCGCACTACCTGCAGGACCTGCCGCAGCTTTTCCACCGAGGTGACCGTGCGGTCGGTGTAGCGCGTGAATTCCACGCGTGGCAGCATGGCTTCGAGTTCCTCCGCCGGGAGATTGGCCATGATCACGCGCCCCATCGAAGTGCAGAAAGCCGGCAAGCGGCTGCCGATGCCCAGATCGATGGACATGATTCGTGTCGCGCTGGCGCGCGCAACGTAAATGATCTCCAGCCCGTCCAGAGTCGCAATGGAGCAGGACTCATGCAAGAGGTGACTGAGGTGTTCCAGCACCGGCTGGGCAGCGCTGGCAAGCGGCATCGACGAAAGATACGAGTGGCCCAGCGCCAGGATTCGGGGCCGGAGAAAGAAGCTGCGCCCGTCGTCCGATCCCGCGAACCCCAGTTTCGAGAGTGTGTAAATACAGCGGCGCACCGAGGCGCGGGACAACCCGGTCCTCTTGCTTAGCTGGGAAATGGTGAGTTGGCGTTTCCGGCTAAAGAACGCCTGAATCACAAGCAGTCCGCGAGCCAGCGACGTCATGAAGTTGGGATCACCGCTGAAGTCTTCCAACTGGGTCACAACCGGCGGGGGCGCCGCTCCCTGGCCCGGTACCCACGGACTGAAGCGCACGGTTCGTTTTACGGATACAGAAGCAGCGGAATTCACCATCGCGAACTCCAGAACGGCAACGTTACAGGGGCGGGAGCATACACCAAATGTCCGATATACGCACGTGTTTTCGTTAATCGGCCTTGACAACCTCTTCCCCTCCTTGCGAACATTCGCCCGCGCAGCTCCGCGCTGTCCCTTCTCTCTTGCGCTCTGTCGAGGGCTCTTGGCCGAATTGGTTTCATTGCGGGAGGCAATCACTCGCCTGGTGCCTGACGGCGCCACCGTGGCGCTGGAGGGTTTTACACATCTCATTCCCTTCGCCGCGGGTCACGAACTTATTCGTCAGCGCCGCCGCTCGCTCTCGCTGATTCGAATGACGCCCGATTTGATCTATGACCAACTCATTGGCATGGGCTGTGCCACTCGCCTGGTGTTCTCTTGGGGCGGAAATCCTGGCGTCGGCTCTCTACATCGCTTCCGCGATGCCATCCAGTCGGGCTGGCCCCAGCCTTTGGAGATTGAGGAACACAGTCACGCCGACATGGCGGCACGATACCAGGCGGGCGCTTCGGGCCTGCCGTTCGCCATCATGCGCGGGTATGTGGGCTCCGATCTCCCAAAACACAACCCCAAGATCAAATCCATGCAGTGTCCGTTCACAGGGGAAACTCTGGCCATCACTCCCGCGATCAACCCGGACGTGACCATCATTCACGCCCAGAAGGCGGACCGTAAAGGAAACGTGCTGATTTACGGCATCATCGGTGTGCAGAAGGAAGCGGCGCTGGCCGCGAAGAGCGTGATTATTACCGTGGAAGAAATTGTTGACGCGCTCAACGCGCCTCCCAATGCCTGCGTGCTTCCAGCGTGGGTGGTCACTTGCGTGTGTGAAGTGCCGGGCGGCGCGCACCCTTCCTATGCGCACGGCTACTACAAGCGCGATAATGCTTTCTACAAGGGATGGGACGCCATATCACGCGATCGCGAGACTTTTCTCAACTGGATGAACAAGCACGTCCTCTCGACTGCGGATTTCGCGGATTACCGGCGCAGCCTGGAGCCGGGAGCGAAACAAGGCGCTTATGTCTGAAGCGGATTATTCTCCCCAGGAGATCATGACCATCGCGGCCGCGCGCGGGCTGAAGAATGGCACGGTGTGCTTCGTGGGAATTGGCTTGCCCAGCGCGGCGGCGAATCTGGCGCGGTTGACGCACGCTCCCGGCGTCGTGCTGATTTACGAATCGGGCACCATCGGCGCCAAACCCGATGTGCTTCCTCTTTCCATCGGCGACAGCGAGCTGGCGGAAACCGCCGACACGGTCGTCTCCGTGCCGGAAATTTTCCGCTATTGGCTGCAGGGCGGGCGCGTGGACGTGGGCTTCCTCGGTGCCGCGCAAATTGATAAGTTCGCGAATATCAATACAACCGTCATTGGCGGCTCCTATGCCGCGCCGCGCGTGCGGCTCCCCGGCGCCGGCGGCGCCCCCGAAATCGCCACCGCATCGAAAGAAGTAACCATCATTCTGAAGCAGAGCCGCCGTACCTTCGTCGAGAAACTGGATTTCGTCACCTCGTCCGGGTATTACGAATCTTCGCAAGGGAACGGCCGCTTTCGGGGACGCGCGTCCACCACGGTCATCACCGACCTTGGTATCCTGACCTCCGTGCCCGGTGCGCGGGAACTCGTGCTGACGTCTTTGCATCCGGGTATAACTGTCGAACAAGTGCGCGAAGCAACCGGCTGGGACCTGCGTGTCGCCGCGAATCTCGGAGCCACTCCGCGCCCGACAGAAAGCGAGCTGGCGGTGCTGCGCGATTTGCATGCGCGAACCGCCGCCGCCCACGGCGATTCGGCAAGCAGCGAGTAGAAGTATTCACGGATCGAATTTGCTCAGCTTCACGAAAAAGGAGAAAGTATCCATGGCAGTATTGCCCGGTTACCGACGGCCCTATCCCGGAACGCAGCCGAATCATCTTCACCCTCCCTACGTCTCGTCCATCAAGCGTTCGCCGGGGAAGCCGCTGATTTATCTGCCCCACACTCTCTCGGAAGTGACAGGGCCCATCATCGGACCCGAGAAGATTGATGTGAAGGCCAGCGACCTCACCCGCCAGCATTCCGGCGAACCGCTTGGCGAACGCATCATCGTGAGCGGGCGCGTGCTCGACGAGAATAGCCGGCCCGTGGCGCACACTCTCGTGGAAGTTTGGCAGGCCAATGCGGCGGGCCGCTACTTGCACAAGGTGGACCAGCACAACGCTCCGCTGGATCCAAACTTCACGGGCTGCGGCCACGCCCTCACGGACGCGGAAGGCCGCTACCGGTTCGTCACCATTCGCCCGGGAGAATACCCCTGGAGGAATCACTACAACGCTTGGCGTCCGGCGCACATCCATTTTTCGCTGTTTGGGCCGGCGTTTGCCACGCGACTCGTGACGCAAATGTATTTTCCAGGCGATCCTCTGATTCCCTTCGATCCCATCTTCAATTGCACCGCGGACGAAAAGGCTCGCAACCGCTTGATTTCCGTCTTCGATTGGGAAAATACGATTCCCGAACATGCGCTGGGATATCGCTTCGATATCGTCCTGAGCGGCCGCGAAGCGACGCCCATAGAAATTCCCGGGGGGAACAAATGAGCCTGCAAGCCACAACTTCGCAGACGGTCGGGCCGTATTTCCGGATTGGGCTCGCTGGGTTGTATTCCAACAATCTCGCCGCTCCGGGAATTTCCGGCCAGCGCATCGAAATCGCCGGAAAAGTTCTGGACGCCGATGGCCAGCCGGTCCCCGACGCGCTCATCGAGGTCTGGCAGGCCAATGCCAATGGCAAGTACGCGCATCCGGACGACAAGCAGGACAAGCCGGTGGAGCCGGGCTTCACGGGTTTCGGGCGAATTCCTACGGTGGCGGATGGCTCCTTCCGTTTTACGACCATCAAGCCCGGCCGAGTGCCCGGCCCGGACGGTAAATTGCAGGCCCCGCACATCGCGGTGTCGGTCTTTTGCCGCGGACTGGAGCGCCGCCTGGTCACGCGCATCTATTTTGCCGATGAAGCCAGCAACGCGGAGGACTACGCCCTGAATTTGGTGGAGCCCGCACGGCGCCACACGCTCCTGGCGCAAAAGGGTAGCCGTGAAGGCGTCCTCGAATGGAACGTCATCCTGCAAGGCCCGGAAGAAACGGTTTTCTTCGACACCGGCCTGTGACCGTCTGTCCTTTCCCTGTGTAGGCCCCCATGTAGTTCTACCCCAAATCGCAAGATACAAGGGCCGGTCTTGAGACCGGTGCTTGTGTTTTCCCGCCGAACTGGCATCCTGCTCAAGGCCACGAAGGCGCAGAGAGCAGCGCATCGTGCCTGCGGAAATGTGAGTTGAAATTCTTGGCGACAAGGAGAAATGCGATGAAGGCAGGTAAGCTCGGGAGCGCGGTAATCACCCTAACGGCGATCTTGTGCGTCTTGGCAACGGCGCCGCTATGGGGCAAACGGCAGGATAAGACCGATGCCAAACCAGCGGCAGCACCAGCCAAGCCAGGCGCGGCGGAAATGGAGCGGCTGAAGTTTTATCTGGGCGATTGGGATTACACGGAATCCTATGAGAAAACTCCTTTCGCTCCGAGCGGCGCGAAAAACACCGGCGTGTACACCAGCAAGCTGGGACCGGGCGGAAATTCGCTGCTGAACTCGTTTCATTCCCAGGGACCGGTGGGCGATTTCGAGGGCCTGCTGGTGATGACCTGGAACCCCAAGGAAAAGGCTTACAAGAGCTATATTTTCGGCAACAGCTTTCCGGGAGCGGTGGTTGAGACCGGGCAATTCGAGGCCGATGCGCTGGTGTTTCGAGGAGAGTTTTCCGCCGGTGAAATGAAAATGGGTCTGCGCAACACGACGCGGCTCGTGGGCCCCGAAAAACTCATCAGCGAGGAGTACATGAGCACCAACGGCGGCGCGGAGACGTTGCTCGTGCGCGTCGAAGCAATCAAGCGGGCGCCCGCGAAGCCCTAAAGGCGCCCTACAGGCGTTCGATGATGCCGGCGGCGCCCATGCCGCCGCCGATGCACATCGTCACCATGCCGTAACGCGCATTGCGCCGCTGCAATTCGCGGATCACCGAAGCGGTAAGCTTCGCGCCAGTGCAGCCCAGCGGATGGCCCAGCGCCACGGCGCCGCCATTGGGATTGACGCGCGCGGGATCGAGCCCGGCCTGCTGAATCACGGCGAGCGATTGCGCGGCAAAGGCTTCGTTCAGCTCGATGACCGCGATGTCCTCGAGCTTCAGCCCGGCGAGCTTCAGCGCTTTGGGAATGGCAAAGACCGGGCCGATGCCGAACTCTTCGGGCGGGCATCCGGCCGTCGCGTAAGCGACGAAGCGCGCCAGCGGCTTCAGACCCAGCGATTTCGCGCGCGCTTCGCTCATCACGACAGCCGCCGCCGCGCCGTCGCTCATTTGCGAGCTGTTGCCGGCCGTGACCGTTCCCTGCACGTGAAACGCGGGCTTGAGCTTGGCGAGAATTTCGAGAGAAGTGTCCGCGCGGGGGCCTTCGTCGGTGTCGAAGACGAAAGTTTGCGTCGCGGGCTTCGCAGTTCCCTTCCCACTTGGCGCCGCGCCGTTGCCGTTGGGCCACGCCGTGATTTTCACTTCCACGGGAATCGTTTCGTCCTTGAAGTTTCCGGCGGCAATTGCAGCCAGCGCTTTCTGGTGGCTTTCATACGAAAACCGGTCGGCCTGCTCGCGCGTGATTCCGAATTTGCGCGCGATGTGCTCGGTGCCCAGGCCCATGCTGATGTACGCATCAGGCTGGTGATCCACGAGCCAGGGATTCGGAGAAATCTTGTTGCCTCCCAGGGGCACCATGCTCATGGACTCCGTTCCGCCTGCGACGATGACTTCAGCCGCGCCGCCGCGAATTCGTTCAGCGGCGATGGCGATGGACTGCAGGCCGGAAGAACAGAAGCGGTTGATGGTCATCGCCGAGCACTCAACAGGAAGGCCGGCGCGCAGCGAGGCCGTGCGCGCTACGTTCATGCCCTGCTCGCCTTCGGGCATGGCGCAGCCGAGAATGACGTCTTCGATTTCCTTGACGTCGAGGCCGGGAACACGCGCGAGGGCGGCTTGAATGGCAAGCGCGGCGAGATCGTCGGGGCGCGAGGCGCGCAGCGAACCTTTGAAGGCTTTTCCGACCGGTGTGCGCACGGAAGAAACGATGAACGCTTCAGGCATGGGAACCTCGCCTTCCTGCGACAACTTTAGTGCGACCGCGAAGCGGTCGACTATCTATTGGATGCCGCAGCGGAGGAAAAAGCAATATGGGATGGATCAGGGTTTCTTTTTTTTGAATAGGCTGGTGATGCCCTCCAGCGGATTCTCGTTGGGGGAGTTGGCGTTGGATTTGGATGGCGCGGCAGCATTGGCCAACTGCGACTTGAGCAGCGATGTGGCCAGACCCTTCACGTCGGGGATAAATTTCGGATCGGATGCCGTTCCCTGAATCAGGAACGGAATGGTCAAGCCCCCGGACTTGCCGGAGCCGCCGCGGCCGCCAAGGTTACCGAGCAGCGAGCCCAGAGCTCCGCCCGCGGCCCCAGTGCCCGAACCGGATGCCACTGCGCCGGAGGCCAGTGTGGCAATCATTTTGAAGTCGAGAGCGTTCTTCGCGTCAATCGTGCCGTTGCCGACGAGCGTCCCGAGCGCGGGCACGACGGCGTTGAAATTCTCCGAGCGGATGCCGTCGGGAGCAACGTGAACATTCGTGGTGAGCTGCTGGATGTCGAGATCGGAGCCGGTCTTTATGCCTGCCAACGCGGAGATGGCGGAAAGTTTCGAACCGAGATTGAAACCGGCCAGCTTGGCGGCGTAGAGCCCCACGCTGCCGGTGGTGATCAACTTATTTGTCGGGCCCTGAACGGTCAGGTCGGCGTTGAGAGTGCCGGCGGCGAGCGAAGCGCCCTTGGGCAAATTGACGCCGAGCGCGGGGAGGAAAGCCTCGAGGTCGCGCGCGGGGAGGTCTTTCCCTTCGAGCTTCAGATTGAGGCTGGTTTCTTCGGCGGGCGTCTGATACGTGCCCGCAAGATGCGCCACGGCGCTGCCGATTTTTATCGCCGAGGGATTCACCACGCCGGCATTCTTGCGCAGATCGTAATTCGAGGAGAAATCCACGGCGGCAGGGACGGTGGAGGGCGCGCCGCCGGCGACGAGCTGGAGCTTGCTCAGCTTGAGCGTGCCTTTTGTCCGCGCTTCTCCGTTCTTCGAGGCCAGCGTGGCGTTCAGATCCAGCAGCCCGCCGAGGCCCGCCGAGGAATCGACGAAGCCGGTGCGCGCCAGATCGAGGCTGTCAATCGTGATCGTGGCGTTCAGCGGGGAGAGCGCGGCGTCTTTCTCGTCCACGGGGCCGGCGCGGCCGTCGAGCTTGAGGCTTCCGCCGCCGGGAAGGCTGGCGGTGATTTTCACGGGAAACTCGGACGTGTAGGAAACATCGGAGGCTGCGACGCTGACCCTGTCATAGACGCTGCGTTTTGAAGAGCCAACTGTGCCGACGGTGATGCGTCCATCCTTGAGCGCGAGTTTGCCCACGCTGAGATCGGACGCTGCGGACTCGCTCTCGGGATCGGAAGATTTGTGCGCCGACAGAGAAGAGAAATTCCATCTTCCGGCTGCGTCGCGCAGGAGCAAGACTTCGGGCTTGTCAATCGTCAGGCTGGTGACGTGAAGGGCGCGGGAGAAAATCAGCGGGAAAATCTCGACGCCTACTTTTAGCGACTTCGCGGTGAGAAACGGCGAGCGGCTGAATTTCGGATCGTCGGCGATGGAGAGGTCCTCGGCGCCCAGCGAACCGGAAATCAGCGAGAGGCTCAGGTTGCCGACCTGCGTCTTGCGGCCCAGCGCGGCGGAAAGTTTTTCCTCGACCGTTCCGCGGAATTGATTCACCGGGATGAGGAACGGGAGAACAACGAGGACAACGACGACAACCCCGAGGACAATGGCGGCGATGCGCAGATTGCGATTCATGGGAGCCTCCCGCAAGAGCAAAAGGTGAGCCGGACGAACTGCAGGACGAGGCAAATAATAGCACAGCGCGCGCGGGTGCGCGGAAGGCAAAGCTGACCACAACGGCCCTCCTTGTTATGCTAGGAATCAAGAAGAGAAGAATTCAGGCGCTCGCGGGCCGCAGTGACTGCGGTGGAAAAGGGGGAGGAAATGCTGGTGGTGCTAAAGCAAGACGACGAAGAGGTGAGCCGGGCTGCGGCCCGAATTGTTGCGGGCGCGGTGCGAAGGAAGCCAAACCTCACGCTGGGCCTGGCAACCGGCAGCACGATGCTCGGCACCTACCGGGAGCTTGCCAGGATGCACCGAGAGGAAGAGCTGGATTTTTCCAGGGTCGTGACCTTCAATCTCGATGAATATGTTGGGCTTCCGAGGGAGCACCCGCAGAGCTTTCATTTTTTCATGCAGCAGAATTTTTTCTCGCACATCAACATGGATGCCGAAAACGCGAATATTCCCAGCGGTGCGATGGCCGGGGACTACGATGCGTATTGCGCCGGGTATGAAGAATCCATTCAGCGGGCCGGTGGAATTGATTTGCAAATCCTGGGCATCGGGAGGAACGGCCACATCGGCTTCAACGAGCCGGCGTCTAGTCTGGCGTCGAGGACGCGGCTGAAGGAATTGAGCGATGATACGATCGAAGACAACCGCCGGTTCTTTGCGCCGGGCGAAAAACCGCCGGAATGTGCGATCACCATGGGGATCGGAACAATTTTGGAGGCGCGGCGCATCGTCGTTCTGGCCACGGATTCTGCAAAGGCCGAAGCGGTAGCGAAGGCCATTGAAGGACCGATCAGCGCGTCGGTCACGGCGTCGGCACTGCAGCTTCATCCCGAAGTCACGTACCTGCTGACGGAGGAAGCCGCCGCGAAACTCAGGCACAAAGCCTATTATCGCCGGGTACTGGAGATTACCGCGCGGCTCACGCCCGCCCGCCTTGGTTGAGGACACGCTGCGCTGGTGGGGCTGGGGAGAGTCGAACTCCCGACCTAAGGTTTAGGAAACCTCCGCTCTATCCATCTGAGCTACAGCCCCGCATTGTTTATTCTACAGCGGAACGGGCGGTTGCCAAGCTGCTACTCGCTGCTGCGATTGGCCCAGGCTGTCAATACCCGAGTCCACCACGTCGCCGGGCTTCAAGTATTGCGGCGGCTTCATGCCGAGGCCGACGCCGGCGGGCGTTCCGGTGCTAACGATGTCGCCGGGGAGAAGCGTCATGAACTGGCTGATGTAGCTGACCAGCGTGGGAACGTCGAAGATCATATTGCCGGTCGAACTGCTCTGCCGGGTTTCGCCGTTTATTTTCAGCCACATTTTCAGGGCTTGGGGATTGGGGATTTCATCGCGTGTGGCGAGAAACGGCCCGAGCGGCGCAAACGTATCGCCGCTCTTGCCTTTGACCCACTGGCCGCCGCGCTCGATCTGAAAGGCGCGCTCCGAATAGTCGTTGTGCAGGGCGTAGCCGGCGACGTATTCCAGCGCGCTTTCTTTCTCCACGTAGCTGGCCTTTTTTGACATAACGAAAGCCAATTCCACTTCCCAATCGAGCTTTTCGGCATTGCGCGGAATGACGACAGCATCGTGGGGGCCGACAAGCGCCGTTGTGGATTTGAAGAAAAGAACAGGCTCCTGCGGAATCTTGGCGCCGGTTTCCGCGGCGTGGTCGCGGTAGTTGAGGCCGATGCAGACGATCTTGCTCGGGCGGCAAACGGGCGGCCCCAGGCGGACGGTGGTTGCGACGCGCGGTGCTGACCCGGCATTTTGCGCGAGCCAGCGGCGCAGCGATTCGAGGCCGCCGGCGGCGAAGAATGATTCGTTGTAGTCCGCGCCAAAACCGGAAGCGTCGAGGCGCGCGCCATGTTCCAGAAGAATGCCTGGCTTCTCTTTTCCCGGCTCGCCAAATCGGATCAGCTTCATGCGTTGAATCCTCCGCTGTCCATTAGGATAGCCTGC
>JBGPGF010000063.1:0-14332 GCA_041483755.1 Terriglobia bacterium | reverse complement strand
CTGCCCACGCTCCAAAGCTCCTCAGGAAATTCATTATCTCCTCGGGGCCTCTCGCAATCGGAAAGGCTGCGATAATTGTAAACTCATTCCGTGCAGTGGAGAGAGACTCCTGTCATGGCCTCATATGCTCGGCGAAGGAGCGTATTCGCAAGGGTCTGCTTCTCCGGGTGCGCGCTCAAATCCTGGGCTGTTTCGTGTCCAAAAGATTCGTTAGGCGAGTGCTGACGGACTTGCTGTATGCCCGCCCAACCTCCGCAGCCACCATAGCCGCACCAAGGAATCGGGCCTTGCGCATTAACGTGCGCATCGCTCGTAGAATCCTCGACCGGATGCATAGCAACACCAAAATAGTTCATTGCCGTGGCTTCGCTTCCGGCCCTAAATGAGTTTTGGGGCGGGTGGCCCGGCCTTTCGGTTTCTTCTTTGTTCTGAACAGCAAGCATCGGTGGCAAGATACCACTTCTGTAATTCACCGGGAAGTGCTGAAACGGGGTGCCCTGTCCTTTGCGCCGTCCCAGCAAAGGGCGGGTCTTGGGTTGTTCCGATGGCTTGTGAAAATCGATCCGGTTCGGCGAGCGCGAAAATCAACAGGACAAAATCAAGAGCCCCCCTCCAGAAAACGGCGGGCGCAAAAGGCGCGCACCCTTTCCTGGAAAAAGAAAAACGCAAAGGATGGGGCACCGCCTCCAAAACAAAAGCACCCTGCAAGAGCGCGTGCCCCGTGGCGGATTCGCAACGGGGCGAAGAAGTGTGATTGTGGAGGCGCGCGGGGCGTTCTACTCTCAGGATTCGCGCGTAGGAGCAGGGCGGCCGGCAAGCAGGGAACTGCGGCGAGGCACAGGCCGGCGCTCGGAGGACAGCAGGAACCATGTCGGATCCGTTTCGGCCGTACGAAAAGCTTGTGGAAATCACCATACTGGGGAAGAAATTCCAGGTGCCGGAGAAGAATTCGCTCCTGCGCTGTTTTCAGTTCATCAGCCCGGAGACGATTCCGTACGGGCGATTCTGCTGGAATCAGGATTGCCAGTATTGCCGCGTGGTGTGCCAGCTTCCGGATGACGACGAGCCGCACGAGATGCTGAGCTGCAAATTCATCGTGATGGCGGGGATGGAAATCACGGAAGTGAGCCAGGAATTGAAGTGGTGTCTGCGGGCGAAGCTGCCGGCGGATGAGCCGGTTTCGCGATAGGCTTCTGTAAACGCGGCTAAGACCATGCCCTACAAGCCGAGGTGCCGCACCTACGGCGCTCCCGTTTTTTTTGCTTTCTTTCCCAGGCCTTGCGGGCTGGGCTAACTTCTGACACGCCTCCGGCGTTCCTGACGGGCGCAAAATAAAGAAGATGGCGGCGTAAAGCCGCCTCTACAAAATCCATCCGGTCAGACCACTGGCGAACGATGCAATTTGCTTCCGGTTCGCTGGCTGAACTATCATGACGCATCTCGATGGATGCGCCGATGACTCTCCTTTGTGATGGCTGCGGCCTGGCCGCTTCCTCCGAACATATTGCCGAACGGCTCAGGCGCCTGGAGTGGGCGACGCGGTACAGGCCGGTGCACATCGGGGTGTTGTTTCTGGGAGCGATTGCTCCGTCGGACGACGGGGAGTATCTGTACCGAGGAGCGGGGGAGGACACGGCGCCGCCAGTGGCGAAATTCCAGGGCGAAGCTGAGCGCATTTTACAAGCAGCGGGAATACCGCGTGCGACAGGCGACGGAGCACAAAATACCGCGGCGACGCTCGCCGAGTTTCAGCGCCGGGGATATTTTCTAACGCATATTCTGGAGTGCCCGCTGACCGGCAATGATTTGGCGCCAGCAAGAGCGGCGGAAGCATTGCTGCGGCAACTTCTGGTGGCGCTGACGCGGATTCGGCGCTCGCTGAAACCGAAGAGGATCGCGCTGATCGCGCAGGCCATCCTTCACGTCTTGCCACAGATTGCCGGGAGCGATATGGGTGGGCGAATTCTGCTGGATGGCACGGGGCCATTTGATCTGGAAGGGAACGATGGACTTGGGGCCGCTGGCCGGCTGCGGCAGCAGCTAGGTAGCGCGCCCGCCTCTGTCGGCTGAGAGTACGGCGGGGAACTGGCCTTTACCTGTCCCAAGACTGGCCTTGTTTCCCGGTTCTATTAGAGAGTACCATGAGCGTTTAAGGAAGATTTGCGGGCAAGGAGCGCATCCGTGAAAAAGCGGGTGAAGTTTGGCATAGGGATCGGCATCATTCTGCTCTCGATGGGCTGGCTGGGCTGGCTCGGGGCGCGCGAGAGCAAGACCTATTACCACACGATAGAAGAACTGCAGACGCTCAAGGGTTCCGCGCGGGGCCAGCGGATGCGCATCGGCGGCACGGTCGAGCCGGGCTCGATCCGGCACCTTTCCGGACGCGTTGATTTTGTGCTAGAGGGTGAAGGGAAGAAGCTGCCGGTAAGCTATGTGGGCAGCGACCCTTTGCCCGATACGTTTGTGGACAAGTCCCAGGCCCTCGTGGAGGGCCGGCCAGCGCCCGATGGCCGCTTTGTAGCGGAAACCGTGCAGGCCAAATGCGCCTCGAAGTACGAAGCGGCGCCCGGCGGAACAGGATCTTCACCCGCGTCACCCTCACCGCGGACGGAAATGTAAGGTAATTGCAGGTTGGGCGGCGGCCTTCGGAATAGAGGGGAGAATCCATGGATCTTTTTGGCTCATTTGCGCTGCTCCTCGCGTTTGTGTGCGCCTGCTATGCCGTTGTGGGCGGCATCGTTTCGATCCTCACGCGCCATCCCCTGCTGATCAAGAGCGCCCGGCAAGCGGGCGTGGCCGCGTGCGGGCTGATATTTCTGGCCACGGGCAGCCTGGTCTATCTGTTCTTCACGGACAACTATTCGATCTCCTACGTCGCCGCGCATTCCAACCGCGACCTTTCGAGCTTCTATAAGATTGCCGCGTTGTGGTCGGGCCAGGAAGGGTCGCTTCTGTTCTGGACCTTCCTGCTTTCGATTTACATCATCTCCGTATTGATTGCCTATCGCGGGAAGCACCCGGAACTGATGCCGTACGTAGGCGTGGTGATGGCCGGGGTGCAGATTTTCTTCCTGACGCTGAACAACTTCATTGCCAATCCGTTCCAGGCGTTAGGGACGCCTGGTGCGGGAGGTGCATTCGACATCGTGACGCGAGCGGATGGCAATGGCCTGAATCCATTATTGCAGTACCCGGAAATGGTGATTCACCCGCCGAATCTTTACGCCGGGTACACGGGATTCACGATTCCGTTTGCGTTTGCCTTGGCGGCGCTGCTGGCGCGTTATCCGGGCGAAAAGTGGATTCACCTGACGCGCAAGTGGACGATGATTGCGTGGTGCTTTCAAACGCTGGGCATATTGCTGGGCGCGCACTGGGCCTACGCCGTGCTGGGCTGGGGCGGTTACTGGGGATGGGACCCGGTGGAAAACGCTTCGTTGATGCCCTGGCTGACCGGCACGGCATTTCTGCATTCGGTGATGATGCAGGAAAAGCGCGGGATGATGAAGGTATGGAACGTCTGGCTGGTGTTTTCGACGTTTCTACTGTGCATCTTCGGAACGTTTTTAACGCGGAGCGGCGTGGTCAGCTCGGTGCACGCTTTTGCGCAGTCCACGATTGGACCGTGGTTCGTCGGATTCATTATATTGATCATTGCGGTGTGCCTGGGGGCTTACTGGAAAAACCGGGATTACCTGCGCAGCGAGAATTATCTCGACTCCGTGATTTCGCGCGAGTCGAGCTTCCTGTTCAATAATTTGATCCTACTTGTGGCGTGCGTGGCCGTTCTTTCCGGAACGCTGTTTCCGGTGCTCTCGGAATGGGTTACCAGCTCGAAGATCAGCGTGGGCGCGCCGTTCTTCAACAAAATCAACATTCCGATCGGCTTGCTGCTGATGTTTCTGACAGGCGTGGGGCCGCTGCTGGCTTGGCGGAAGACTTCCCTGGAGAGTTTGAAACGTAATTTCGGCTGGCCGCTGGCCGTGGGGTTGGCGGCGGGGCTGATTGCTTATCCTTTGGGATGGCGCGATTTCTATTCTTTGACGTGCCTGATCCTTTGCGTTTTTGTGGCCAGCACGATTGGATCGGAGTTTTTCCGCGGGGCGCGGGTGATTCGCGCGCGCACGGGCTACTGGTATGTTTCTTCGATGGCCGAGCTGACGATGCGCAACACGCGCCGCTACGGCGGCTACATCGTGCACTACGGGATGGTGCTGATCTTTATCGGGCTGGCGGGCACGGCCTTCAACCGCGATGCGCAGAAGGACATGGCCGTGGGTTCCACGCTAAATATCGGCCCTTACAATCTGCTGCTTCAGGCCATTGATTCGAAGGCGGAAAAAAACTATACCGCTGAACGTATGATTGTGGAAGTGATGCGCGACAACAAACAGATCATGATGCTCTATCCGGAGCGGCGTTCCTTCCCCAGCAATCAGCAATCGGGCACGATGGTGGCGATCTACTCGACGATTCGCGAGGACCTTTACGTGGTCTATGCGGGCAGAAGCCCGGACACGAATATCCCCGTCATTCACGCGTACTTGAATCCGCTGGTCAAGTGGATATGGTTCGGCGGGGTGGTGGTGGTGATCGGAACGATCGTTGCGCTGCTGCCGAACCGGCAAGCGGCGATTGTGCTGTCCGCGGCCGGCGAGCGGGTGGCCGCCCCCGCGATGGGGGACGTGGTGCCAAGCCCTGCTTCGTTCTCAAAAGGCCATGACTAAGCCGCGAATCGTATTCGCAGGCGCAATACTGCTCGCCGCCGCCGCTGCACCGCTCTTCACGATTCCCGCGGGAGCACAGGGCAGCGACCGGGCCAAGCGCATCGGCGGCAAAATGGTGTGCATGTGCGGCTGCAGCCAGATACTGACGCAGTGCAATCACGTGGGCTGCACGATGTCTTCGGCGATGCTCAAGGAACTCGACCGGACCGTAGCGAAGGGCGATTCGGATGACCTGATCATTCAATCGTTTGTGCAGGAATACGGCCCGGCGGTACAGGCCGAGCCGCCGAACCGGGGATTTAATCGCGTGGCGTGGTTTCTGCCGGGCGTGACGCTCGCCGCGGGATTGGCGCTCGTGCTGTTCGTGATTTCGCGATGGAGAAGACGGCCAGCGATGGCTGCGGCCGGACCGGATGCGCCGCCGCCCCTCTCCGATGAGTTTCTGTCGCGTGCCCGCCAAAAAGCGGATCGGGAAACAGAGGAATAATACGTGAAGCTTCTGGCCACGGTTCTGTTTTATGCCTCTCCTCTCCGGGGAGGAGACTCCGCCGTTCTGTTTGCGTGCCTGGCGCTGGCTGTGGCGACGTACCTTTTCATCTTTCATCTGCGCTATGAGGATTCGGACTTTGCGCCGCATCGCACGCGGCTCGACCAACTCCTGGAGCGCCGCGACACGATCTACGACAACCTGCGCGACCTGAAATTCGAGTACCGCGCCGGGAAATACGCTGAGAAGGATTTTGAAGAAATGAAGACGGCTCTGGAAAATGAGGCGGCCGGAGTGCTGGCCGAAATTGAGCAGGAGACCGCCGCCGATTTCGCCCCGACACCGGGTTCAAAGCCGCGGCGCGCGCCCACGGGCCGAGGTGGACGATGAGAGTGCGCTGGCATCTTAGAATGATCATCGCTCTTTTTCTGCTGGCGCCGTTGTGGATTGCGGAAGCGGGCACGCTGCACGGGACCGTCAAGAATGGGACGACGGGCAAACCGGCGGCAGGCGCGGACGTACTCCTCCTGCAGCTTCAGGCGGGGATGGAGACGGTCGCGAATACCAAAACGGATGCGCAGGGGCGATTTACGTTCGATTACCCCGCGCTGGGCACGCAGCCTATGCTGGTGCGGGCCATCTATAAGGGCGTGAACTTCCACCAGCCGGCCACTCCGGGGCGCGACACGATGGAGTTGGAGGTCTTCGAGCCGAGTCACGACGCGAAGATTCTAAGCTATCCGATGCGGCTCGTCGTGTTTCAGCCCAACGGCTCGTCGTTGCTGGTGGGCGAAGAATACGCCGTGCACAATGCCTCCAATCCGCCGCAGGCCTATTTCCGCGCGGACGGCAGCTTTGACTTTCAGATACCCGACAAGGCGGAACTGCAACAGGTGGCGGCGTCGGGCCCCGCGGGGATGCCCGTGGTGCAGGCAACGATTGAGCGGGGAACGAATCGCTACGCAGTGGCCTATGCGTTCCGTCCCGGCGACAGCGGAGTTCGAGTATCGTACACGATTCCCTATGGCGACAACCGCGCCTCGATCAAGCTGCCGATGCCGTACACCACGGGGCGTTTGGCGCTGCTTGCGCCGCCGGGCGTGGATGTAAAGGGTGAGGGACTTCAACCGGGGGGCAGCGAGCAGGGAATGAACATTTACGTGCGCGATGGAGTGGATTTTGGGAAACCGTTTGAAATAAGCCTTTCGGGGACCGCGCCTCCGCCGCAGACGGCCTCGGCGGGCGGAGAAGCGCAGGGAATGCCGGCGGGCGCGGGGGAGGACGGCGGACAGGATTCCGGCGGGTCTGTCCCGGTGCAGACGATTCCCGGCCGCATGGATGTACTTAAGTGGCCGATCATCGGGGGATTCGCGGCGCTCTTCGGGTTGGGCGCGTTCTTCTTGATGCGCAGGCCGGTGGTTGCGCCGGCGGGTGCGGCGGCTGGACACGTCCAGCCCGCAAGCAGGAATGCGGCGCCCTCTTCGGGAAGCGCGGTGGATGTGGCGGTCGGCGCAAGCCTGGCGGCGATCAAGGAAGCGATGTTTGATCTCGAAGTGCGCCGCCAGAAGGGTGCGATCTCCGAAGCGGATTACGTGCGGGAACGCGCGCGCGCGGAAGAGATTCTGAAAAGCCTCGTTCGCGGGTGAAGTGCAAGGATGCCGCTCCACCGACAGGCCTGTGAGGAAACGGCGTGAGCGCCGCCCTAGCCCCTCTGAAACTCCGCTTTGAAAACGTCGAAAAGCGCTATGGGAGTTTGCTGGCGCTGCGACGCCTGAGTCTTCAAATCGAACACGGACAGGCGGTTGTCCTGGTGGGCCGCAACGGCTCCGGTAAAACAACCTTACTGAGAATCGCCGCCGGTTTGATCCGGCCGAGCAGTGGCAGGGTAATTCTTAGCGACGAAGCGGAGGGGCCACGCGCGCGCGTGGGATTCGTGGCGCACCAGACGATGCTCTATGATGAGCTGACCGCGGAAGAGAATCTGTTTTTGTTTGCGCGATTGCACGGGATTCGCAAACCTGCGCCACGCGTCGAGGAGTTGCTGGGAGAAGCCGGGCTGCGCGAACGGCGCGCTTCTCTGGTGCGGACGTTTTCGAGGGGGATGCGCCAGCGGTTGACGATCGCGCGGGCGCTGCTGGAGCAGCCCTCGCTTCTTTTGCTCGATGAGCCGGGAACCGGCTTGGATGTGCCGGGGTTGCTTTGGCTTGCGGGCACACTGCGGCGTTTGCGTGACGCCGGGTGCGCGCTGGTGATGAGTTTGCACGGCCAATCGGAGTTGTCGGCGCTGGCGACGCGCGCCATTCGCCTCGAAGCGGGGGCCGTCGCGGCAGACTCGGCAGTAACGGGAGCGGTCGAGCCGGTGCTGCAGGTGGCGGGGGCCTAGATGGCGCTGCTGCAAAATGCGGGCACGCTGCTGGGAAAAGAATTGCGCACGGAGTTGCGCTCGCGCGAGCTGGTCACCACCACATTTGTTTTCATCCTGATGGTTGTGGTGCTTTTCAGTTTCACGTTCGACCCGACATCGGCCGAATCGCGGCGCTTCGGGCCGGGTTTGCTGTGGATCGCGTTTTTGTTTGCGGCTTCCATCATGCTTCAGCCCTCCTTCTTGCGCGAGCAAACCAACGACACGCTAAGCGCATTGCGGCTTGCCGTCAGCGACCCGTTCGCGATCTTCCTGGCCAAGCTCGCTGCGAACACGATCTTTCTGCTTCTGACGGAGGTTTTGCTGCTGCCCATTTTCGCAGTGCTGTACAACGTGGCGATTTGGCGCGTCGCACCGCAGCTTTTGCTGGTCCTGTTTGCCGGGAGCGTGGGAGTTTCCGTGGCCGGCACGGCCATCTCCGCGATATCTTCGCAAGCGCGGATGCGCGAGCTGCTCTTGCCGCTGCTACTGCTGCCGCTGCTGACTCCGGTGCTCATCGCGAGCACGGAGGCCACGGCCGCGCTGCTGGCGGACGATCCGGTGCTGCGCTGGGACTGGCTGAGATTTCTTTTTGCGTTTGACGTCGTATTTTTGACCGCGCTGTGGCTTTTTGGTGAATATCTTCTGGAGGAATGAACTGTGACTGAAACGCAGAGTTCCGCGCGATCCAGCGGAGTGCCGTGGCTGTCAACGATTGTCGTGATTGCGCTGATGGTGGCGGCGGGATACGCGGCGTTTTTTGTCGCTCCCACGGAGCGCACCATGGGCGTCATTCAACGAATTTTCTATTTCCACGCGACGAGCGCGATGACCGGGTTTGTGGCCTTCCTCATCTGTTTCATCGCCAACATCGCCTATCTTTTTACGCGGCGGGAGAAGTGGGATTGGCTCGGCGTTTCGGCGGCAGAAGTAGGCGTAGCGTTCACGACCGTCGTGCTGGTAACAGGGCCGATTTGGGCTCATCCGGTGTGGGGCATCTGGTGGACGTGGGACGCGCGGCTCACTTCCACGTTCGTGCTGTGGCTCCTCTATATCTCTTACCTCTTGCTTCGCGACATGGTTGAATCCGCCGACCGCCGCGCGATCTTGAGCGCCGTCTTCGGCATCTTTGCGTTTTTGGATGTGCCACTCGTCTATGGCTCCATCCGTTGGTGGCGGACGCAGCACCCTCAGCCGGTGCTTTTTGGGGGATCGGGATCGGGCCTCGATCCGGAGATGAGGGCTGTCTTCTATTTTTGCTGGATCACGCTGCTCGCGTTGATGACGCTGATTCTGCGCCAGCGCTACTTGTTCGAGCGGCTGCGGCACGATGTGGAGGAACTGCGAAATGAAGTGGAGGCGCGATGAAAAACCTGAATAGCGTGATGGCGGCGTATCTGTTCGTTTGGGCCATCTTCTTCGTCTATTTTTTGACCGTGGCGCTGCGCATAGCGTCGTTGCGCGACGAGGTGGAGCAGCTGAAGAAGCTGCTCGAAAAGGGAAAGTAGCTTGGCGGGGAAGAAGAGGGTCGGCGTTGTCCTGTTTCAGCTTGGCGGGCCGGACTCGCGGGAAGCCGTCGAGCCATTTCTCTACAATCTTTTTTGCGATCCCGAGATTATTCCGCTGGGCGCGCTGGGAGTGATCCTGCGCAATCCGCTGGCGTGGTACATCTCGAGCCGGCGGTCGAAGTTCGTGGCCCAGCACTACGACGAGATTGGCGGGCACTCGCCGATCCGTGCGCTGACCGAGCGACAGCGCGACGCGCTGGCCGCCGCCTTGACCCAGCATGTCGAACCCGTCGTCGTCATCGCGATGCGCTACTGGCACCCGCTTTCCTCCGAGGCGGCCGAGGCGCTGCGCCACGCCGGACCGCTCGACGAGTTGGTGCTTCTGCCACTCTATCCTCACTATTCCTATGCCACGACGCGGAGCAGCTTGAATGAATGGCGTCGCGTATATGGAGAAGGACGAGGCGGGCCTCCTCCCCGCATCGTGGAGCATTTCTACAATCATCCGCTCTATATCGAGGCTCTCGTCGAACGGATTGGCTCCGTTTTGCGCCAATTTCCGGAAAGCTTGCGCACGCATCTGGTCTTCAGCGCGCATGGGCTGCCGATGAAGCTGATCGAGGCGGGCGACCCTTATCCAAAGCAGGTCGAGGAGACGGTGCGCTTGGTGTACGAACGCGGCAAGGCGCGGCACGCGGGGTGGCCGCAAGATCATGTGCTGTGCTATCAAAGCCGCGTGGGGCGGCAGAAGTGGCTGGAGCCGTCTTTGACGGCAACGATTGAGCGGCTTGCGCGGGAGGGCGTGCAGGAAATGCTTGTCGTCCCCATTTCGTTCGTGACCGAGCACATTGAGACGCTCCATGAGATCAACATGGAAGCGCGAGAAGATGCCGAGAAGCTCGGCGTGAAGATTTTTCGCATGATGCCGGCGGTGGGAGACTCGCCACTTTTTGTCTGTGCTCTTGTGAATATGGTGCTGCGAGCGCTGGGGATGCGGGTCGAATCGGCCGAGCGGGGCCGCACGTAAAGCGGGCCTTGCGCGCAAGAATGGTGTTCTCTCCGGGCGTCGCCATGGCGCTTGCCTGCGCGTGCAGTTCGGTATGTTATACTGCGTTCAGTCTACTCTGATGCCATCATGAATGATCAAGTCGTATTGTGTTTGAAGTCCTTTCCGCAATCCGCAACGCTTCTGAATCGGACTGCCTCTTTCAACACCCTGTTTGGGCACACCGAAGAGAGGAATTTCATATGTTCTCTCGTTGCACAATTGGTTTAGTAATTCTGTCGTTGGCATTCTCGATCTCCGGCGCCCGTGCACAGGAGTATGTCTACGGCGTTGGTAGCTTTCCGGCTGGGCAAGTTGCGAATAAGATGATTGCCGCAGACTTCAATTCGGACGGCGCCACGGATATTGCAGTTTTGGGAGTGACTGCAGCTCCGGCCATTGGCGTTTCGATACTTTTGGGGAAGGCGAATGGTTCGCTATCGCCCGCGGTGGGTTATTCCCTTCCGGCCAGCATTATTCCCACTTCTCTTGCCACGGGGGATTTCAACGGCGATGGCAAACTTGATCTGGTCGTGACAGGCTACGTTCTACTCGGGAATGGAGACGGTACTTTTCAAAGTGCGATCAGTTATGCGGGGCCGAACTCGACTTCCCTGACAGATGTCACGGTTGCTGATTTCAATAAAGACGGGAAGATGGATCTTGCGGTCACCGGGGCGAATTTCGGTACTAGACAGCTGGCTATTTTCTTAGGAAACGGTGATGGAACGTTTCAGGCGCCAACCTCGTTCGATGCAGGTAGCGGCAACCCGAATTCCATTGTTGCCGGAGACCTCAATGGCGACGGTATTCCGGACGTGGTGCTGGGAAGTGGTTTTTCGACCCCCGATGGGGTTATCACTGTCTTCCTTGGAGTCGGGGATGGCACATTCCAATCTCCCGTTGCGTATGCAGTTCCAGGGAGCGGAGGAATCTCGCTGGCGCTCGCGGATATGAACGCTGATGGTCGTCTGGATGCAGTTGCCGGTACTTTTTCTAGCGCAACCGGGGGAGTTGCGGTCCTGCTGAACCAGGGAAACGGAGTGTTAGGCGCCGCCACAGTCTACTCTCCAAGCTTGCTATTTATTGTCTCCATCGCGGTTGCTGATTTCAATGCCGATGGCAAGCCCGATGTGGCCGTCACTGGGGGTTTGTTGGATACGGTCGAAGTACTATTGGGCAATACCAACGGGACTCTCGATAATTCGGTTGCCTATGGCATGGCATTGCGATCTCACGGAATTGTGGCAGCCGATTTCAATCACGACGGACGGTTGGACCTGGCGGCGAATGAAAATTTTGCGGCAGACGCGGCAGTCACCATTCTGATTGGACAGGGCAACGGTACATTCGGCAATCAATCCCAATTCCCGGGGCCTCCTTATCCGTACGAGATGGCGGTTGCGGACTTCAACGGCGATGGCCATACGGATGCGGTGATTTCCTCCTTTCAGAACGCCGGCCAAATTTCGGTCTTATTGGGTCAAGGGGCGGGAATTTTTCAGGCCCCCATGAATCGTGCCGTTGGACATTACCCGACTCATTTGGGTGCAGGCGATTTCAATCCAGACGGGAAAATAGACGTCGTATTCACCGACATTGATCCTCTCACCAACAATCCGCGGCTCGGCACTCTGCTGGGCAACGGCGATGGAACTTTTGCGCCTCTGGTTTCCAGAACCGTGTCATTTATTCAAAACAAGTTCGCGCGAGCGGACTTTAATCGTGATGGCAAACTCGATGTGGCCGCTGCTGACATTTTATCCGGAACCGTTAATGTTTACCTCGGTCAAGGCGATGGTAGTTTTGGGAACCCAACGACGTATCCGACCTTTCCTAATCCTCAAGACGTCTATGCAGCCGACTTCAACGGCGACGGCAGCACGGACCTCGCGGTTGCTGTACAAAACGGCGGAATTTCGATCCTGATGAACAATGGCAATGGGACCTTTCAGCCTCACCAGGATCTCTCGCCACAGATTTTCCTTGGCGCAGTTACGGACATCGACAACGATGGAAAGCAGGACCTGCTCACTGGGGGGTTTGCGAACACGCTTACGGTTTTGTTCGGCAACGGGAATGGCACCTTCCGAGCCGGTACGCCACAGACGCTTGTCAACGGGTGGGGGGCTTCTGTCCAGGTGGGTGACTACAACGGCGATGGAAAGAAAGATCTGGCATTTCTCACAAACAACATGGCCATTTTGTTGGGAAACGGCGATGGCACTTTTGGCGAGCGCATTGACTACTTGACCCCGAACAGCCCGTCCTCCCTGGCGACGGGGGATTTTGGCACGGGGGGCGCCGACATGATCGTCGGCACGGCAAGCATTGGTGCGAATGGAACTTTCGCGGTCTACCTGAGTGCGCCGATCATTTCAATTTTCCCAAACCATATCAGTTTTACTTCTGCTCAGTTTATCGGGACTTCCAGCGCGTCGCAGACAGTCACCCTGACCAATGCCGGGTCCACCGCGCTGGGTTTGTCCAACTTCGCGATCTCTGCTGACTTTACTCAGCAGAATGCCTGTAACTCTCCTCTCCAACCGGGACACAACTGTACCATCCTCCTTTCAGTGACTCCGACTACGACTGGCCCAGTAACCGGCACTCTAACTTTCCAGCACACCGCCGCCGGCGGAACACAGGCGATTTCTCTTTCCGGAGCGGGCAAGGGATTTCGGCTTGGGAGTTCGCAAACCAGCGTAACGATTACAGCCGGGCAGACGGCGACCTACGCGGTAAACATTACCCCCGAAGGGGGAAGTGCGGACACTGTCTCTCTTACCTGTACAGGAGCCCCGGCACGAGCTACGTGTAGCGTCACCCCGAACTCAGTTACTCTGGATGGCACGCATCCCGCTTCCGTGGCTGTGAATGTGACGACACAGGCTGCCTCCGCCGTGAGCTCTGTCGCGTCTGAACCTTCCCGTCCTATCCCTTCGGTACGAGGTGTGCTTGTTGCTGTGATAGCCGTTGCATGGATCGCGATTGTGATATCTTCGAAATCTGGGTCGCGCAACACACGGCTCGCAACGCTGGCACTGTGTACGCTGCTGCTCGGCGCATCCTCCTGTGGAGGAGGCTCGACTTCTCCAGGCCCCGGGACACGAACTCAAACTCCGCCGGGGACTTATGTTCTGAAGATTCAAGGTCAGGCGACTTCGGGTGCGGCGACGTATAGTAGCAACGTCTCGCTGACGTTAGTCGTCCAGTAGCAGGCGATTAGAATCCTTGCCTACCAAATGTCAAGTTGTCTTCAAATTTGAAAAAGACAACTTTTTTCTCCGGACTTGACACAATTCGCTCCACAGACTATAAAAACTGTGCTTCTGGAGCTTGCTTTATCCCATTCCTAGTGCCGCGAGGTATTACGGGCCGACATGGCGGATCAGACCGACGCAAAGCCTGCCGAAAAACTTAGTGCGCCTCCAGCCGTTCTCTTGGCGCCAAAGCCCGCGGGAAAGAAACCCACCGACACTTCTTCCGGCCTTGCTCCGGATAAAATGCGGCGCGGAATCATCTGGGCCTGTATTTACGGCTATCTCGGCGTGAATTTCCTGATGTTCTTGCGGTTTTTCTTCCCGCGGGTTCTTTTTGAACCCAAGACCGTGTTTACGATCGGCTATCCGGCGGACTTCGCCGACGGCGTGGAGACGAAATTCCAGCGCGACTACCGCATCTGGGTTGACAAGGTGCCGGGACGTATTTTTGTGATTTTTGCCCGGTGCACGCACCTGGGTTGCACACCGGATTGGAAGCCGGCGGAGAACAAGTTCAAGTGCCCCTGCCACGGCAGCGGGTACGACACCGAAGGCGTGAACTTCGAGGGCCCGGCGCCTCGGCCGATGGACCGCGCACACGTGGAACTCGATGCCACGGGACAGATTGTGGTGGACACGAACCGGCTGTACGTGCGCGATGTGAAGGTGGGACGCGACGAATTTGACAGCCCCGGCGCCTTTTTGCCGGTTTAGAGTTTTTGGGCGGGTGAGCAGCGGGGAAGCGCATTAGGGGGAAGGGAATGGCCGAGGAAAACGGTGGCAAGAAAAAGACGGGGCTGCTCGAGCAGATCAAGAGCGACGTCAAGGCGCTCCCGCAAGCCCTGAAAGAAAAGGGCAAAGAGGAGCTCGACAGTCTGAAAGAGCCGGAGAAGACGCAGCT
>JBGPGF010000062.1:0-14411 GCA_041483755.1 Terriglobia bacterium | reverse complement strand
GGAACGGCTCTGGGACGAAGCCAAGCGGGAGGAGCGAGCGAAGCCTGGCCGTTCCGCGCTGGCCGCGCTCCGGGTGGATGGCCGGGTGGATGACGATGACAATGACCGGTGAGATCGTCGTGCGGGCTTGCACGGCGCTGCCAGAATTCCAGACGTGCGTCGAGCTGCAGCGGCAAATCTGGGGCGAGAGCGATCTGGAAGTCGAGCCGCCGACAATGTTCGTGGTCGCGGCGCACACCGGCGGGCAGGTGCTCGGCGCGTTTGCCGGCGGCCGCATGGCCGGTTACCTGCTAGCCGTGCCGGGAACCCGCAACGGCGCGCCTTACTTGCATTCGCATCAGTTGGGCGTGGCACAGGATTTTCGGGACCGGGGCATCGGACGGCAGCTCAAACTCTTCCAGCGTGAAGAAGCACTCGGACGTGGAATCCGTTTGATCGAATGGACGTTTGACCCCTTCGAGCTGCGCAACGCCCATTTCAATCTGAACCGGCTGGGCGCCATTTGCCGCCGCTACGAGCCCAATCTATATGGCGTGACAACAAGCCCGCTGCACCGCGGCCTGCCAACCGATCGTCTGCTCGCGGAGTGGCACCTCGACGCGCCTCGCGTATTGGCAATCCTCACCGGCCGGGTGAAGGAACCCGATGATGCCCCGGGAAAGGTCTTCGTTCCAGCGGAAGTCGAGCAGTGGACGCAAGAGAACCTGGGAATCGTCGCCAGGGAACAAACACGAATCCGCGAGGAGTTTCAGACCTGGTTTAGGAAGGGCTATGCGGCGGTGGCGGCGCGGAAGGCGGCGGCAGGCATGGACTATCTGCTGACTCCGTGGAGCGATTTTTAGCCGGAACACGCAACAGCCTGGATCGAGCATGCAAGTACGCGAAATCACATTGCGGGAAATTCGCATGCCTTTGGTCGCGCCGTTTGAGACCAGCATGTCGCGCATCACGGAGCGCCGCATGGTGCTGGTTGAGGCGGACGTGGACGGCGTCACGGGCTGGGGCGAGTGTGTGGCAGGCGAGGCGCCGTTCTATAGTCCGGAAACCACGGATACGGCGTGGCACATTCTCCGTGAATTTCTTTGGCCCCCATTGAGGGGGAGAGAGTTCGTCGCCGCTTCAGACGTGTGGGCTCTGTTCGGCCGCGTGCGCGGGCACAATATGGCCAAGGGCGCTCTCGAAGCCGCCATCTGGGATGCCGAGGCGCGCCAAAAGGGCATCCCGCTGTGGAAGCTGCTCGGCGGGACGCGCGAAGAGATTGCTTGCGGCGTTTCGATTGGCATCAAGGATACGCTGGACGAGCTTGTCGCGGCCGTCCGCAAGGAACTGGCGGCAGGCTACCAACGCATCAAAATCAAGATCAAGCCCGGCTGGGACCTCGAGCCGGTGAGAAGATTGCGGCAGGAATTCCCGCGGATTCGCCTGATGGTGGATGCCAACTCGGCGTACCGCGGCGAGGATTGGGCGCATTTGAAACAGCTTGAATCGGCTTATTTGATGATGATCGAACAGCCGCTCGGCTGGGACGATCTCTACGGGCACGTCGAGCTGCAGAAAAAACTCGAGACGCCCATCTGCCTGGATGAATGTATCCACAGCGAAGAACACGCGCGCGTGGCCATCGCCTTGGGCGCTTGCAAAATTATCAACATCAAGCTGGGACGCGTGGGCGGATACACCGTGGCGCGGCGGATTCACGATCTGTGTCAGGAAAACTCGGTCCCAGTCTGGTGCGGCGGAATGCTTGAATCCGGAATTGGGAGGGCCCACAATATCGCGCTTTCCACCCTGCCGAATTTTACCCTGCCTGGAGATGTCTCGGCCAGTCGGCGCTATTGGGAAGAAGACGTCATCGAGCCCGAAGTGACGATCACACCGCAGGGAACGATTCGCGTCCCGCAAGGCCCGGGGTTCGGCTACCAGCCACGCAGGGAGCGCATTGAGAAGCTGACGGTGCGAAAGGAGCGGCTGAAATAAATGGTCACAAAACCCTTAGTCAGAGCTGGGCAGCTATCACTCCGGCGCGGCGGTCCCGCGGCGCGAATCGCCGTGGTTCCCGGCGATGGCATCGGCAAAGAGGTGATTCCCGAAGCGCTCAAGGTGCTGCGAGCCGCGGTAAGGAGGCCCATCGAGTTTGTTGAGTTCGACTGGGGCGCGGACAAATTTCTTCGCGAAGGCGTGACCTTGCCGCCCGGCGCTGCGGACATGCTGCGGAACGAGTTTGACGCCATTCTTTTTGGCGCCGTGGGCGATCCTCGCGTTCCTTCCAATCAGCACGCCGCCGACATCCTCCTCGGGTTGCGCGCACAGCTCGATCTGTACGTGAACGCCCGGCCCGTGGAACTGCTTCTGGACCGCCTGACGCCTCTGCGTGGCCGGACCGAAAGAGACATTCAACTGATCATCTTCCGGGAAAACACGGAAGGCCTTTACTCCGGCGTCGGCAGCTTTTTTAAGAAGGGCACGAAGGAAGAAGTCGCCGTCCAGGAAGACGTGAACACGCGGAAGGGAGTGGAGCGGATCATCCGCCATGCCTTCGAATACGCGCGCCGGAAAGGTCTGAAGCGCGTGTGCATGAGCGACAAGTCCAACGCCATGACCTTCGCGCACGATCTCTGGCAGCGCGTGTTCAAGGAGGTGCGCCAGGAGTATGCCGGGATCGAGTCGCGGCACCTTTACATTGACGCATTGGCGATGGAGATGGTCCGCGACCCCAGCCAGTTCGACGTGATCGTCACCTGCAATCTCTTTGGCGACATCCTTAGCGACCTGGGAGCACAATTGGCGGGCGGGCTCGGCCTGGCGCCTTCGGGAAACATTCATCCCGGCAGCACGTCGCTTTTCGAGCCCATCCACGGCTCGGCTCCGAATATCGCTGGGAAAGGAATTGCCAACCCGATGGGCGCCGTCCTTGCATCGGCGATGCTGCTCGAGTTTCTGGGATGGGAGAACGAAGCGACATGCCTGCGCGATGCGGTGCGCGCGGCACTGCAAGCGGAGAAAGTCACTCCAGATCTTGGTGGCACGATGAAGACCGCCGCGGTCGGCGACTGGCTTGTCGAATACGTTGAGCGGAAGTCAAAACCAGCAAAACACTAATTAAAGTAATACTTGAAGTAAGGACTTCCCCCGGGAGTGGGCGACTGCAACTTCATTTTCGGATGCGCGCTCCCACGGCGATAATCGCCCCGGCCAGAAACCCTCCCACGTGAGCCCACCATGCCACGCCGCCTGTAGTTATCACCCCCAGCGTACTGATTCCGTTCAGGAACTGAAGGGCGATCCACAATCCCAGAAAAATCACCGCGGGAATAGGCACCAGGAAGACGAAAACCAGAGTGAGCACGCGAGAACGGGGGAAGAGAACCATGTAGGCCCCCATGACTCCGGAGATGGCTCCGCTCGCCCCCAGGGCTGGGAGATTCGAGTGCAGATTCGCAATCACGTGAAGGACGCCGGCGGCGATCCCGCAGACGAAGTAGAACAGCAGAAACTGGAAGTGGCCAAGAAAGTCCTCGACGTTGTCACCGAAGATCCACAGAAAAAGCATGTTGAATGCCAGGTGAAGAAAGCCACCGTGCAGGAACATGCTCGTGACGAACGGGAGCAAAGCCCCGTTCCAGGTCCCGTGGCCGGAGAACCAGCCCGACACGTGGCTCGGAACCGTTGCGAAGGAAGTATCAAACGCTTGCCTGGCATGAGGGGGCAGCGTGGATTGATAAGCGAAGATGGCAACGTTAGCGAGTATAAGAAGGAGCGTGACATAGGGAACGGTGCGGCGGGGATTCAGGTCTTTGAGCGGAATGAACATGATTTATCTGGCTCGCAGCGTCGCTCCGAGTTTCTCGCTTGCGCCGTGGGCCAGGTTCCCAAGCTCGGCAATTCGCACTGTAGCGGACCCCGGGCGATATTGATAGCAGGGAAGGAGAATGCCGGTGCGTCCGATAATTTGGGAACCGGCGTTTCCGTAGTTAACAGAATATCCTGATGGGCCGAATCGTGAAGTCTGGAGGGCGTATGGAGGAGAGGGAGTGCGGAACCGCACCTCGCTAAAGATTCGGCTTGCCGAGTTCTGACCGCGAGTTGGTCTTCAAGTGCATCGTGGATTCTTCACAGATCGGTCGGAGAATCATCAAGAGATGATTGCGCGCGCACGCCGGGTGTGATAAAAAAGTTGGTTCTCGCGCCGCTCCCGAACGTGACAAAGATGTGCTTTGCGCGGCGCGGGTCGGCGTGCCGACAACAGCGTTGGTGATCGCGCGGCGATCAACTCCATGCCTGCCCGGGAAACGGAAGCCATTATCCTGAAAACCTTTCCGCTGGGCGAGGCGGACCGGCTTGTGAGTTTTGTCTCGCGCGCCAACGGCCGGATGCGGGGTGTGGCCTCGGGCGCGCGGCGCCTGAAGAATCAGTTCGGTTCCACGTTGGAGTTGCTCTCTCACGTCGAAATGGAGTACGTGGAGCGGGAAACGCGGGATCTGGTGCGCATTCGGCAGTGCGATCTGCTGGAATCGTTCCACGCGGCGCAAAGCGATTACGTGCTGAGCACCAGTCTGGCGCTGGTTAGTGAAGTGGCGGAGGCGGTGTTGCCGGAAAAAGAGACAGCCGAAGCGATGTTTCGGCTGATCCTGCTCACGACAAGGGAGATTGAGCGCCGCAAGCACGGCCGCTTGCCGGCCAGCTATTTTGCGTTTTGGACGGTCCGGCTGGGTGGCTGGCTCCCCCGGTTCGACCGCTGCGGCAACTGCGGCAATCCATTTGGCGCCAAGCCGGCCTACCATGCGCGATGGACGCCGGGATTGTTGTGCGGGAATTGCCGGCGCTCGGGGATGTCCGCAATCAGCGCCTTGAGTCGGCAACTCGGCGAGAGATTCACGGGAGAAAGCCTTGATCGCATTGAAACTGAGAGTGTCCCCGCGAATGCCGCGGATGAATTGCGCGACGCTGCGCTCGACTGGATTGAGCACCACTGTGATCGCAAACTGGCCACCAGAGAACTGTTGGAGATGTCTTGAAAGCTAAAGTAAAACTTGAGAAGATGCCGCAGGGACTCTCCTTCCAGGATTTGATTCTGAAGCTTTCCCAGTTTTGGGGGAAGCGTGATTGCGTTCTCCAGCAGCCCTACGATGTGGAAGTGGGCGCGGGAACCATGCATCCGGAAACGTTTCTGCGCGTGCTGGGGCCTTCCCCGTACCGCGTCGCCTACGTCCAGCCGAGCCGTCGGCCCGCCGACGGCCGCTACGGCGAAAATCCCAACCGTCTTTACAAGCACACTCAGCTTCAAGTGGTTCTGAAACCGTCTCCCGTGGACATCCAGGAAGTCTATCTCGAGAGTTTGGCGGCCATTGGCATCCGCCTGCGGGAACACGACATCCGTTTCGAAGAGGATAACTGGGAGTCGCCGACGCTTGGGGCCTGGGGAATTGGCTGGCAGGTTCTTCTCGATGGGTTGGAAATCACCCAATTCACATACTTCCAGCAGTGCGGCGGCCTGGACCTGGATCCGATTTCCGTCGAGTTGACCTACGGCCTTGAACGCATCGCCGCTTTTTTGCAAGGCGTCGAGAGTGTTTACGACCTGCGTTGGTCGGAAAACGTCCGTTACGGCCAGATTCGCCTCGCCGAGGAACAACAGTTCTCCGTTTATAGTTTCGAGGAGGGCGACGCGAAAGCGATTCGCCAAGAATTTGAAATTCACGAGAAGGAAGCAAAGGCACTTCTGGAAGGGTACGAACACGCGAAGGGCCTGGCGCGCGGGCGGTATCCGCTCCTCGCGGCTTACGATCTTTGTCTGAAGTGCTCGCATCTGTTCAATCAACTCGACGCGCGCGGAGCGATCTCCACAACGGAGCGTGCTTCGCTCATGGGGCGCGTGCGCACGCTGGCGTGCCACGTTGCCGCGGCCTGCGTGAATCAAACGGCAGGGAATTCCGCTGTTCCCGTTGCCGAGGTGTCGGCATGAAGCAGACACCCGGGCGAAGAGGAGAGTTGCTGTTCGAGATCGGTTGCGAAGAAATTCCCGCCGGCATGCTGCCGCATGCTGAAGCGGAGCTTAAGACCATCCTTGAGAAATATCTGGGAGCGGAGAATCTTTTGGAAGGTGCGAAGGTTGAGTCCTTCGCCGGACCGCGACGCCTGACAGCCAGCGTGCTCTGCCTGCCTCTGCAGCAAGCGGATGTTGTGAAGGAAGTGACCGGCCCGCCGAAGTCGGTGGCCTACGATCATGTCGGCGCGCCGACGCGCGCGGCGGTCAGCTTCGCCGAAAAACAAAGAATCTCTCTCGACAAAATTCAGTTTGTCTCCACGCCCAAGGGCGAATATCTTTCCACCACGAAGATAGTCCCAGGCCGCGCAACCTCGCAGATTCTTTCCGAGCTTCTCCCGCGCGTGATTCACGATCTCAACTGGCCGCGCACCATGACCTGGACCGATCTTTCGGGCGACAGGTTCATACGTCCGGTGCGCTGGATTGTTGCCGTCCTCGATGGGAAACGAATCGCCTGCAGCTATGGCTGCGTTGCAGCGGGAGATGCCAGCCGTGGCCATCGCTTTCTTGGCGATGCCACCAGGGTTCACGTGCGCAACTTCAAGGAGTACGAAAAGAAGCTGCGAGCGAACGGCGTCATCGTTCGCGCCGCGGACCGCCGCTCGAAAATCCAGCGCGAGCTTGCCGCCTGCACCAAGAAGACCGGATTGCGCCTGCACGAAGACGCCACCCTGCTCGACCTGGTGACCAACCTGAACGAATACCCGACGGTGATTCAAGGAAACTTCGATCCGGCATTTCTGGACCTGCCGGATGAGATCCTCATCACCGTGATGCGCGATCACCAGAAATACTTTGCGCTGGAAAAAAAGAATGCAGAACTCGCTCCCCATTTCCTGGCGGTGATCAATCTCGACGGCGACCCGAAGGGATTGGTTCGCGCGGGCCATGAGCGCGTCTTGCGGGCGCGCTTCGCCGACGCACGGTTCTTCTGGGCCGCCGACCAAAAATGTCGGCTCGCCGACTATCTGCCCAAGCTCGAACGCGTCACCTACGAATCCCGTCTGGGAAGTTACCGCGACAAGGTCGAACGCATGCGCGTCATCGCGCGCTGGCTCACCGAGCAGTGGTTCAACCTCGGCATTTCGCAAGTCCACGTGGCGGAGGCGGATCGCGCCGCCGAAATTTCCAAGTGCGACCTGGCCACGGATATGGTTCGCGAGTTCACCGAGCTGCAAGGCGTCGTCGGCGGCCTTTACGCCCGCGCGCAGGGCGAATCGCCGGAAGTAGCGGACGCCGTGTACGACCACTATCTTCCCGCCGGCCTCGACGATGCCATTCCGCGTAATCTCACCGGCTGCGCCATCTCCCTGGCGGACAAGTTGGACAGCGTGGCCGGCTGCTTTGCCGTGGGCATCGTGCCCACGGGTTCGAGCGATCCGTTTGCTCTGCGCAGGTCCGCGCAGGGAATCGTCAAAATCATTCTGGAACGCAAACTTCCCGTCTCGCTTACTTCCGCAGTCGGTACGGCAACCAAAGCGCTCCTCGCCTGCACGCCGAAAATTGCCGTCACGCCGCATAAAGAAGCGCAAATCCTCGAATTCATTTTGGACCGCGCGCGATACTTCTTCCGCGAGCGCTTGCGATTCGCGTATGACGAAGTCAACGCCGTCTTCCGCGCGGGCGCGGAGGACCTGGTGGATGCCCAGCGCCGCCTCGAAGCGCTGCGCGGGATTCGCAAGTCGCGGAATTTCGAGCCGCTCACGGTCTCTTTCAAACGCATACGCAAGATTCTGGAGAAAACAGACGGGGCGGGCAAAGGGCTTCCGCCAGTGCAACCCGAACTGTTCGAACACGACGCCGAGCGCGAGCTCTTCGCGGCCGTTCGCGCGGCAGCCGTGAAGGTGCAGGCGGAGAAGCGCGCCGGGCATTACCGCGAAGCGCTGGACACGATTGCCGCGCTGCGCAAATCAGTGGACCGCTTCTTTGACGAGGTCATGGTGATGGCCGAGAAGGAAGCGCTCCGGAAAAACCGTCTCGGTCTCCTGGCGGAGCTGCTCAGGGAATTCACCACGATTGCCGATTTCTCCGAGCTGGGCGCCGAAGAAGCTTAGCGGGGTCGCGGCGGACATAAAGTGTTACTTGAAGTATGAACAATGAAGCTTGGAACAAGGAAGTTCGCGGCGAAAGTTTCGTCGGCCTGCCGACAGAATCAGCCGGCAGAGGCCAAGGATTTTTGAGCACGTTACATGCATCCACAAAAACCAGATAGCGAGGCGTTCCGTGAATAAATGGGTCTATTTTTTCGGCGGCGGTAAAGCAGAAGGACAAGGCGATTGGAAGGATCTGCTCGGGGGCAAAGGCGCGGGCCTGGCGGAAATGACCAGGATTGGTCTGCCGGTTCCCGCGGGCTTCACCATTTCAACCGAAGCCTGCGACTACTATTACAAACACGACAAGAAGTTTCCGCCCGACCTCGTCAAGCAAGTCAGGGCCAATGTGGCGCGCGTCGAAAAGGTGACGGGGAAGCGGCTTGGCGATCCCAAGAATCCTCTGCTGGTCAGCGTGCGCTCGGGCGCGGCTCGCTCCATGCCCGGAATGATGGAGACGATTCTCAACCTTGGCTTGAATGACCGCTCCGTGGAGGGTCTCGCCGCAGTAACCAAGAATGAGCGTTTCGCCTTCGATGCTTACCGGCGATTGGTGCAGATGTATTCCACGGTCGTTACCGGCCTTCCCAAGGAGCATCTCGAAGAGCGTCTTCGCGGCATGCGTGACCGCTATAAGGTCAAGGAAGATACGCAAGTCCCCGCCAAAGGCTGGAAGGAGCTCATCGGCGAATACAAGGCTTATTTCCAGGAGAAGACCGGGAAAGCGTTTCCAGAGGATCCCGAGCAGCAGCTCTGGGGCGCCATCGGCGCGGTGTTTGGCTCGTGGGGAGCCGAGAAATCCGTCACCTACCGGCGCGTGGAAAAAATCACCGGCCTGCTGGGCACGGCGGTGAACGTTCAGCAAATGGTGTTCGGGAATACTGGCGACAATTCCGGCACCGGCGTCTGCTTCACGCGCGACCCGAGTTCGGGCGAAAAAATCTTCTACGGCGATTTCCTCATCAACGCCCAAGGGGAAGACGTTGTCGCGGGTATCCGCACGCCCATGCATTTGAATGAGATGGACAAATGGCGGCCGGTTGTCTACAAGCAGCTCGAGAAAGTTCGTTCCCTCCTCGAAAAACATTACCGCGACATGCAGGACATGGAGTTCACCGTCGAAGAAGGCACGCTCTACATGCTGCAGACGCGCACCGGCAAGCGCACGCCCGCTGCAACCTTTTGTATCGCCGTGGACATGGCCAAGGAAGGCCTCATCTCCAAGGAAGAGGCCGTCCTTCGAGTAAAGCCGGAAGATATCGAACGCCTTTTCTATCCCGTGATTGATCCGAAAACGGACAAGAAGACCCTGAATGAACGGCAGCTCGCCGCGGGCATCAATGCCGTGCCGGGCGCGGCCGTCGGAAGGGTCGTTTTCAACGCCAAGGATGCGGAAGATTGGGCCGCGCGCGGCGAGAAAGTGATTCTGGTGCGCCGCGAAACGAGTCCCGAGGACGTCGGAGGAATGTCCGTGGCCCAAGGCATTCTCACCGCCACCGGTGGAAAGACCAGCCACGCCGCTGTCGTGGCCCGCGGATGGGGCAAGTGCTGCATCGTGGGTTGCGAGATGCTGAACATTGACTACTCCGCCGCGAAGATGACCGCCAAGGACAAGGTCATCAAGGAAGGCGATTGGATCACCTTGGACGGCAGCGAGGGCGCCGTTTATTCCGGCCAGTTACCGCTGGGCAATCCGACTCTGCCTCCCGCCTATGCCACATTGATGGGCTGGACCGATCAGATTCGCCGCTTGCGCGTGCGCACCAACGCGGACACGCCGCAAGATGCGCGCAAAGCGGTGGAAATGGGCGCGGAAGGCATCGGCCTCTGCCGCACCGAACACATGTTCTTCACCGACTTCGAACAGCCGGAGATGAGCCACGTGCGCCAGCGCGCCATTCAGGAAATGATCCTGGCGGACAACCGCGAAGACCGTGTCAAGGCGCTCGACAAGCTCCTCCCGTTCCAGCGACGTGATTTCATCGGCATCTTCAAGGCCATGGACGGCTGCCCGGTCACCATCCGC
The DNA here is from genome assembly GCA_041483755.1 of Terriglobia bacterium. Classification (GTDB taxonomy): domain Bacteria; phylum Acidobacteriota; class Terriglobia; order Acidiferrales; family UBA7541; genus Acidiferrum. The sequence goes on along the minus strand of JBGPGF010000062.1, from coordinate 4,249 downwards.
CTGATTGACCCGCCGCTCCACGAGTTCGTCCCCCACGAGCACGCCAAGCAGAGCGAGCTCGCCAAGGAACTCGGCATTCCCGTCGAGAAAATCATTCGCCGCGTTGAGCAGCTCAAGGAAGCAAACCCCATGCTCGGCCATCGCGGCTGCCGTTTGTCCATCACCTATCCGGAGATTCTCGAGATGCAAGTCCGCGCCATCATCGAGGCGGCCATCGAATGCCAGAAGCAAGGAGTTAAAGTATTACCTGAGATCATGCATCCACTCACGCTGGACAAAAAGGAGTTCGGGATTCTCGAGCAAGCCACTCGTCGAGTGGCCGAAGAGATCATCGCCCGATCCAAGGTGAGGCTGAAGTACCTGGTGGGCACGATGATCGAGCTGCCGCGCGCCGCTTTGCTGGCGGGAGAAATCGCCGTTGCCGCCGAGTTCTTCTCCTTCGGCACCAACGACCTCACGCAAACCGTAATGGGCCTTTCCCGCGACGATGCGGGTCGCTTCCTGCCCGACTATGTGGACGAGAAAAAGGCCGCAATCTTCAAGGATGACCCGTTCCAGTCGCTCGATATCGCCGGTGTGGGAATGCTCATGCAGTGGGCCATCGAGAAGGGCCGCAAGACACGTCCGAAGCTCAAGATCGGCATCTGCGGCGAGCACGGCGGCGACGCCGAAAGCGTGAAGTTCTGCCACCGGGCCGGCATGGACTACGTCAGCGCCTCGCCCTTCCGCGTGCCCATCTCGCGCCTGGCCGCCGCCCAAGTCGTCGTCGAAGAAAAACTGGCGGCGAAAAAAGGCGCAAAGAAGCGCAAAGGAAAGAAGTAGTGGGGCGACTGTTTTAAAGTTATACTTTAAATAATAACATTATCAGTAAACGGCGAACGCGTTTCGCAACGGCTTACTTCAGGGGAGCGAGGGCCATATTGCGGAAGAAGACCTCCGCGCCCTCGGATTGAAAGTCGATCTTGCCGCGCGTTGTGTTGCCGTTCTTTCCCTCGTTCACCAATTTTCCATTCACGAAGTGCATCACGCGATCGTGATCGGCGACGAGTTCCAGAACATTCCATTCTCCCCGGGCATTTTCGACTTCGTTTTCGGGCTGGCGGAATCCCGTTTCGTTCTTTAACTCTCCTCGGCCCAGGCGCGGTATCCGAATATATTGGCTGGAACCTCCCTCTGCTGAGCTCTGATACGTCTTGCCGCCAACCTCCGAGATCGGCCCTTTGATCAGCCACAGGTCCCCGGTACCGCCTTCGTTGATCTGGAACTCCATCATTCTCGGCCAGACTTCCAGCGGGCCGGTAATATGGTATTGAATGCCGCAGTCGCGCGCTTTTCCGATGCGCGGCGCATACATTTTCTCGCCCCATTTGAATTCCGCCCGCAGGTAGTAATTCTCATATTCCTTCTGCGTGACCAGGCCTCCGGCCTCCGCTCCCGAAATGTGCAAAACTCCGTTCTCCGCCTGGAAAACTTTGTCCGGATCGCTGTTCAGTCCGTGCTTCTCAAGGAAGGTATCGAAGCCGGTGAGATCCTGTCCATTAAAGAGCGCTTTCAGTTTGCCGTGCCGGGGAATGGGCGACGCGCTTTGCGCGATTCCCAAGACGGCGGCTGTAGCAATCATAGCTAGCAAGCAGACGGTTCGCTTCGCAACTCGGGGATGGAATCGGCTAATCATGTCTCCTCCTGTAGCGCAGAGCGAGCGTCAGCGAGCCCTGTGGTTTTTCTCTTCTCACGTGGGCATCTTAAGGAAGAAGTAGACCCCGAGGAAAAAGAAAATCATGTCCGGCGACCACCCCGCCAGAAACGGCGGGAGCTGGCCGACGCCCCCCATGGCTTCCAGTAGCTTGGAGATCGACCAATAGACAATTCCGAAGCCCACTCCCAGAGCCACTCCGCCGACCGCGCCGCGAGTGCCCACCAGGAATGCAAACGGAATCGCCAGGAGCATGCTGACCGGCGCAATGAGCGGAAAGGCAATCTTCTCGTGCCACTGCACGGTCAGCGTCGAAACGTCGAAGCCCGCCTGATGCAGGTCGTCAATATAGCCGCCCAGCTCGCGCCAGCTCATTTGGAAGGCCTGGCGCCCTTCGCGATTGAAGTAGCCGGGTGGTTCGGTCAGCTCGGGCAGTACGGTAGCGGCGAATTTATCATAACGAGTGATGGTGCCATCGGAGAAATCGCGCACCCAGCCCGACTCGAGCACCCATTTCTGCATGGTTTCTTCCCAATGGGCGCGTTCCGCGTAAACGCGCCGGCGAACCCGGAACGTCGCCGGGTCCAACTCCAGCACCGCCAATCCTCCGAACAGATTGCGGGCCGGGTCGAACAGCCCGTAATTGTAGATCTTCGCGTTTTCGCCGAAAATCCACTGGCGGCGCGGGTGCAGGTAGGTCTGCGGCGGCTTTCCTTTAATCTGATTGCGGAGCGCGTCTTGGCGCTGGCTGGCGTAGGGAAGATACGTGTCGTCGAGAAGGAGCATGCCGCCGGCCAGCGTCAATCCGGAGAGAAGAAGAGGCAGGGCCAGCCGGTACAGGCTGATCCCGCTGGCCTTGCAGGCCACGATCTCGTTGTTCTTGGACATCACGCCCAGGGTAACCAGCACGGCCACCAGCGCGCCGAGCGGCGCGAGCTGGTAGAAAAGATAGGGCGTCAAAAAATAGAAGTACTTGACGACCACGAAAAACGGGACGCGGCGCCGCGCAATGTCATCCAGCAGCTCGAAAAAAGTGAACGTTTCGAAAAGAAAAATGAAAATGCTCATCAGCATCGCGAAGTAGAAGGCCCAGTGCCGCAGCACATACAGATCCATCAATTGAGGGAAGCTCGATCCGCGGGAGGAGGACACCTCTTGCCTGGCAATCGTGCGCGAATTTCCGCGAACGGTGCCGGCAATGCGCTTGCGGGCTTTGCGGCGCAGCAGCCGAATCCGGCGGCCGAGACTCTCGAAGCGCCGCAGCAGGACGCTCTCCCCGCGAAACTGTTCCATGCGCGGAAGCAAGAGCAGGCCCAGCGACGCGAGAAGGACGTTTGCGATCCACACACCGATGGCGGGAGAGAGCGTGCCCTCGCGAGACAGGTTGGTGCCAAAGATGAGGAGAAGGTAGTAGACGGCGATGAGAGCGACGGCCAGAAGGAACGCAGCGGCGCGGCCTCCCCGGCGGGGCCGGGCGCCAAGAGGCACCGCGATCAGTGCGAACGTAAAGCAGGCCATGGGAAAAGCCAGGCGCCGTTGAATCTCGACCCGAGCTTCCCGCCAGCCGGGGCCTTTGTCGGAAAGGAGCGCCGAGAGGGAGCGCTCCGAATTGGAGATCGTTGGCGGAGTTGCCGGCAGCAGGCCCGTGACTTGGAGCGGCCAGTCGCTGTCGCCAAAATCCGTCACCGAATAACGATCCGGATCCTGGGAAGCGTACTCATGCGTTGTGCCGCCGCGCAGGTGCAACTCGACCTTGCCGCGCTTTGGTTCGGCAATTACAATCGCTTCCTCTGCCACAGTGAGCCGGGAACCGTTCTCCCCGCCGGCTTCCGCGAGAAAAACGCCGCGCCACTGCGTGCCGCTGGCCGCCACGTCGTTGACGTAGAAGACCAGCCGGGGGAATCGCTCGTCAAAGACGCGCGGTTGCACCTGGAACGAAGCTTGCGAAGTCAGCAGACTAGCCTCGTTCGCGCGGAACGTCCGGAGGGCCCACGGGCCTAGCCAGAGGGTCATCGCCAGTGTGACGAGCATTCCGGTCGCCGCCAGGACGCCGACCGGCAGCAGGATGCGCCGGCGGCCGATCCCCAGCGCGGTGAGCGCGATCAACTCGCTGTCCGCCGACATGCGGCCGAGCCCAAGCAAAACGCCGATCAGAACGGCCATGGGGATGGTAAATGTCAGGACGCTAGGAAAGGTGCACAATAGCAGCGTGAAGATTTGGCCGCTCGAGACAGTGTGCCGGACGAAAACCTCCATCAGGCGGATCAGTTGAGGGACGAAAAAAACGAAAGTGAAGACGGCGAGACCCAGGAACGCATGGCGAAAGACTTCGCGGACGATGTAGCGGTCCAGAATACGCATGATGCGGGCGAGTCAGTGTAACACGGGCCGTGGCGGGAATCGGGGACGAGGTAAAGGATGAATCGGATACATCTGGTGGTGATGTGGCACATGCACCAGCCGCAGTATCGCGATCCGGCCAACGGCGAGTACATCCTGCCGTGGACCTACCTGCACGCGATCAAGGACTACACCGACATGGCCGCGCACCTGGAG
>JBGPGF010000061.1:0-14472 GCA_041483755.1 Terriglobia bacterium | reverse complement strand
GTGCACGCCGAAATGAAGCGCGGGCTTTCCGCCCTCGCCACGATCGGGTCAACGGCACCGTTCGTCGGATTGTTCGGCACGGTGGTCGGCATCATGAACGCGTTCAACGGCATTAAGGCCGAAAAGGCCACGGGTCTTTCAGCGGTCGCCGGGGGTATTTCCGAAGCGCTGGTGACCACCGCGTTCGGCTTGCTCGTCGCCGTTCCCGCCGTGTGGGCCTACAACTATTTCACCAACAAAGTCGAAGCTTTCGACGTCGAGATGGACAACTCCTCGATGGAATTAGTCAACTACTTCATCCTGCGGCGTGGTGGAAAGAAGTAAGCCATGGGGTATAAGCCAAAAGCCGGGGCCCAGATGGCCGCGCCAAACGTCATACCGATGGCGGACATCATGCTTGTGCTGCTGATCATCTTTATGGTGGTCACGCCCATGTTGCAGCATGGAAAACAGGTGGATCTCGCGCAGGTAAATAACCCGCAGGAGATGCGGGACGCGGACAAGGATGATGCCATCATCGTGGCCGTCACCCGGGATGGCCATGTCTTTCTGGGCACGACGGAGACGACCCGCGAGAACCTCACCAACCAGCTCAAGGACCTTCTCGCGAACCGGATGGGCTCCACGGTGGTGTACGTCAAAAGCGATAGCCGCGCCCACTACGGTGCCGTCGTTGCTGTGGTGGATGAGATCCGCTCGGCCGGAGTGGATTCGCTCGGACTGCTCACGGAGAAGAGGGCTAGCACGTCCACGCCACCGCCTCCACCGGGAGATTGACGGCCCATCGGTCGGGTAGGATTGCAGCTTTGCAACAGTCGTTTGCGAAGGCGTAGATGGACGCGCCGGAAAGTGGCTCCGGCGTGGCCTCACGGCAAGGACGCCGTGAATGAGTTGACGCGCACAGGAGGCCCGTTATGGGAATGCAAGTCGGAGAGAATAAGGGCGCGCTGGCGGAGATGAACGTCGTGCCGCTGATCGATATTTTACTGGTTCTCATCATCATCTTCATGGTGATCACGCCGCTCATCTCAAAGGGGCTCGATACGCTTGTGCCCCAGCCGGCCACGAATCAGCAACTGGCTCAGGAGCTCGAAAACAAGACCGTGGTCGTCCAGGTGCAGCTCAACGGCAAGCTCAAAATCAATAACGAAGACGCAACCTGGGAATCGCTGCAGGGGCGTTTGGAGCTGATCTTCAAGGAGCGCGCCGAAAAGGTCGCCTTCGTCAAGGGCGACGATGCTGTTCTGTTTTTCGAGGTGGCTCGCGCGATTGACCTCATGCGCGCCGCGGGCATTGACAAGGTCGGCTTGATAACGGCCAAGCTCGAAGCCGGCCAGTAGCGGAGAGCATTTCGCAGGATGTGGGAGTCCTCCTCGCGGGTAAATTCAGGATGCGAGGTGGATCATGGGTTTTTCGGCTGGCGATTCGAAGCACGGGACTTTGACGGAAATGAACGTCGTTCCGCTGATTGATATTCTGCTGGTTCTTTTGATCATCTTCATGGTGATCACCCCGGTGAGGCGGATGGGGCTCTCGGCGCAGGTTCCGCCGCCGGCAGCCGATCCGGATGCAGCACCTCCCCCGGCGATTGTGGTCCAGGTCATGGCGGACGGCTCCTTGCGGATGAACCAGGAAGACGTCGCGTGGACCGCACTCGGCGCCCGGCTGAAACAGATCTTCGCGGATCGCGCGGAAAGAGTGGCCTTCATCCGCGGCGATGCGGCGGTGGAATTTTCCGGCATTGCGCAAGCGCTCGACCTGATGCATAGTGCCGGGGTGGATTCGGTCGGTTTATTGTCGCCCGGCCTGGAACCGGCCAAACGGTCGCGTTAAATTGACCGCTTCGCGGTCACGCAATACAGAGTTTTTTATGCCCCTCGCAGGGCGGAATTGAATCTGAGCAGGAATGGAACCTCGTCAATGAACCTTAGAGTAGGTGGCCGCTCCGCGGTCACAAATCATATTGTTCGAATCACTCGCCAAGCCGTGACGCTTGCTGCGTTTGTCGCGCTCGTTTCCGCGACGTCCGGTTGCAACAAACTCAAGGCCCGCGACCTATTGAACAAGGGCGTGGCCGCCTTCAAGGCCAACCAGTACGATCAGGCCGTGGAGGACTTCAAGCAGGCCAAAGATCTCGACCCCAACCTGATGAACGCGCGGCTATACCTCGCCACGGCCTACGCCAGCCAGTACATCCCTGGCGCTCCGTCGGAGGAAAACATCAACCATGGCAAGCAGGCCATCGCGGAGTACAAGGAAGTTCTCGATAAAGACGCGGCTAATCTCAGCGCCATTGACGGAATCGGATCGATACTTTTCCAGATGGCCGGGCAGCCATACAATCCCGACAGATTCGAGGAAGCGAAGAGCTTTCACCTCAAGCATACGCAACTCAAGAGCGAAGACCCGGACCCCTACTATTGGGTCGGCGTGATTGACTGGACGCTCGCCTTCCGCGCGAATGCCGAGATTCGCTCCGACTACAACAAGGGCAACGTCCGAAAGCAGATTAAGGACACCGATCCTCTCCCCGCGGCAGTCCGGGACGGGTACGCCGCAAAGTACGGCGCGCTCGTGGACGAAGGCATCAAGAGCCTCCAGACCGCGATTCAACTCCGGCCCGACTACGAGGATGCGATGGCTTATCTGAATCTGCTGTATCGCCGCAGGGCCGACATGGTGACCAGCGCGCAGGAACGGGACGACCTGCTCAAACAAGCGGATGATCTCGTGGACAAGGTGAAAGAGATTAAGCAGAAGAAGTTGCAAGCTACGCCGGAGACGTCCTGAGGGTTTCGCGGCGGTAATTTCCAGGTTTCTTGCAGGGGCGCAGCGCTTTCCCCAAGCCAGGCGAAAGGGGTTGCGCGCCCGTTCTTTTCCGCGCACAACCCATCCGCCAGACGACAATTTCCTCCCCGCAATGTAAAATAGATGGCGGGAGCAGTATGTCTCGGCGCCCCAATCCGCTCATCAACTTCGACCGCGACCGCGCGGCGCGCCAGCTTGATGCGCGCCTGGAGGAGCTGCTCGAAAAACTCCGCAAGAACCGGCCGTCGGAAGATCCGTGGCTGGTGCGCCGCGCCTACGAAATGGCGGCGGAACGCCACCGCAGCCAGGCGCGGCATTCGGGCGACCCGTATCTTTCGCATTTACTCGAAGTCGCGCACATTCTCGCGGACATGCGCTTGGACGCCACCACGCTGGCCGCGGCGCTGCTCCATGACACGGTCGAGGACACCGAGCTTTCGCCGGAGAAACTCGTCGAGCGCTTTGGCGCGGAGACAGCGCGGCTGGTCGAAGGCGTGACGAAAATCAGCCGCCTCAATCGCATGGCCCCGGAGGCGCGTCAGGCTGAAAGCGTCCGCAAAATGCTTCTGGCGATGGTCAGCGACGTCCGCGTCGTCCTCGTCAAGCTCGCCGACCGTCTCCACAACATGCGCACGCTCCAATATGTGCCCGCGGATAAGCAGCAGCGCGTGGCCCGCGAGACCCAGGATATTTACGCTCCCATCGCCCATCGCCTGGGAATGAGCGTGGTCCGCAACGAGCTAGAGGATCTCGCGTTTCGTTATCTCGAGCCGGAGGCCTTTTTTGGGCTCGAGAAGCAGGTGACGGACAAAAGCGCGGAGCACCAGAAGTTTCTCGAAGAAGTAAAAGCAGCGATTCGTGAAAAGCTGATCGCCAGCAGCATCCCCGCGGACGTCGAGGCTCGCGTCAAAGGCATTTTCTCGCTCCACCGCAAGATCGCGCGCCAGCAGCGCCCCTTCGAGCAAATCTACGACCTCCTCGCTGTGCGTGTCATCACCGACAACGAGCGCAACTGCTACGCCGCCCTCGGCGTCGTTCACCAGATCTGGCATCCCGTGCCCGGACGCTTCAAGGATTACATAGCCATTCCCCGCCCGAATCTCTATCAATCGCTGCACACCACGCTCATTCACAGCGGCCAGGCCTTTGAAGTGCAAATCCGCACGCAGGAGATGCACCGCATCGCCGAGGAAGGCGTGGCCGCGCACTGGAAATACAAAGATGGCAAGCCCGTTTCCGATGCCCCCGTGCTCGACACCGACGACCGCCGCATCGCCTGGATGCGCCAGTTGATCGAGTGGGCGCAGGACATGGAGGAGCCCGGCGAGTTTCTCTCCACGTTGAAGGTGGACCTCGCGCCGCTCGAGGTGTACGCCTTCACGCCCAAGGGCCGCGTCCTGGAGCTGCCCCGCGGGGCCACGCCCGTGGACTTTGCCTATGCCGTGCACACCGAGGTTGGCCACCAGTGCGTCGGCGCGAAGATCAACAGCCAGATGGTCACGCTTCGCCAGGAGATCGCCAGCGGCGACGTGGTGGAAATCCTCACGCAGAAGGGCCATACCCCGAGCCGCGATTGGCTCAGCTTTGCCAAGACTTCCAGCGCCCGCAGCAAGATTCGTCACTGGATCAACCTGCACGAACGTGAGGAGGCCACCGACGTCGGCCGCCGCTTGCTTGAAAAAGAAGCGCGCCACTTCGGCCGCAGCCTCAAGAAACTCTCCTCCGAGGACTGGCTCCGCGCGGCCGCTGAGGTGGGCCTCAATCGCGTCGAGGATTTGTACGCCGCGGTGGGATATGGCAAGTATTCGGCCCGGCAGATACTGTCGCGCGCCTTCGGCGAATCCCTGGGCGAACCAGCCAAGCCGGAGGATTCTTCACCAACGCTGGTCAAAAGCGTCAAGCGCATGCTGGGCATGGGTGACGCGCCGCTCATCGTGCGCGGCCACGACGACTTGCTGGTCTTCCGCGCCAAGTGCTGCAATCCGATTCCCGGCGATGAAATCATCGGCTACGTCACGCGCGGGCGCGGCGTCGCCGTTCATACGCGCTCCTGCCCCAACGTCGAGAATCTCCTGTACCAGACCGAGCGGCGCATCACCGTCGAGTGGGGCGAAGGCGGCGCCTCCACGTTTCCGGTGCAGCTCCAGATCAGCGGGCAGGATCGCCCTGGGCTCCTGGCGGAGATCACCTCGGCCATCAGCGGCGCGGGAACGAACATCCACAACCTCGAAAGCCGCCCCGATGGCGCCGGCTCGAATGCCCGCATTGATGTCACCCTCGAAATCGCCAACCTCCGCCAGCTCGAAAGCATCCTCGCCAACATACGCAAAATCGCCGGCGTGTACGGCGTGGACCGCGTCTATAACGCCTAGCAGGTTGCTGAAAAACCACTTGCACCCGTCATTCCGAGGAGCGGAGTTCGGTCTTCCCCGAACAGTTGCGATGACGACACCTGCTCGGGAGCGCCTTTTCCCTGCCTCGGCAGTTCCCCGCATCTCCACTCCAGCCGGTTGCCCACATACCATGCCGCCTGTAGAATCAGTGCGCCCTCAATCGCGCCCCTCCACAGGAGAACGCATGGCTGGATTTGCCGGAGTGGACTTCATCGATTTCGATTCCGCGCTGAACGACGAGGAAAAACTCGTTCGGCGGACCGCGCGGGAGTATGTGGACAACGAAGTTCTGCCCATCATCGAAAAACACAACCGCGAGGCAACATTCCCGATGCATCTCGTTCCGCAGCTTGGCGAGATGGGCTTTTTCGGCGCGAGCCTCACGGGCTACGGCTGCGCGGAGATGTCCAACGTGGCTTACGGCCTGGTGATGCAGGAGCTGGAGCGCGGCGATTCGGGATTGCGCAGCTTCGTCTCCGTGCAGTCTGCTCTCGTGATGTGGCCAATCCATGCCTACGGCAGCGAAGCGCAAAAGCAGAAATGGCTGCCCGCGCTGCAGTCCGGAAAAGCCATCGGCTGTTTCGGCCTCACCGAGCCACAATTCGGGTCGAATCCCGGCGGGATGCTGGCGCGCGCGGTGAAGAAGGGCGCGAAATACATTCTGAACGGCGAAAAGATGTGGATCACGAACGGAACGATTGCGGACGTTTCCGTTGTATGGGCCAAGTGCGAAGATGAGAAGGTTCGCGGCTTCCTGGTGGAAAAAGGCACGAAGGGCTTCAAGGCTTTGGACGTGCACGGCAAATGGTCACTGCGCGCTTCGGTGACGTCCGGCCTCGCGTTCACCGACTGCGAAATCCCGGAAGAAAACCTGCTGCCGAACGTGGAAGGCATGAAAGGCCCGCTCGGCTGCCTCAATCAGGCGCGCTACGGCATCGGCTGGGGCGCGCTGGGCGCGGCCATGGCTTGCTATGACACCGCGCTGCAATACGCGAAGACGCGCAAGCAATTTGCGAACAAGCCCATTGCGTCGCACCAGCTCGTCCAGGAAAAGCTCGCCTGGATGATCACGGAGATCACCAAGGGCCAGCTCCTGGCGCTGCACGTAGGCAAGCTGAAAGACGCGGGCCGCGCGGACCACACGCACATCTCCATGCTCAAAATGAACAACGTGGCCATCGCGCTGGACACCGCGCGCAAGGCCCGCGACATCCTGGGCGCCAACGGCATCGTGGACGATTACTGCGTCATGCGCCATATGAACAATCTCGAGTCCGTCTCCACCTACGAGGGCACCAACGACATCCACAAGCTGGTGATCGGCGAGCGCATCACCGGCATTTCGGCGTTTGTGTAACGCAGCGGGAGGAAATGGGTATGAATTATTCTCTGGCTAGGATGTTCCGCCTCTCCCTGCTTAGCGCCCTCTGCGTCTTTGCGTTATCTCTTCTCTTTTCGCCCCGTGTCAGCGCGCAGGGAGCCGCCGCTGCCCAAAGCGATAAACCGAAGATTCGCGCCATCACCGCGTTCATCAATCTGGATCGCGCGCAATACAAAGAACAGATTGCCGACACGCTGAAAATGCTGAAGTATGCGCGGACCGTTTTTGAGACGCGCGGCTACAAAGTTCAGACCATCCGGATCACCACACAGCCGTTTCCCGAGTACACGAAAGGCTTGCCCGCGGACCAGACCATCGCCTTCTTCAAGCTGTACGACGCGCTGGCGCAGCAGGAAGATTTCGACGCTTCCATTGGTCCGGCCATGCTCAACGCGGACGACCCCGCAGCGCAGGCCGATCTTCTCGCGGAGATTCTGCGCAACACGAAAACGCTGTGCGGGAGCGTCGTCGTGGCCGGAGAGGACGGCGTGCGCTGGGGCGCGGTGGGCGCGGCGGCGCGCTTGATGAAGAAGCTTTCCGAAACCACCGAACACAGCCAGGGCAATTTTCGATTCGCCGCCACGGCCATGGTGCCGCAACTCACGCCGTTCTTTCCGGCATCCTGGCATTCCGGTTTTGGACACCAGTTCGTCATTGCGCTGGAGTCCGCCAATGTGGTGGCCGAGGCATTTCGGAACGTCCCCGATTTGGAAACTGCAAAGCGCAAGTTGACCGCTTCGCTGGGCGCCGCGGCGTTCGACATCCAGCGTCTGGCAGGGCGCGTGGACCAGGACATGGGGTGGGCGTATATGGGCATTGACCTTTCGCCAGCGCCTTCCAAAGACGCCTCCATCGGCGAGGCCATCGAGAATCTGATCGCGCAGCCCGTCGGTTCGAGCGGCACGCTCACCGCCGCGGCCACCATCACCGCCGCATTGAAGGACATCGGCGTGAAGCAGGCGGGCTACTCCGGCCTGATGCTGCCCGTGCTGGAGGATTCGCGGCTGGCGCAGCGCTGGAACGAGGGCCGGTTAACGATGGACGCGCTGCTCGCCTACTCCGCTGTCTGCGGCACGGGGCTGGACACAATTCCGCTGCCCGGCGATGTCTCCGTCGAACAAATCGAACTCATCATCTGCGACATGGCCAGCCTGGCTGTGAAGTGGCACAATCCGCTATCGGCAAGCATGCTTCCGGTCGCCGGCAAGAGCGCCGGCCAGCGCACTGAGTTCGACGATCCGTACCTCGTCAACGCGGTGATCCAGCCACTGCCCGGGAGTCCAGAAACGCACTAGTAAGGTGGGCGAACTCCCCCAACCTTCGAGCAGGAACCGATAGAACACACAGCGCACGGCCGCCCTTTGCTCGTCCGAGCCCATCTGCGAAACTGGATTTATCGCAGGCGATTACGGCCCTTGCATGAGTGTGCCCTTCTTCACCCACTCTGCCCTTGAGGGGCCAAGGGCTTGGCTGCACACCCCTGCGCCCGAGGTGCACGGATGGCGGGAATGGATTCGAGCGAAGGATCGTCATCGAAATCTCTGCTGTGGATGATGGTCGCTTTGTTCACCGTCATCGCCATTCTTCTGGGCGGGGGACTCTTTCTCGCCTCGCGCGTGTTACACGCGTTTCATCTGCAGGAATCCGGCGGCAAAGCCACCATGCGCACGCCGATGGGAGACATCCACGTCGAAAAGGCGAATGAGGTCGGCCCGTCCATGCCCGTCTATTCGGGCTCCATTCTCGTCATGCCGCATGACGACGATGGCAAGGCCGGCGCGCCTCCGTCCGCGGAATTCGCGATTCAGACGGCGGCGTATTACACGCCCGACAGCGGCTCGTTTGTCGAGAACTGGTATCGAGAACACCTGGGGTCTGAGTTCACCTGGCATGCGGCCAATGAAGAGCCGCGGTTCGAACTGCTCGGCAAAGCGGGCGTCTCCACAGGCAGCGGGGCTTTCGTGGCGGAGCGAGGCGAACAGGTGCGCATCGTGGCAATCGAGGAAGACCCTTCCGGAACGCACATCAAACTCATCCATATACGCAGGCGAACCGCACACTGACGCATCGGCGGCCGCGCCACGCACGCTTACAAAACTGAATCAGTGCGAGGCATTTGTTAGCGCAAGGAAGACGCGATCGTCAATCGCGGCGCCATGCGTGAGGAGCGTTGCATCGCGGCCCGGGATGGCCACGTGGCTCGAATTGCCGCTCAGCGCGGGCCCCGCCGGCGCGTGGCCGCCTGGGGGCGCATCGCCGGGCTGCAGCGAGATGCGCGTGGTTCGGGGAGTGCAGGACGCCGTTGCCCCCAGGCACGTGTCGCGCATGAAGACTTGCCGCAAGCCGCTGTTCGCGCCGCCACCCGCATTCGCTGGCGCGTGTGTCTTCCCGCTCTGGCCTCCTGCGTGGCTGGGTGTCACGGAAAGAAACGCTACAAACCTTCCTGAGGCACTGAGCGAAGGAAACAGGTTTTCGGTTCCGAGAAGAGCGCCGGCAGGGTCGGTGGAGACGAGCTGCATGGAAGGTTTGCAACTTGTCGCCGCACCGAAACACGTGTCGCGCAGATAGACCTGCCGCCCCGGCGGCGCGCTGCTCGCCAGGTTTGTGGCGGCCGAACTGAAAGCGACATAGCGCCCGTCGGCACTGATGGATGGCGAGTGGCTGTCCCCATTTGCCGGTGTGGCGTTCTCCGCGGCAGAGACCAAATCCGTCCGCGGCTCGCAGTTCGAATCCGCGCCCTCGCAGGTATCGCGCACAAATACCTGGGTGTGAGCGCCGTCCGCTGCCGCATAGGCCACGTAACGGCCATCCGAACTGAGCGCCGGAGATTCTTCCTCCACGCCGGTCACGGCTGCCGGGCAGGGGCCGCCGCCAACCGTGAAGGAAAGTCCGTTCAGGCCGGTCCCACCGCCGGGGGGTGGGTTGTAAACCGTCACAGTGGCGCAGCCCGCGGTCGAAAGCTGCGTCCCCGTGAGGGTCGCCGTAATCTGCGTGGAGGTAATCGCCGTAACTTGCGGCAAGGTTTGCGTCGGTCCCAAATTCCATTGAACCACTGAGCCGCCTGAGGGATCCGAAGTGGGGAGGAAATTCGATCCATCGATTGTAAGCGTCACGGAGACTCCCGCGCAGGGGCTCACGCATGAAGCGGCGCTGACCGGTAACATCGAGGTCACTATCGGAAGGAGGTGTTCCGGTGGCCGGATGATAAACACAATCGTGTTCGAAAGTCCGTTGTCCTGCCCGCCCTTGTGCGGGTTGAGGGAGTTGACGGTGGCCGTGCCCTGCTTGGCGATGTCCGCCGCTGGGACCACGGCGGTCACCTGAGTGCCGCTCAGGAACGTCGTCGCCAGGTTCTTGCCGTTCCATTGCACGACCGTCTTGGCGACGAAACCCTGCCCCAGGACCGTGAGGGTAAGGTCAGGGCTCCCGGCGATGGCATCGGTGGGCGCGAGGAAGGCTATGAATGCACCGGTATTCCCCTGAAACGTAGTGTTGTTATTGCTGCATCCGTCCGCGGCGAACATCGCTGCTACCGCGACAGCCAGAGCTGCCAGAAACCGCTTCATCGAAACTCCTCATTCTTAGGCGGGCGACGGGGAAACCGCGGCGCCAATTGGTCGTACGGTGAGATGCGCGGAACACGCGGGAAGTTGACCCGCTCTAGCCACACTCCCACGTCCCGTGGAATGCTCTGCGGCCAATCTCGATTCCGCTGAGCCCATTGCGATCCACAGGGGCCTGCGCAACCCTACATGATTAACATTCCAGGCGCGCGCGCGTCAATGCTCACCCCGTCGCTAAATTCAAATGCGTGGGACGTTAATCGAACGGCTGAAAATCGGTGCTGAACGGCGCCTACAACGGTTGAATGGGCGCCCCGCGCTGACTGGCAGCTTAATTGATCTCGGCGGCTGGCCACGCGCTCCCACCCGCAGTCGTCAACTCGTATGCCGGAGGCGTCGCTTTTCCATCGAAGTAGGTTTGCACTTTGGCCCAAGCGCGGTCGGCAACGAGCCGGCCTAACTGGCGGCCTGCCAGGTCGGCGCGGGCAAAGTGGATGCCGCCGTAACGCCGCGACATCCCTGCTTCGTCGGCGGCGTCGGTGAAAGTTTCCCACTTCAACGTCACGGGTTTGGCTGGTGTGATGCCTGGCTCGATCTTCGAGCTTCCTGCCGGAAGCGTCACGGAATCGCCGAAGCGGTCGCTGCCGGTCCAGAGAGACAGGATACGGGCTGCCGCAGCGCTGTACGTACTGTGACCGGAGACGTAGTCCGGGAACGGCGGCGTGGGGAAGGTGGCGGGCTGGTAAGGAATCCATTGCGAGCCGTCCATTTCAATCGTCCCTTTGCCTGGGCCACCCCACGCGCGAATCGTCTTGCCTTTGAAGAGAAATGCAATCGCCGTCACTGGCCGCACGGAATCGTAAGTGCGTTTGGCGTCCCAGGCGGCGATACCGGCATCCAACATTGCGTTCGATAGGGCGAAGAACAGTTTTACGTCGTCGTCGAGAGAATGATGGTCGCGTACGGAAACAAACTGCGCAAATCGCAGCCAATGCCCTGGCGGTTGCTCGGAATACGGACCATCCGACCAATACTCGGAGATCATTTTCTGTTGATCCGTGAGAGCCGCGCTGATGGCGACCATCTCCTCGGCCTGTCGCTCGTATTCCGGCGAGCCATATTTGAATGGGCCGGGCTCCACAGCGGGACGCAGCTCTTCTCCTTTGGTCAAGGCAAATGGCGTGACGTAGCACCATTGAGCGCCAGCAAACTTTTGCAGGATGAGGCTACCGGTGGAGTCCGTATACAGGAGCGGCTGCCAGTGGTCCGGATTTGCAGCGGCAGCGCGCGCGGGGATGGTGCCGGGTATATTTACCGGAGCATAGCCGCTCCAATCCGTGTAGGGTCCGGGCGCGAGGTCTCCTAGCTGATTGGATTTGTCGTGGTGCCGGAATTCCAAAACAGCGGCGCAGGCCACGTTGCCAATTCCTGTGGGTGTCTCGATGTCGGTGGAATTGTCGTTCGGGTCGTAGCCCAGTTGTTTCATCAACGGGATGTACACGGAATTTGTATCCACCGGCAGGACATCGCTGAGCGCTCGAAACGCCGCATAACTGATGGCCCTCTCTTTGTTGGCTTGGGTTCGTTCCGCAGCCGGCCGCCGCAGCGCGTCGCGCAATTGCGTACCGACTGCCTTTTCATCGTAGGCAGACCATGCGTCGTACATGCAGGTATGCACAATGGCCAGCGCCCGCGCCACTACCGGCGCCCCCAGCTTCGAGTCGCGGATCCCCTGTAGCGCCGCGTTGTTCCACTGCACAACAGGGTTGGTCGAGGCAGCAGCGACGGCCAAGGCAAAAGCAGTAGAGAGAAATGCAATGCGTGCGATTCCGACCTTTACTTTGTTACTTAGTCGCATGGTCGAAATCTCTCGTGCGGTTCAGGTATTTGCTCATCAACACGCGCAATTAGCGCTCCGTCCACCGCAAAAGGCACATAGCAAGCCGCCCTCGTACGTGTGCTCGTCTGACCACCCACCATCGATGGTCGATCAGTCGATCGTGGAGTTGAACTCTATGCGACACTCAATTTCCCGACGCTAACGCGTATTGCCCCTTGCCCTCTTCCTCCCACCATTGTTTCCAGAGCGCTGTGTAGAATTGGGGCTTCTTGTCGAACAAGAACATACTTGGTGCGTAGTCGCCGTCCAACTTGCCGGTCACCTCGGCAAGCGTAATGACAGCGAGATATTGGACCGTACCATTCTGGTCATCCAGTCGACTTATCAATATCGGGACAGACTTGGGATTTCGCAACCGGCGGATGGCGTCCATAGCTCCCAATCTAATCGGTAGGTACACAGACCCGCTCAGTAAGACCAGATCCGGCAAGCTTCTGGCATCAACGATCTGGCCTAGCTCTGTACCCAGACTCAACAGAGCGATCGACTCCTGGCTGCCACTGTATTGGTTCAGGTATCGGCGCAACTCCGTCACGCTCTCAGGCGTCTTCGTTCTTAAAAGGACTGCTATCGCCGTAAGTGCCAACTCCGGATCCGATATCTGGATCTTCGCCTTCATGTCAAGTACAGTCGACGCGCTTAACGAGTCGAATCCTTGCAGAAGTTGCAGGGCCCTTAACCTTTCGCCACCAGACGAATCATCGGCGGCTTTTGTAAGAGCCGACTCGAGTTTGGACATTCCGGGCTCACCCTCTAACTTCCGCAGGTCGGACAGGACGGTGGCACCCAAGAATTCATCTGCGAATTCAAATGTACCTGATGGCTTCAACGACAAAAACAAAAGGACTATTTGTCCTTGTGACAAGCTAGAGTGCGACCCGCTAACCCAAACGCCGTTCTCAACGTCAATTTCGTACTCGACACGGATTTCAGTTGCTAGTGTCTTAGGCGCCTTGTACAGATCAATGATGTCAACCGACGCCAGACTTCGCCTTTGGATGACCAAACGCCTATCAGCATGGCCTGGTGTATCCTTAGAGGAAAGGGACTTCACATAGCCAGCGCAGACCACATCAGAGCGATCAAATACGGGTCTCACGGGTACCGTTCCTGGAACCGGGCCAATATCGGCGGCTGCTGGGAGAAATGCCATAAGAACAACGACCACGAGTCCTAGCCTTCTCAAATTTGACCCCCTTCCACCCTATGGACATGCATTTGGCGGCAGTGTTTGGCCCCATACGGGCGATATAATGTGGGTGTGTGTTCCGTGGTCTTGGTAGCGGTTCAAGCAATTTCTTTGGACCTGCATGCCTGACCCATAAGTTGTGATGCCGACAAACCAGTCTTGTGTGCCTTGGTCGACTAAGGTGCTTGACCGCGGATTTTGGGGCGCAAGAGGCTGCGGAGTACCGCCATTGGCGGGAGCCGCCACACAGATATGGTCGGAAAAGATTCCGGTTGGATTGGCGTAACTTCCTGCGACCCAAGGTTGCAGCGTGGAGGACCAGTTTTGGTTTGCGTAAATCCCAGTCACATTCGAGAAGGCCTCGTTCACGGGTGCGTTAGTGATAACAGCGCCGAACGTGCTCCTTACTTGGTACTGGACGTAGCTTATGAATCCACCGGTTCCCGTCTGCGGGTTTGTGCAGCTCGCCGCTCCGGTGTATGCAACCCCGGCATCCGTGGTCCCCTGAGAGATCAAGTTGTATGGACTGTCGATTGTGAGATTAAAAGCTGGTAGGGTTATCTGGCTTCCGCCCGATGGCGTGTATTTTAGCTGAACAGTAACGTCGTTGCTGGACGTACTGTACGAAGAGCTGTAAATCGTCACAACATTTGTCGTCTTGTTGATAGATGCACTCCCGTTTTCGAATGCCAATTTCGAAGCACCATTAGTGATCGACCAGTTGTAGGTACCGCTCCCTCCTCCATTGACCGTCAGCGTTGCGCTGATTGCGCCTAGGGTGAAGCCACTTGGAGTCTGTACGCCCGTGCCGAAGAACCACAGAGGATTGCTTTGAGAAATAGTGGGCATAATCACCGGAAAAGAAGTCGAACCGACCGTGGTCTTGCTTCCATCGGCGTTTGAAATCGTGGCGGTCAGTGTTGCCGTGCCGGCAGTCAGGCCCTTGACCACCACGGGCGTACTACTCGTGAATGTTCCCGTTGGGGTAACGATAGCCGCAGGACTCGAAATCGAGAGCGAAATCGGTATTGAGTTGCCCGACGGGTTGACCGTGGCGTTCGTCGTCGCCGTCTGGCCGACCAAGACAGAGTTGATAGTTGAGAACGAAACAGTCGGCGGCGGTGCAGAGGTGCCGCCAGTGGAACCGTTGAAGTACGAGGTCGGGCAGAAATAATAGATATCGGTACAGTACCATCCAACGCCCTCAGTCTCGCTATAAAGATCATTGGCAGAAAGCG
>JBGPGF010000060.1:0-14586 GCA_041483755.1 Terriglobia bacterium | reverse complement strand
TGTGAATTCCGTGGCTTACTTACCTTTGGCGTGTTTGTCGATGTATTCGACGGCGTCTTTGACGGTGGTCATTTTTTCGGCGTCCTCGTCCGGCACTTCGATCCCGAACGCCTCTTCGAACGCCATCACCAGCTCCACCTGGTCCAGGGAATCCGCGCCCAGGTCGTCCACAAAAGATGCCGTCGGCGTCACTTCGCCTTCATCCACTCCCAGTTGCTCAACGATAATCTGCTTGACGCGCTCTTCTACGCTGGCCATTCCTCTGTCCTCCACGGTCTTTGATCGCTTTTGGTTCCCACAACCCGGCGCAGGCCCGCCAGCGCCAAACTGGTTCTCTTTGGCCTTCCCAGGCAACCTGCCCATTCTAGACAGCCTCTCCGGCAAGGTCAACCGCGCATCCGATCAGGAATGTGCGTCCCGTTTCCCCTGAGCGCATGCGAAGGGAGCGAGCAGCGCGAGCCAAGGGTTCTCTCGTCGTATCCCATCCTGCTTGACCTCGGTGTACCTTGCGAACCAAGTGGGCGTTGTCCCCGCGCGCGCTCAGGCGCTTGGTTCTTTTAGTTCGGTGCTGATAAGCAGGATTTCCGCATCCCCGATGTTTTCGACGGAGTGAGGTGGCAAGGGTCCTGACCACTGGACCATCGGCGCTTTGGGCGGAGGCCCAACGGTGCGGCTATCGAATGTTAACTTCCCCTCGCCATCGCGCCGTAGGAAGTCGCTCCCGCGCGCCACATACATTGCGCCGGGCCAGCGGTGCGTGTGCACGGGCACGAACGCGCCCACCGGGATGCGCACCTCCAACACGCGCACACGCTCGTTCTCGAACAGCAATTTGTGATGGCCCGGCGCCGCCACCAGCGCATCCAGGCTGTCCGGCCACGGCCATGCTCATGCGCCTTCGCTTCTGTGCCCATACTCAAACTCCGCGCCCGTCTCGAGTTCGCCTCTCCTCGGGCTATGCTTGGCCCCATTGGACTACGGTGTACGACCGCGCCGGCAACTCAAATCTTGTGCGGCCGCCGCTCGTCGAAGGCTTCTCAAGAGTCTGTGGAATCACGCGTTGCGGCGCTTCGAAGCTGTTTGAGGCTTTCAGGTCGCTTCCGGTCAATACGAAAGAGGCAAGCATCTTGGCCGGGGCAGCGTCCTCCCAGAGGATCTCAACCACGTGGGCCTTGGCCAGGTCGCGGTTGAGAAGGAAAATAGAGACCTTTCCGTCGGCAGCGTTCACCGTTCCGGCCACGTCCAGAGACGGCACGCTCCCCATGCCGGAAACCTCGTAGCTTGGCGATTCCGTCAGGAGCTGCAACGCCGATCCGTGCGCAAACTGCAGAGCCCAGCTGTAGGGGTAATAAATCGTTTGGCGGATCAGCCCATCCGCATTCGTCATAATCGGAGCAATGACGTTGACCAACTGGGCCAGGCACGCCAGCTTGACTCGGTCGCAGTTCCGCAGCAAGGAGTTGACGAGCCCGCCGACCAGGAGCGCATCTTCCAGGTTGTACACCTCCTCCAACAAGTGCGGGGCTTCCTGCCGGTTCCCGTTGACGGCGGGGCCGCTGCGCGCCCGGTACCACACATTCCATTCATCGAAGGACAACCACAGTTTCTTCTGGGAACGCTTGCGCCCGCGCACCAAATCGCACACCGCGGCCGTTTCTGCAATCTGTTTCTCCATGCTCAGGTTCATCGCCAGAAATTTTGAACTGTCTCCTCCCGTCTCGTCCGCGTTGCTGAAATAGCGGTGCAGCGAAAGCGCATCCACGTAGTCGTAGCATTGCTCCAGGACCTCGCGGTCCCACTCCAAATACGTGGGCATGAAGGGGCCGCTCGAACCGCAAGCGACGAGTTGCAGCGAGCGATCCACGTAGCGCATCTGCCGGGCGGCATCCGCGGCTTTCATGCCGTATTCCGCCGCGGTCATGTGTCCGATCTGCCAGGGTCCGTCCATTTCATTTCCCAGACACCAGCGCTGCACTTTGTGAGGCTCCGCAATCCCGTGCTTGCGCCGCAGATCGCTCCATCTTGTGCCCTTCTCCACGTTGCAGTATTCCACCAATGCCGCGGCCTCTTCCGCGGTTCCCGTGCCCAGATTGAGCCCCAGCAGGGGCTCGGTTCCCACGGCCCGGCACCACGCCAGAAACTCGTTGGTTCCAAACTGGTTCGTGTTCAGCGAGTTCCACGCTTTGTCCAGCACGCGCGGACGGTCCTGCTTCGGGCCAACGCCATCGAGCCAGTTGTAGCCCGAGACAAAATTCCCTCCCGGGTACCGGATGATAGGCACGCCAAGCTGCTTGATTTCATCCAGAACGTCTTTGCGGAACCCATTGGCGTCCGACAGTTTCGAACCCGGATCGTAGACGCCTTCGTAGATGGCGCGCCCGAGATGCTCGAGGAACGAACCAAACAGGTTTCGGTCCAGTGGTGCAATTGTCCGCCGGGAATCCACATAGACGCGGACCGTCTCGCTCGCATTCGCCGCCCGGGTCTGGCCAGCCAACAAACGGCCGAACATCAAGTTCGCGGAACAAACAGCGCCCGCCGTGGAGGCTTGACGCAAAAAATGCCGCCTGGAAAACATGGTTACGCTCTCCCTTCGTCCCTCATTATCCTGTAAGAATGACTTCGGGCTCTAGGCGCCCTTGGACGCCACAAAATTCCGGGGTGAAGATATGCGATTACGCGAAATCGTGCAACTTAAACCTGAGACGAGCTCGGTCGAGCGAGGCCAGAACTCAGCCCAGGTACATCCCGCCGTTGACGGCGAGGACATGGCCAGTGATGTAGGCGGCTTCGTCGGAGGCAAGAAAGGTGATGGCAGCGGCGACGTCGCTCGGCGAACCTAGCCGTCCCAGCGGAATGCGCGCCTTCAATTCGTCTTTGACTTTTTCGGAGAGCACGTCCGTCATGGGCGTCTCGATGAACCCCGGCGCAACGGCATTCACGGTGATGTTCCGCGAAGCGACTTCAATCGCGATTGCCTTCGTCAAACCGATCAAGCCGGCTTTCGACGCCACATAATTCACTTGCCCCGCGTTGCCAGACTGCGCCACCACCGACGTGATGTTGATGATCCGCCCGCTGCGCTGCCGCATCATCGTCCCCAGCGCCTGCTGAATGCACAGATGCGCCCCCGTCAGGTTCGTGCGCAAAACAGCGTCCCAATCGTCCTGTTTCATCCGCACGGCCAAGCCGTCGCGCGTCACCGCGGCGTTGTTCACCAGAATGTCGAGCCGGCCGAACTTTTCCAGCACTTGCTTGAACCCCGCCTTCACCTGCTCGCCATCGGCAACGTCCATCTTCACGGCCAGCGCACTGCCACCTGCCGCGGCAATCTCGCTTACGAGCGCCGCCAGTTTCTCCTCATTCCGGGCTGCGCACGCAACTCTCGCCCCCGCCTGCGCCAGCGCCAGCGCGGTTTCGCGTCCAATCCCCTGTGATGCCCCCGTCACCAATGCCACTTTGTCTTTTAGGCTGAACATCGGCTCTCGTATAGCTCTTGCAGTCTTACTCCTTGCCTCTTTACTTCCTTATTTCATTACTTCGTCTCTTCACGCCGCGTCCGAAGACCGCGTCTGCGCAATCTTCTCCAGCGTCGTTTTCAAGCTCTTCTCGTCCTCGACGTTCAGCGCCGTGACCGAGCGCTCAATCTGCCGCAACAGCCCAGTCAGCACCTTCCCCGGTCCCACCTCGACAAACGTCGTCGCTCCCTCTTCCATCAGCAGCCGTACCGACTCTTCCCACCGCACTGGCATCGTCACTTGCCGGATCAGCGCTTCGCGTGCCTCGTCTCCGGTCGCGATCGTGTCCGCGTCCACGTTCGTAACCAGCGGCACCTGCAACCCCGCAAACGATGTCGCGCGCAGATCCTTTTCCAGACGCTCCTGCACCGGCATCATCAGCGCGCTGTGGAACGGTGCGGACACCGGCAGGATGACCGCGCGTTTCGCGCCCGCCTGCGAAGCCATCTCCACCGCGCGCTTAACAGCCCCGGCATGTCCCGAAATCACCGTCTGCTCCGGCGAATTCAAATTCGCTGCGGAAACGATTTCGCCCTCCGCCGCGCGCTTGCACGCATCCGCTACCACCGCCGGCGAAAGGCCCATGATCGCTGCCATCGCGCCCTGGCCCGTGGGCACCGCGTCCTGCATGTACGTGCCGCGCTTGCGCACCAGGCGCACTGCGTCTGCAAATCCCAGCGCGCCCGCCGCCACCAGCGCCGAATACTCGCCCAGGCTATGCCCCGCTACGTAATCCGGCTTGATGCCGCGGTCCACAAGAATCCGGTACACCGCCACGGAACACGTCAAAATCGCCGGCTGCGTATTTGCCGTGAGCTTCAGTTCATCCTCGCTCCCGGCAAAGCACATCTGCGATATCGAGAATCCCAGCGCGCCATCTGCTTCCTCAAAAACACTCCGCGCCGCCGGATACGCTTCCGCCAGCTCTTTTCCCATGCCGGGGTATTGCGATGCCTGCCCCGGAAACAAAAATGCGATTTTGCCCATTCTGATTTTCTCCCGGCACCGTGCGCTTGCCTATTGCACCCGCACCGCCGCCGAAAGCTCCTCTTCGATTTTTTCGTTCATGCGCGCCCGCGCGAGTCCCGCGGCCACGCGAATGGCATTCTTAATCGCGTTGGCGTTCGAACGTCCGTGCCCGATGACGCACACTCCCCGAACCCCCAGCAGCGGCGCGCCGCCGTACTCCGTGTAATCAATGTGTTTCCGCAGGCCCTTGAACGCCCCGCGCGAAAATAAATATCCGAATTGCGACGAAAGCGAGCTCTTCAGCGATTTCTTCAGCACTCCAAAAATGTGCACCGCGAGGCCCTCGCAGATCTTCAGCGCGATGTTGCCTACAAATCCGTCACAAACGATCACGTCCACGTTGCCTGAAAACAAGTCGCGCCCCTCGACGTTTCCCACGAAATTCAGCGAATGTTCCTTCAGCCTCGTGTAGACCTCGCGCGTCAGTTCGTTTCCCTTGCTCTCTTCTTCGCCGATCGAGAGCAGCCCCACGCGCGGCCGCCGGCTGCCGAACGTCGCCCGGTAATACACCTCCCCCATCACCGCGAATTGTTCCAGGTGCTCCGGCTTCGAATCCACGTTCGCGCCCACGTCGAGCAGCACCGAAACGCCGCCCTTCGCATTCGGGAACGGCGCCGCCAGCGCCATCCGGTCCACCGAAGGCAGCGTCCCCAGCGTGAAGCGCGCCACGGTCATCACCGCACCGGTATTCCCGGCGCTGACCATTCCATCGGCCTTGCCGTCCCGCACCAGCCGTGCGGCCACGTGCACCGAACTGTCCTTCTTCCGCCGAAAGGCCTGCGCCGGATGATCCTCCATCGTGATCACTTCCGCCGCCGGCACGATCTCCACCGGAACGCTCGGCCGCGCATGGGTCGCCAGCTCCGTGCGCAACGCCGCCGGCTGCCCCACCAACAGAATTCGCACGCCCATTTCCTGAGCGGCCAGAACACTGCCCTCAACCTCGGGGCGGGGAGCCTCGTCTCCGCCCATGGCGTCCACGGCGATAGTGATCATGGGAACTTCTGCTTGGGAGCTCCGAATTGCCCCGGCCTATCGAGCCAAAGGGAGAACGACTACGCCGAGGTGTCCTGAACCTCGCGGCCTTTATAGTAGCCGCAGTGCGGGCAAATCCTGTGCGGCTGTTTCATCTCATGGCAGTTCGGGCACTTTCCCAGAGCGGGCGGCGTCAGAAAATCGTGCGCGCGCCGTTTGTTCTTGCGTGCCTTCGAATGCCTTCGTTTCGGATTCGGCATAAAGAGACTCCTCTTTCCGGCCCTGCTGCGGGCGGATTCTATGGGCTTTCACCCGATAAAAGCTATTGTTTTTTAAGCCATTCCTGCTTGAGGCGCGCCAGCGGGGCCATCCGCGGGTCCATCGCGTGGGTCTCGCACCGGCACTCTTCGTGGTTCAGGTTCGCGCCGCAGTTCGGGCACAGCCCGCGGCAATCGCTCCGGCAAATGACCTTCATCGGCAGCGAGAGCAGCAACTGTTCGCTCAGCACATCCGCCAGGAACATGCCCTCGCCCTGAAAAAATCCGATCTCTGTGTCGTCCAATTTTAGCCGCTCTTCCCCGTTCGGAGTCACGCGCTGCGCCAGCGGCCGGTAATAAAGATCAAACGTCCGGCTTATTTCTTCCATCACCGGCTCCAGGCACCGCGCGCAAACCATCTCGATCTTCGTCTGCAGCTCGCCGGAGACGTGGATTTGCCCTTCCACCAGCTCGGCCGTCGCCCGTACCTCGAGCGGCTCGGCCTGCTTGAACTCCGTGGTGTGAAAATCAAGGCTGCCCGGCGCATAGTTCCGGCGGATGCGCAGCTTGCGGACAGCAAGGTCCTTGACGTCCAGGAACATCGAGTCGGCGCCTCCGTCGCTCGGGTTCATACCTGCATATTATCGAGGCCCCCGCCTCGCCAAGTCAAGAAAGCCCCGGCACAAACAATCCCGCCCCGCCGCCAATCCATCACCGGTCAAATCTCACTTAGGGGCGCTGCTTGCCGCGTCCCGGACTGCTCGGGGCCCCCTCGCTTTCGCCTGCGACTCGTTTACTCGTCACCTGCTACTTATTCAGCCGCCCAAGTTGGTACAATCGGATGCGCTCCACATCCACTTGCTAAGAGGCTCCAGCGAATGAAATCTTCTCTCTGCGTCATGAAGTTCGGCGGCACATCGGTAGGCGACGCCGCCTGCATCCGCCGCGCCGCCACCATCGTCAAAGACGCGGCGGCCACCCGGCCCGTTGTAGTGGTCGTCTCCGCCATGAGCGGCGTCACCAACCGCCTCATCGAAGCCGCCCATCGCGCGGAGGCGGGCGAGAGCGAATTCCTGGCGGGATTGATTAGCGAGCTGCGCAAGCAGCACGAAACCGCGCTGGCGGCCCTGGTCAGCGACCCCAAGTGCTGCGCCGACGTCGGCAAAACCTGCTGGGACGTGCTCGCACAGCTCGAGCGGCTGTTGCAAGGCACTGCCATGCTCCATGAATTGACCCCGCGCACGCTGGACGCCATCTCCGGCATCGGTGAACGCCTCTCCGCTCCTCTGGTCGCCGGAGCCATTTGCGATCTCGGCCTGCGCAGCGTTGCCGTCTCCGCCACCGAGATCATCGTCACCGACCCGCACCACGGCCGCGCCGAACCGCTGATGGCGCAAACGCGGGAACGCGCGGAGGCGCGCCTGCGCCCTCTGTTGAAGGACAATATCGTGCCCGTCGTCACCGGCTTTATCGGTGCCACGCCCGAAGGCGTGCAGACCACGCTCGGCCGCGGCGGCTCCGACTATTCCGCCACAATCCTTGGCGCCGCCCTGAACGCCGCGGAAACCATCATCTGGACCGATGTGGACGGCGTGAAAACCGCCGACCCCCGTCTGGTTCCCGAGGCGCGCCTGATTCCCGAAATCTCCTATAACGAGGCGGCCGAACTGGCCTACTTCGGCGCAAAGGTCCTGCACCCAAACACATTGCGTCCCGTCACCGCCGCCGGCGTGCCCGTCTGGATTCGCAACAGTTTCGCGCCGGAAAGACCTGGCACAAAGATCAGCGCCGATGGAAAATCCACCGGCGGAGGCGTGAAGGCTCTCACCGCGATTCGCGACGTCTCCCTGATCACCGTCGGAGGTCCCGGAATCGTCGGCCTTCCTGATGTCCTGGCGCGCTCCTTTGCCGCTACGGCGGAAACGCGCGCCAACGTTCTGCTCGTTTCGCAATCTTCTTCGCAAAATGACATCTGCTTCGTGATTCCCACCGCCGACGAAAAGCTCACCGTCGAGGCCCTGCGCGAAGCCTTCGCCCCGGAAGTCGCCGAGCACACCGTCGAGCACATTTCCGCCGACCGCAATGTCGCCATCGTCGCCGTCGTCGGTGAAAATATGCGCGGCACACCGGGCGTCGCCGGCCGCACCTTCGGCGCGCTTGGCCGCGAAGGCGTGAACCTCATCGCCATCGCGCAAGGCTCCTCGGAATACAACATTTCCTGCGTGATCGAAGCCAGCGCCGCTCAGCGCGCCCTGAAAACGCTCCACGCCGAATTCCGCCTCCACGAAAGTGGCGCGGCATGAAACATGAAAAAGAGCACTTTGTAGTGGCCGGTCTTCAGACCGGCTCCGTGCCGCACTACGAGGCAATTACGGTGGGCGAACCAAAATTCTCGCGGTGCTGCCGCAGCAAGAAGTGGTCGGTCATGCCCGCAATGTAGTCGCAGACGACCACATGCCGCGGCTCGGTCCGGGCCTGCTCCGCGTAGAACGGCGGCATCGCCGAGGGCGTCTCCAGGTAGTACGCGAAGAGTTCCTCGAGGCAGCGCACCGAACGGTCCAGTTCTTCGTTCAGGACCGGCAATTGATAAACGCGCGTGAGCAAGAATCGTCTCAGTTCGGCGTTACGGGCCGCGGCTTCTTTGCTGAAACCGGCCAGCCGTCGCGGCGCGCGGCGAATGTCTTGCACGCTCGCGGCGCCGGAATCATGCGCGCGCTGGATCGTTGTCTCGATCAGGTCCGTGGCCAGCGCGTCCAGCACGTGCCGCAGCGCTTCGTTAAACTTCAGTTTCGGCCGCGCCTGAGGATACGCCGCGTCCGCCGCTCGATAGGCGTCGCGAAACAGCGGCACTTCCGCGAGCAGCGCGTCTTCATCCAGCAGATGCGCCTCGCGCGCATCGTCCAGATCGGCCGTGTTGTACGCAATGCCATCCACCGCGTCCATGAGCTGGGCCTCAAGCGGCGGCCGCTCTTCGAGCAAATATTCTCCGAGCTGCGGGCATCGCGCCGCAACGTAGTCGCGCGAATGCTTGATGATGCCTTCGCGCACCTCAAACGTCAGATTCAGCCCCGGGAATTCGGGGTAGCGCTGTTCGAACTGCTCGACGATGCGCAGCGCGTGCAGGTTATGGTCAAACGAGCCGCCGTGTTCGCGCATCAACTCATTGAGCTTGCGTTCACCCGCATGGCCGAAGGGCGGGTGGCCAATGTCGTGCACCAGCGCAAGCGCTTCAACGAGCTCCGCATTCAGGCTCAGCGCCCCCGCTACGGTGCGGGCGATCTGCGCGACTTCGAGTGTGTGCGTCAGCCGATTGCGGAAATGATCGGAGAAGCGCGTGGTGAAGACTTGCGTTTTTGCTTCGAGCCGGCGGAAAGCGCGGGAATGGATAATGCGGTCGCGGTCGCGCGCGTACTCGCTGCGATACGGATGCGGCGCCTCGGGACGGCGGCGGCTGCGTGAATCTCCCGCGTGCATCGCATAGGGAGCGAGTGTCATGGAGCATTCCCGGAAACCGCGCGGGCGGAAAGCGGGTTACGACTTGGGCAGCATCCCCAGACCACGATCGGCTTCCTCGGCGATGGGCGAGTCCGGGAATTCCTTCTTGAGCTGCTGGTAAATGCCCGCGGCCTCGTGCGGATTGTTCGAACGGAGCTGCCCGGCCAATTCCAGTAGAGCGAGACTGCGCGGCACGAATACGCTAGGCTTGTCCACAAGCGCGCGAAGAATTTTCACCGCCTCTTCCGGTTTTCCCGTTCGGCCGTTAATCACGGCAGTTTGATACCGGGCCATCGCGGCAAGTTCCGGATCGCCGGCGCCTTCGAGCTTTTTCAATTGCTCCAGCGCCTGATTAAACTGCTCGAGATCCTCGAGGCAAAGAGCCTGGTAATAGCGCGCCTGGCGGCCCGCATTTGTGCTCGGATACGTGTCCGCGACCTCGGCGAATTTCACGGAGGCATCGCGCATCTTGCCCGCTTCATCCGGATACGTGATTTCTCCGGTTTCGGATGCTTCACCGGCGCCGCGAATCCGCGCGTTATAGACCTTCGCCGCGGCGTCGAGCGCCGCCGTGGCTTTCACGGTGCGCCGGTCCGCATAGATCTTCCAGCCTCCGAAGCCCGCCGCCAGCAAGACGCCCACCAGGAGCAGCATGGAAGCCAGTTGCCGATGGGAGGCTACGGCTTCGGCGCCGTGCTCGAGCGAATCCCGGAACTTGTCCTGCTTCAGCTCTCTGCGCGAAATGTGCTCCGACACGAGTCAGGCTCCTTCTGTGATGGAAGCGGTTATCCTAGCACATTTGCCGGCGGAGCCAGCGCGGCTGCAGCCCGGCCGCCCGCTTCGCGTTATTCTTGTCACACGCCCCGCAACCGCTGGAACGCCATGCACGCCGGCCGGTGCTACTCTAGGTGTATGCAAGCAGTGTGCAGCCATTGCGGCACGTCGCACAATTTGAAAGACACGGATGTCGCCGCTCACGCGAAGGTGCAGTTCAAGTGTTCGAAGTGCGGTCAAACGACCGTGGTGAACGTCACCCGCCGCATGGACAGCACCGTCGTGATCTCCCCCCTGCCTTCCTTTGCGCGGGGATCCGGTGGTGCGAGCCCCGGGTTACTGGATCCGTATGAAGGATTCAAACTTCCGGTGGACGCGACCATCGTATTAACCGTCCTCACCGGCCCCTCAAAGGGATCTGTGCACAGGATGAAAAATCCCCGCGTCATTCTGGGACGGCAGGGCGCCGATTTTGCGGTGGATGACTCCGAAGTGTCGCGCCACCATTGCGTCATTGAAGTAAAGGACCGCAACATCAGCCTGAAGGATCTCGATTCCACGAACGGGACGTTTCTCGAGGGTGAGCGCGCCCGCGCCGCCGTGCTGCTCGACGGCGCCGAATTTCGCATCGGTTCGAGCCTGATCCGCGTTACCCTCGAGCCGAAGTAGCCACCGCATGAACCGCGTCTCCGCCTGCCTGGTTACTCTGAATGAGGAGCACAATCTGCCGCGTGCGCTGAAGTCGCTCGAGGGCATCGCCGACGAAATCGTGGTGGTGGATTCCGGCAGCACGGACCGCACGGCGGAAATTGCGAAGCAGCACGGAGCGTCTTTCTTCGTGCGGCCGTTTACCAACCATGCCGATCAGAAAAACTTCGCGGCTGCCTGCGCCAGGAACGATTGGATCTTTCTCCTGGACGCCGATGAAGAGCTGAGCAGCGAACTGCGCAACTCCCTCATGGAGTGGAAGCGGCAGGAGCCGGAATTCCCGGTTTACGAGATGTCGCGATTGACATCGTATCTGGGAGCGTGGATCCGCCACTCGCGGTGGTATCCGGATTTTCAGCGCAGGCTCTACCGAAAAGACCAAGCGAGCTTTTCCGGAATGGTCCACTCGGCCTTGCGCTTCAATGGAAACGCGGGGCGTCTGGGGGGAGACCTGCTGCACTACACGGTGCGCACTTTCGCGGAGCACGAAGCGAAAGTCGAGCGCTACACGACGGCCGTGGCCCAGGAAATGTACGCGCAAGGCAGGCAAGGCTGGCGCGGCGGAATGTGCATCGCGGCGCCATGGAGCTGGCTCCAGAATTATGTGCTCTGCGCAGGATTTCTGGATGGCTACCGTGGCTGGCTGATCGCGCGGATGGCGTTCCGCGGCGTTTGGCTGAAGTATAAGAAGCTGGGGAGACTGATCGAGACTTCTCACAGCGGGAGCCAGGGAACGCCGTGAGAATCCTGTTCGTGGATCTCGAGAGGGAGTGGCGCGGCGGGCAAAGCCAGGCGCTGCTGACGCTTCGCGGGCTGCGCGAACGCGGACATGACGCTGAGTTGCTGACAGCACGAGATTCGCCGCTGGCGAACCGCGCCGCAGAGGCGGAGATTACCGTTCATCAGGTTTCCCGGCTCGGCCTCCGCGGATGGGCCGCGGTCGCCATCCGCGGATTGATTGCGAAGGGGCGCTTCGAACTTGCGCACCTCAATGAAGCGCATGCCCTGACGGCGGCGTGGGTCGCGGGCGCGCACAGACGGTCGCCCCTCCTGCTCTCACGAAGAATCGGATTCCCGCTGCGAAAAAGCCGGGTATCCCGGGCGCGGTTCCGGACCGTGGAACGTTTCGTGGCCAACAGCAGGGCTGTGGCGCAGAGCCTGATCGATTCCGGCATCGCAGCGGAGAGAATCTCGATTGTGAATGAAGGCGTGGAAATACCCCAGGCCATTCCGGCCGGGCTGCGGAGCAGCGCGCGAAAACAGTGGGGCGTGAAAGAGGATGAGTTCTTGTTCGGCTGCGTCGGCGTTTTTGTTCCGGAGAAGGGACAGAGGCATCTGATCGAAGCACTGGCGCAGGTGAGAGCCTCTCATCCGGAGGCGCGGCTCCTGCTGGCGGGAGACGGGCGGTGCCGCCCGGAGTTGGAAAAACTCACCAACGATCTTGGCCAGGCGGAAGCCGTGCACTTTGCCGGTTTCGTGGATGACGTCGATCAGGTGTACGCGGCGCTCGACGCGTTTCTATTCCCATCGGAGTTCGAAGGCCTGGGAACTTCACTGCAGGCAGCCATGGCCTGGGGGCTGCCGGCGATCTCGACGGCGCGCGGAGCTCTGGCGGAAGTCGTGGACAATGGACGAACCGCGCTTGTGGCGGAGCCCGACGGGAAATTGTTCGCCGCAGCGATGCTGCGGCTGGCGGGTGACCAAGGACTGCGAGAATCGCTGGGCGCAGCGGGCAAACATGAAATTGAGGCGAGGTTTTCCTCCGACCGAATGGTGGAAAACACGATTCGGGTGTACGAGGACGTCCTGAGCAAAAAGACGGCAGGCTAGCGCGTTTCTTTGCGGCCCGAGACAACGCTGCGCACAATCACATAGAGAACAGGGATGAAGACCAAGTTCAGTGAGGTGGCGGCGATCATGCCGCCGAATACGGTCGTGCCCACGGAGATGCGTCCGGCGCGCCCGGCGCCCTGTGCCAGAACCAGCGGCACGACGCCGAGGATGAACGCCAGCGAGGTCATCAGGATGGGGCGCAGGCGGATTCGCGCGGCTTCGATGGCCGCCTCGGTAATCGAGAGGCCCTTTTCGCGAAGCTGCTCCGCGAACTCGACGATCAGGATGGCGTTCTTGCTGGAAAGCCCGATGAGCATGACCATGCCAATCTGGCAGTAAACATCGTTCTGCAGCCCGCGCAGGGCCTGCGCGCCGAGGGCCCCGAGAATGGCGACGGGCACGGCCAGCAGCACGATGAACGGAAGCACGAAGCTTTCGTACTGCGCCGCCAGCGTCAAGTAAACGACTACGATTCCGAGACCGAATAGAATAACGGAACTGCCTCCCGATTCCAGCTCCTCCAGCGACAGCCCGGTCCATTCGAAGGACATCCCTTGCGGCAGCGCCGTTTTCGCAAGCGATTCCATGGCCTGAATGCCTTCACCGGAACTGCGGCCGGGCGCGGCGAAGCCATCAATTTCCGCGGAGCGGAAAAGATTGTAATGGCTGATCACCTGGGGATTGGCCGTCTGCTCGACGGTCACCAGCGAATCGAGCGGAATCATCTTTCCGGTATTCGAACGCACATAGTATTGCCGGATGTCTTTCGGCGTGGCGCGGAATTGGCGGTCCGCCTGGAGATACACGCGATACGCACGGTTGTTGAATTCGAAGTCATTGATATACACGGAGCCCATGTAGACCTGCAGGGCGTTGGTAATCTGGCTAAGGGGAACGCCAAGGCTCTTGGCCGTCTCACGGTCCATTTTGACGAGGTATTGCGGGTCATTCGCCGTAAACGTGGTAAAGAGCCCCGTCAGTTCGTTCTTGCGCGCATTGCCCTGCACGACCAGCCCGTTGGCTGCATCGGCAAGGCCCTGCAAAGAGCTGCGGCCGTGATCTTCCAGCTCAAACTGGAATCCGCCGAATCGCCCGAGACCCTGGACCGCGGGCGGACTGACCACCGAAACGGTTGCGCCAGAGATCGCGGAGAGAGGCCCGCGAAGACGACCAACGATCGCCTGGGAAGAGTGCGCCTCACCCTTGCGCTTGGCGAATTCCTGGAGCGGGAGAAAAACGGTGGCAAAGTTCGAAGCGGAGCCGGAAAAGCTGAAGCCCACGACGGAGAACGCGCCCGCCAATTCGGGCACGTTCGCGACCGTAGCCTCCACCTTGCCGCAGATGTCCCGCGTGTACTCCGCTGAAGCTCCGGGCGGCGCCTGCACGATCACGATGAGGAAGCCCTGATCCTCTTCGGGGATGAAAGCGCGCGGAACGTGTGTGTAGAGCCAGTAGGTACCGCCGAGAGCGGCAAAAAAGAAAAGCAGGGCGAAGGCTTTGAAATGCAGGACGCGGGTTACACTCGCGCGATAAAGACGCGTACCCGCCGCAACCAAACGGTTAAAGGGCAAGAACAGCCGCGATTCTTTGCGCTCTTTCTTGTGGCCCAGGAACAATGCGGAGAGCGCCGGAGTGAGCGTGAGGGCGTTGAAAGCGGAGATGGAAACCGAGAACGCGATGGTCAGCGCGAATTGACGGAACAGAATGCCGGTGGTGCCGGGAAAAAGCGCCACGGGGACAAAAACGGCGACCAGCACGAGCGAAGTGGCAATGACCGCGCCGGCAACCTCTTTCATGGCGGCCGAGGCGGCGTTGTGCGGCTCGCTGATGCCCTCGCTTATATGGCGCTGGACGTTTTCGATGACCACAATGGCGTCGTCCACGACGAGGCCGGTGGCCAGCGTGATACCGAACATGGTGAGCGTATTGATGGAAAAACCCAGAAGCTTGACGAAGACGAAAGTGCCGATGAGCGAGACCGGGATCGTGATGGCGGG
>JBGPGF010000059.1:0-14905 GCA_041483755.1 Terriglobia bacterium | reverse complement strand
TAACTCTCTCACTTGTAAATCCAGTTTGCCATCATCTTATCGAGCCCGCTCCTTGTTACGCTGGCAGTAATAGTTCTGCGACTGGTTTTGGACCGACCGGCAAAAAGCCAGTCCTTCTTCGACAATAGAGCCCCGACCACCATTAAGAACCGAAATCGCACAGGCTCAATCCCTTTCATCTTGTCTGTGGGCCTTCCGCCTTGAAACACAAAAACCATTAGCCATGCGTCCTCGGGATTGTGCCCCTGCCATTCCCTAAGGTAGCGCGAAGCTTTTATTTCAATCCCATTTTTCCCCGCGTGCTGCGCAGCGTTTCCCTCATGCTTGCCTGCGGAGAGCAAATCCGGATGCCCATTGTGGTACTAATTCTTGACTACAGTATTGCATTACTTGGGAATGCCCACTGACATAGACTCTCCGACCATGCTGCTAAAGTTGGCGGGCATCAGCATGTCCTCGAATCGGGTCATCCCCTTGTCGAGCAACTGAGCGTCGATGAACTCAAGGAAATCTGAAAACTCGTCCATCGCGCTCTTCACATGAGCGGTCGTAACACCGAACGGAATGGCAGCTTTCGGATTGAAGCCGGCCTGATCAGGCTTCTCAGGCGTAAGAGATCCAATACCAGGAGGTTTTACCTTCATTGTTGCTAATCCTCTGAGAGGCTACGTGCGGCATAAGAATGTGCCGCGGGAGAAAGCTAATCAAGTGCTCCGTTGAAGCGTCGCGTCGTCCAAGTAAACTCGTGGCTGTGCCACAGAGCGCATATCAATGATGAGCGAATCCGGCTCTTCCCGCAGGCGGGCGAACAGAAAAGATGGCGAGGTAAACTCGCCGCTACAAACCGCATGAAGCGATGTGTGGCCTCCTGCGTAGCTCAGTGCAAGACGGATGCCGGGCTCCCGACAGGAGCCGGGACAGGTTCCGCCACGGCGCTACACAAGCAAAGTCCTACCCGGCTGCGGCGGCGGGCAGGGCGCCCTGGGTGCGCTCGCGGCGGGCGAATTCGGCAAGCGCCGCTTCGAGATCGGAGGCGGCAAAGTCCGGCCAGCGTTTCTCAACAAAAACGAGTTCGGCATAGGCGCATTCCCAGAGCATGAAATCCGACAAGCGCTGTTCACCGCCGGCTCGGATCAACAGATCCACGTCCGCGGGGCCGCCGCGATTCACTTCGCCGAGGATGGCCCCGAAAGACTCCTGCGACAGCTCCGTGGCCTTGTAGTAGCGGCACGCGGCCTGGAAGATGGATTCGCGCGCGGAGTAATCAACGGCGAGACGCACGTGCAGACGAGTGCCGGTGGCGGTCACGGTTTCCGCTTCGGCGATGGCCTGGCGCAAAATCGCC
Organism: Terriglobia bacterium; assembly: GCA_041483755.1. Lineage (GTDB taxonomy): Bacteria > Acidobacteriota > Terriglobia > Acidiferrales > UBA7541 > Acidiferrum. The sequence continues at coordinate 13,560 of JBGPGF010000059.1, read as the reverse complement.
GGGATGCGGTCGCGCCGGCCGAGAACGCTGAGGCGCACACCTTCCGCAACGCAGTGCGTGGTCTCGACGAGCAGATAATCATGCAGCAGCCGGAGGATGGCCTCGACTTCGGCGGCGGGGCGCTTCCAATTGGCGGAGGAGAGTGCGAACAGCGTGAGCGTGCCAATGCCGAGCCTCGGCGCCGCCTGGATCACGCGGCGCGCGGTCTCGGCTCCCGCTCGATGACCCGCCGAACGCGGGAGGCCGCGCGCGGTGGCCCAGCGGCCGTTGCCGTCGGAGACGATTGCGACGTGCAGGCCGGTAGCCGCGTGTGGCGGCGCCGGCCGGGAGATAAGTATGGTTTGGGTTGTCTGTGAAAGCATGAAAACTGCCTCTCTCTCCGCCGCCGAATCTGTCCTGTGAATTACTTTGTATTGCAAAGTAAAAGCGCAAAAAAATATACCGCCCTCAGCCCTCGCGCGTCGCCCGGATCAATGCCTCCATGTGATTCAAATACCGCTCCAGGGCTTTCCGTCCGGCGGCCGTCAGCCGGTATTCGGTTTTGGGCAGCCGCCCGGCAAAAGACTTGGTGCACAAAATGTAGTCGGCTTCTTCCAGCTTCCGCGCGTGGACGCTCAGGTTGCCGTCGGTGGTCTTGAGCAGCGCCTTCAGCTCGTTAAACGTGAGCGAGCGATTGACCGCCAGCGCGCTGACGATTCCCAGGCGGATGCGCTCGTGGATCAGGCGATTGAGATCCGGCGCCATGGCCTCGCGCGACGCTGCCCGCACGGAAGCCAACTGTGCTTCGCGCCCGCGTTGCGGGCGTTCCTGCGCTGCCGTGGATGTCTTTGCCAAACGATTCCCTTTCTTCCTAGCCGCCGTGATGGCGGGCGATCCACCCGCCAAAGCCGATCTGCACCGCGCCGAATCCGACGGCCATCAGCGCATCGCCCCAGTGGGGGGGCGCGAAGAGCGCCGCGGCGCCCAGCGCCATCAGGCAGAAACCCATCACCGGCACAATGCGGACCGAAAAAGCTCCGCCGGTGACAATCGCCGTGCCGTACAGGAGCAACCAAACGCCGGGCAAAGCGGCGCCCGCGCCCGTGCCGAAAAGAACGAACGTTAGCAACGCGCCAACTAGAATCGGCGGCGCGAAGCTCAGCAGGAATTTGCGGCCCGGACCGGAAAAAAGCGGCTGCTTTGCGCGGTGGGCCTTTCCAGCGGCGGCGGGCATGGCGATGGCCACGGCGACAAGCGCTTCGATCAGCCAGGTAACAAGCCACGCGCGCGGCGTGGTTTGCCGCGCGGCAATCGCGGCGGCGGCGAGCGCGGTGAAGCCCATGGCAACGCCGCCCCAGCCGGGAACAGCGGTAAATTCTCCGGCGCGCTCCATCGTTTCGCGGATGTAGCGAAGATGGTCCGCAGCGCGCGCGTCAATGGGGATGGGCGCGGGCTTGGGTGTTCGCAGTGGTCCAGCAGAGGCCATGGGGGAACGATAGCGGAGGCGGCGGTTCTTGTCAAGTACTTTGTATTACAAAGTATATCCCTGTGGGGAGAGTCAGATTCCGATCCAGGAAGGACAAGAATTGCGCCGCCCGGCAAACCGGCCTACGGCTGTGTCTTCTTCAACATTCCGGGGGAACGCCAGTTGATCACATGGTAGGTCGCCGGCACGGTCCCCGCGTTGCGAACCCCGTGCAGTTGATTCGAGGCGTTGAAGATCACGGACCCCGGCCCCGCCGTTTTCCACTCGCCGTTCACCAGAACCTCGACGGTTCCCTCCTTGATGATCACCAGCTCTTCATTGGGGTGCTGGTGCGGCGGATGCGATGTTTTTCCGGGGTTCAGCGTGGTCACATGCAGCTCGAGCTCATCGAGCGTTGTCGTTGGCGCTTTGAAGAACGACCGCACGGCACCGACATTTGTTTGCTTGGCAGGAATTGCGTTCCAATCGAACATCGAAGACAGCATGACGGGTGTTTGCTGCTGGGCAACGGCGGCAGCGGACAAAGCCGCGCTTGCCGTCAGCAGAGCAACAACGATATCTCGGCGCGTGATCATTTTCCTTCTCCTCATTTTGCGGAAAGCTGAGAGTCAAGCAGCACTTAAATCAATCGATTGTGTAAGGCCAGCGTTGCGGGCGCGAGAGCATGGCGTTGGCTTCGTCATCATTCTTGAACCGCTCTTTGACGGGATCCCAATAGAGCTTCCGCTTTAGTTTCATAGCGATGTGATGGAGCAGGCAGGCGGAGCAGGACCTGTGCGCAACCTCCACGGGCGCGATGGTCTGCTGCCGCGTCCTCACACATTCGAGCCAGTTGCCGTGGTGTTCTTTGCTCTCGTAAAGATGTATCTCGTCCGGGCCGATCACGGAGGTGATGATCTTGGGATCGCTAGCGGAGAGCGCCTGACTGTCCTTCAGCTTCGCTACTGGATCGCTGGCGGTCACGGACTCATTGCCGCGTGACACGAATATCCATCCCTCGGCGCCCTCGAACTTAATGCCGTTGGGAAAGTCACCGCTGATGATCATTCTCACGCCGTCCGCGTAGAGCCCCTCTGTTTTAAACTTGCCATGCACGTTCCACAAGCCCTTGGCCGGGAATTCCGCCCCGCCGGAGACTTCAACCGGCCCGGTGTACTCCGTTCCCATGGCCCAATGCGCGCTGTCCACGTGATGGGCGCCCCAGCCGGTGATCATCCCGGCGCCAAACTGCTCGCAGCGCAGCCAGCCCGGGCGGCCGTAGTCGCTCTGCGGGTGGACGCGCTTCTCGGTGTAGTACGCGTAGGGCGTGGAGCCGAGCCACATCTCGTAATTCAGATTCTTTGGAACCGCCATTTCCGGCTCTTCGTCACCGGACGGATCACCGGGAAGGCCCACTTGCACGGCTTTCAACTGCCCAATGCGGCCGTTACGGATCAACTCAGCCGCGTAACGGAATTGCGGGGAAGAGCGCTGCTGGCTTCCGATCTGGAAGACCCGTCCGCTGCGATGGACCGCGTCGCTTAAGGCTCTGCCTTCCGCAATGGTGAGGGAAGCAGGTTTTTGCAAGTACACGTCCTTGCCCGCTTCGACGGCATGAATGGCGATGATCGCGTGCCAATGATCGGGCGTGCTGATGATCACGGCATCCACGTCCTTGTTTTTCAGCAGTTCGCGATAATCCGTGTACCCGGTGACGCCATCGTAAGTCTTTCCCGTTTTCTTGCCGTAGTATCCGTTCACCAGAGTCTTGGCGTCTTCCATCCTCTTGCTGTCCAGGTCGCAGACGGCCATGATTTGGGCCGTGTCGTATCTCCAGACGCCCGGCAGGTCGTGGATTCGCGATATGCGCCCGTTGCCGATGGCGCCGACGTTAATTCGGTTGCTGGGAGAGGTCTTCCCAAACACCGAGGCGGGAACGATGGCCGGAAAACCCGAAACGACGGACGAAGCCACCAGCCCTGTACCGGCCGCCTTCAGGAACTCGCGACGTGAAGTTTGGTTCTTGCGTTTTTCTATCATGGCAGCATCCTTTGCGCTGGCAGCTTTAGAACAACAGCTGATCGGTCGAGGCCATTAGACTCTGAAGTTCAGTTGTTGAGCTTCCTTTTGAGCTTTCAGCATTAGCTCGGTTGCCAGGAAGCAGTGCTCCTGCGGCATTGCCGTTTCAGTTCTGTTCACGACGTCCGAGACGAGCTGTTCGCCGTACGGCAGCGGCTGCACGCTACAGTCTATGTACCGGGTTTCCTTCTGATCCACCAGAAAAAGATGGCTGCCGCCGGCCCGTCCGGCGATATCAATGTTCTTGCGGATTTCGATAAAGCCGTCGGTGCCCAGGATGGTGAGCCGCCCGTCGCCCCAAGTCGCCAGCCCGTCCGGCGTGAACCAGTCCAAGCGGATATAACCAGTGCCACGGTCGCCTCGAAGCATGACATCGCCGAAATCCTCGAACGCAGGGTACTGCTGGTTATGCACGTTGCCGGCCTGCGCGGCGACCACTTCGGCGCGCGTCGCGCCGGTGAAGAACAGGAATTGGTCGGCTTGGTGCGAACCGATGTCGCAGAGAATCCCGCCGTACCTCTTCTTGTCGAAAAACCACGCGGGACGCTGCTTGGGATTCATGCGGTGCGGCCCCAGCCCGATGGTCTGGACGACCTGACCAATCGCTCCGGCTTTCACCAGCTCACCGGCTCTAACCGTGGCGCGATTCTCAAACCGTTCGCTGTACATAATCGAATAGATGCGGCGCGTCCGCGCCTGTACGCGGCGCACGTCGGCGAGTTGTTCGAGGGTGATAATGCCCGGTTTGTCGGACATGTAGTCTTTGCCGTGCTGCATCACCCGGATGCCCAGCGGCGCGCGTTCCTCGGGAACGGCCGCACTCAGCACAAGCTGAATCGCGCCATCCTCAAGGATTTCATTTTCGCTGCGAGCGGGTCTTGCTTGCGGGAAGCGTTTCACGAAGGCGTCGGCGAGGTCAGGCTGGGGATCCTTGGCGTAAAAAGAAACCAGCTCACCTCCGCCCCGCAGCGTAGCTTCCACCTGGCTGGTGATGTGGTAGTGGTTCAGGCCAATTACGGCGAATTTGATCTTGGGCGGAGTCTTCCGGACGACCTCCTCCGTTTTTTGTTCACTCTCCACACGGTGGATACTGGGCTTGCTCTCGCTCGAGCCGAACACGGGTTCCGACAGGGCCGCTACGACGGTCGCCGAGCCGGCGACCGCTTTGATGAACTCACGCCTGTCCACGCGCTCTTTTTTCATTGCCGGACTCCAGTCGCTACGGGTTTATGGGGAAGAGCCATGTTCCATGACGTGGCGGCCTCGTTCCCGGTTTCGAGCCAGAGCAATAATGTAGCCCGTGCGCGGCGAAACTGCCAGAAAAGGATTGGCATCTTTACCGCACGTGAGTTCGCAGGGGAAGTCAACGCCTGCGCGGATAGCGGCCGCAAAGCGCGTTCCAGCGAACCTGCACGACTTCGAAGAACATTTGCACGCTGTCGCGCAGCATGCTCACCCTCGTTGCCGGGCTGTGCGCCCAGCGGACAGAGACCTCCGCGGCACGCAGGCCGTGGTGGCGCGCGAGATAGAGAAGCTCCGGATCAAAGCCGAAGCGCTCGATGCGCTGTTGCTCAAAAATAATGCGGCAAGGCTCGCGGCGGAAGGCTTTGAAGCCGCACTGCGTGTCCACGAACGGCAAGCGCAGGAAAATGCGCACAACCAGATTGAAAATCATGCCAGCGACTTCGCGGAAAGGAGACTGCCGCACCTTGATCAAACTGCGGTTGAGGGCACGCGAACCGATGGCCACGTCGTGTGTTTCGAGTGCCGCGAGGAGCTTATCTGCCTCCTCGATGGGGGAGGAGAGGTCGGCGTCGGTGAAAAACACGATGCGGCCGCGCGCCTCGAGCATGCCGTGGCGGACGCTAAAGCCCTTGCCCCGGTTGACGCCGTTCGCGAGGACGCGGAGATTGGATAATTCCCCGCGCAAGGATTCGGCGACGGCGGCGGTAGCGTCTTTTGAGCCGTCGTCCACGACGATGACTTCGGTTTCGCGGCCGCTGGCGCGGATGTACGCAGCGATCCGCCGCAGCGTCTCCGGCAAACGGCTTGCTTCGTTGTACGACGGGATGATGATGGAGAGTTCGGGAGCGGCGAGGCTCATTCGGAAAGAGGCTCCCTCCAGCCGCAACGCCCCACGAGCGGCACAAAGCGGCAGGGATCGAGGCGGCGGTTGCGAAATCCATCGCTGGTGCGCTCGAGGAGCTGCAGCTCTTGATGCTCTTGATCGGCGCCGACGGGGAGAATCAACCGCCCTCCCGGGGCAACCTGCGCGGCGAGCGGGGAAGGAATCGCGGGCGCCGACGCAGCAACCAGGATGGCATCGAAGGGCGCAAATTCGGGAAGACCGAGCGTGCCGTCGCCGCAATGTACATGCACATTCGCATAGCCCAGGCGCGCCAGCCGCTCCGCCGCGGCGCTTGCCAGCGCAGCGTTCCGCTCCACGGAATGCACTTCGGCGGCGAGCAGCGAAAGCACCGCAGCCTGATAGCCGCTGCCGGTCCCAATCTCCAGCACGCGTTCGCGGCCGGTGAGGGCCAGCGCCGCGGTCATGGCGGCAACGATGTACGGCTGCGAAATCGTTTGTCCCTCGCCGATGGGCAGCGGTGAATCGTCGTAAGCATGGGCGCGGAGCGGCTCCGGCACGAACTCGTGGCGCGGCACGCATTCCATCGCTTCCAAAACCCGCGCGGCACGCACGCCGCGGCGGCGAATCTGCTTCTCGACCATCTCGCGGCGTGGCGCGGAGAAACCATCCCCCGCATCCGCTGCAGACCGCACGGGTGCGTCGAACGGCTGGAATGCCTGGGGATTGGGTCTCGCTTCCATGAATGGTTACGCCGGGCCGTGATCCGGTGGTCCCTGACGCCATCGTAGCAGAAACATGTTCGTTCGGACGGTTCCGGCCCCTGTTCGAATGGCCGGTGTCGCGCCGGGCACGATTGCCCTCTTGCGTCCTGGCATGCAGTCGTCCGTCTTCTACACTGGCCTTTGATGGCGGTTTACGCCGTCAGTTGGAGGCGGTTATGAAGGCAGCGCTCGCACTCATTGCTCTCTATCTAGCAACGTTCTTGGTCGCCGTACAGACCTCGTCGCAGAATACGCCGGCAGCGGAGCCGCCGGCTTCTCAGGCCCAGGCTACCTTGACGGGCAAGTTCGTCGCAATCGATCCCGCGAAGGAAGCGGACATCCGCTCGCTCATGGAGCTGGTCGGCGCGCAGGACATGATCAACGAGGCCGTGAACACCGGGGCGGAACAGTTCCGGGAGCATCTCGTCTCCGCGCTGCCGAATAGCGATCGCGCGCAGGAATTCGTCACTACCTTTACCGCGAAATACAAAGCGCGCTGCAACGCCACGGAGGTTTCGAACCAGATCGTAGCCGCCTACGACAAGCACTTCACCGCCGAGGAGATCAAGGGGTTGCTGCAGTTCTACGGCTCGCCGCTGGGACAGAAGGCGGCTGCCGAGACGCCCAAGATCTACCGGGAAATCCAGGCCGCCAGCCGGCTCGAAAGCCAGCAAGTGGCGAAAGACGTCTTGCAGCAAATGAAGGCCGAGAATCCCGAGATCGGACAGTCCACGCACCTCGGAAACGGCAACGGGCGCCGCCGCTTGCAGCGCCCCGCTCAACAGCAGCAGGCGCAGCAGGACCCCCAAGCACAGCCGCCGCAGTAATTGATCAGGAGTGGATTCCGGGAGCTAGCTCCCGCCTTGCCCGCCGTGGGAAGACGGCGCCGAGTCACCCTGTTCTGAGACCCCTCACTTGAAGCGCTTCTTGATTTTCACGTCCAGGCCAAATGTGCCGTTCTGGTCGCGGAGGGCGACGATCGAAACGTTGCGGCTCACGTTGTACTCCACTTGAATCACCTGTTGCTGGGTTGACGTAACGTTCGTGATGTACGTGATGGTGAGGTTGCGCGTCACCTGCTGCTGGACGGTCACGCGCGCCGCCGCGTTCTGTTCCGATCCGGTCGTTCCCACTCCACCGAGGCCCGGATCGACGCGCAACCGCGTGATCCCGAAGAGCCGCTCGAGGCGGCCGCCCAGCTGGCTGGCAATCGCCTGGGAAAGAAGAGCCGACGCACCGGAACCACCGCCCTGCGCTATGCCGCCGCTGCGCAATTCAGCCTCTGAACCGGTTTGCCCCAGGGCCAGAAGCGTGACAATGTCATTCGCGGGCAAAGGCGGGTCGGAACGGTAGGCGAGCGTGAGCTTGCTGGCCGGGCCGTTGAAATTCAGCGTAATCTCATATTGCTGGATCGTCGTCGTCGCTTCCACGTTCAGGACCGGGTCGAGCCGGAAGGGATTCGCAAAATTCAAATCGCCGCGCGATACGCGGTAGCGATTGCCCGCAAACGTCAAGTCTCCCGAAAGAATGTGGATGTGCCCGAGCAAAATGGGGTGCTCCCAAGTGCCGCGCACGCGGAGGTTCGCTTCGGCCTGGAATTCCGCACCGGGCCATTCGAGGCGCGTATCCGGGCTGGAGACCGCTTCGATATCGAACTGCATATTGCGGAGGTAGGTGGAGCCGGTAGCCGGCGCCGAAATTCCTTCCTGCGCCGCCACCAGCATTCCCGCGACTTCCAGCCCCTTGGAGAGCGTGACGCGTTCGATGCCGACGCGGCCCGAGAGTAGTGCGGATTCGGTCGTACCGGTGAGGCGGAGCGCGCCGCCGGCCAGCCAGCTCATGCCCTCCGGGTAGCGTATTCGCAAACGCGGGGTGCGTGCTGTGATGTCGTATCGCAGCGGGCGGTCGGCGTAGCTGACGCTTCCCGCGAAGCTCAGGACGCCTCCACCGGACGCCGCGGTCACGTTTTCAAAAAAGAGCCGCGTGGCGTCGAAGACCAAGTCGCCGGTGAGTCCGCTAATCCCGGTGGGGAAATCGCGAAAGCGCGCCGTAGCGTTCTGCACATGCATCCGGCCGGTAATGCGCGGCCGGTCGAGCGAGCCTTCGAAGTCCGCGTTGATCTGCGCAGGACCTCGAGTATCGAGTTGCGGGACGAAGCCGGTGAGCAGGCGCAAATCCCACGCGCCGTTCAAGCGCAGGCTGATCGCGCGCGCGCCCGTGAAGCGCACAGAACCGGCGACATCCAGGTTCGTGTCCGTGCCGCGGAAGGTGGCCTGTTCGATGCGCAACTCTTCGGCGGAGGAGTGGAAGCGCACGGGGCCCGCGTTTTCCAGCCGCACATTGGCGTAATTCAGGACCAGTCGCGTCAGGTTGGCATGGATGGCGAGCGATTGCGGCCGGGCCAGCAAACCGCTCAGTTCAAATTCGCCTTCCACGCTGCCGCGGCCCGTGAACTGCGGCAGGCGTAGCGCTGTCTGGATGAACGGGTCAAGGTTGATCTCTTTCGCTTGGAGTCTCCCTGTGAGCGGAAAATCGTCGCGGAGTGCCACGCGCAATGCCCCCGTGAGCTGTCCCGCGGCCATCGCCGAGCTGAGATCCAGCCGCGCCTCGCGCCCATCCGAGGAAAGTCTGCCTTCGAAGCTGCCAATCACTTCCTGGCGCACGCGAAGATCCACAACGCGAAACGTTCCATCGGCGCTGGGGGACAGGAAGGGGCCCTCCGCTTTCAGCCGGAAACTCAATTGGCCACCCACAGGCAAACGTGCTCCTTGCAGCTTCTGAATGTTTTCGAGTGGCAATGAGGCACCGACGAGATCGAGGGAAATGCCGCGATCAGCGAAACGGTAATTCGCCGCTCCGGTGATGATGCCGGCTCCGTGGCCGCCTTCCTTTTCCGGCGGAAAGAGGCGCATTTCTGCATTCACCACGCCGATACTCTCTGGCGTCCAATTCATTTGCCCGCGCAGGCGATGAATGGAGACACCGTAGATTTCAGCGTCGGCGAGGTCGAAGAGACCGGAGATCGAAGGCTCGGCGCGCGTGCCGCGTCCGTGGAATTGACCCGAGACCCGGCCATGCAGCGGATATGCCAGACCGAGGATACCCTGCACCTCTTCGAGCGGAGTCTCGTCGAGACTCGCGTCGGAGGTCCAGTGGCTCCTCTCCAGGAATCTCCAGTCTGTGAGCCCCAGCGTGGCGCTGAGTTCGGCGTTCATCGCGCCGTGCCGGGCGCGCGCGCGGCTAAGGGATAGCTCGGTGGGCGAAAAGACGATGTCGCCTTCGATCAAGTCCCAAACGGCCGGGCCGTAAGGTACGCGCTCGCCGCGGGCGTGTCCCAGAAAAGATGGCCCGGCCACAGGCCCCGTCACGCGGCCATCCCACTTCAGGCTGCCGCCGGTGCGCACGGCCGCCGCGGAACGCGGGTCAACGCCCTGAATCGCGAGGAGGAAATCGTTCCAGGGAGTCAAATCACCGGCTTCGAAATGTGTTTCGAGAGAAGAGTCGTTTTGGTTGAGAAAACCGGAGGCCGTCATGCGGCTTGTTGCAGTGGTCAGTTCGGCTTCACTAAAGTCTAGCCGGTGGACATGGTGGCGGTAGCGAAAATCAGCATGGCCGGCAACGGGCAAATAGCCCGGTGCGAGCGCGGCGGGCGCATCCAGGCCGGTCGCACCGGCAATTTCGAAGTGCTGGAAGTCCGCGGTCCAGGTCGCCACCGTTTTGGCGGACACAGCAGCATCCCAATGAAGGGCATTCACGGGAAAGCCGGTGCGATCCGCGGCGGCAAGAATTCCGGCCAGGCTCATGCCGCTGGTTTGCGTTCTTGCCACGAACGACTGATCCGCAAACCGCAGCGATACGCTTCCTGTAACGGACCCGCCGAACGCTTGCGCTGCAAGGTCGCGCGACTCGAAACCATCGTTGTTGATACGGTAGCTGCCACGGCCACTGAATCCTTTCGCCCGGAAGAGCGGATACTCGAGTGCGATGTCTTGCGCGACGTAACCTCCACCCAGGTGTGCTTGGCCCTTGGCAAACGTGCCCTCTCCCCGGAAATCCACGCGCCCCCCGGGCGTCATTGGTTTGCGGAGGATCTGCCGCACATCTTCCAGGCGCACCCAGCCGCGATAACGGAAAGTCCACTGCGGATCGGCGAACCCAGCGAGTTCCGCCTGCGCGTCCAACTCGGAGTGGCCGAAGCGGATGACCGCCTGCTCGAGAGTGAACCCGCCGCGCCAGAGCGTGAATTTCAACGCGATGCCGGCGGGCACCGGAAGGTAGCGCTTCGCGGCGAATTCCATGCCTTCCCACTCGAGCGTGCCAAGATAGAGCGGGTGCTCCGGCGTGCCGCCGGCATCGAAGGCCAAGTGGAGCGCGCCACCCTTTACGGAGAGCGGAGTGCGTTTGTCGTTGAAGAGAATCCAGCCGTCTTCCAGGCGAATCCTTTGTAGATGAAGGTCGAAAAGCCGCTCCGCGACCGGCTTCGATGACATGCTCTGTCGCGGCGGCGCCGGCAGATTCGTGGCACCATTTTTGTCCACCAGGAGATGGACCCGCGGCCGCCGGAGCAGCGCGTCTGCAAGAGAGATCTTGCGGCCCCAGAAGGAATCAATCCGCAGATCCATCTGCAATTCATCGGCGGCAAAGAGGGGCTCGGCTCCGGCGGGCTCGCGGCCGTGAATGACAAGGCCGCCGAGCGTGGCACGAAGCTGGAGCCAGCGCATCGAAAAGCTCCGGCTCTCGGCGCGGCCGCCCGTCATGGTCTCCAGGCGGTGAGTGATGACGCGGCGGAGGAACGGATTACCGGCGCCACTGCCGAAGAAAATGATCACGCCCGCGGTGATGAGCACCACCTTGACCAGCAACACCCAGAGCACATGGCGCAGCCACCGCCAGGGGCGCTTGCGCGGCTCGCCGCTCACGGAATCTCCTTTTCCACGTGCAGCCGCGCGCGGCTTTCCTTCAGCCAGCGGTCGGCTTGTTCATTGATTCCACGCTGCACGAGAACTTCTCGAATCCACTCGCGCGCGGCCTCGGCGGTCGGCGGCGGCTCCCCGCGCGCTTTGGCAAGCGGCACGACCGTCTTCTCGTAGAATTCTTCAATCGCTTTTGGTTCGATCTGGACGGCAGGGCGAAAACGAGAATCGAGATAGTTCGCCAGAAAAAGCTGCTCGCGCACCAGCCGGCGCAATTCCGGTTCTTTCAGACCAGACCCTCTCAACCGCACGTTGAATCGCTCCGGCGATTCGGCAGTTTTTTTGAGCGTATCCAGCTCACGGTCCACATCCGCCTCCGCGGGCCGCGGAAAGTGCGCCACCTCGGCTTCGGTCCGCACAATCCACTGATCAATGAGGCGGTCGAGGAGCTGCCCATCACTTTCTTTTTTTCCATTGATAAGAAGCTGATAGGCGCCGAGTTCCCGCACCTCGCTCAGCAAAATGACGTCGTTTTCGACGCGCGCGGCGATGCGATCCACAATTCTCTGCGGCGCGGCGGAGCCTCGCGCCACCGCCGCGCAAAGCAAGCTCAGCGCCACAAACGCGGCTCGAATCTCGGTGCGCGGTAACATCAGAACGGCGCCCCCAGATTGAAGAAGATTTGGAACCGCGAGAGCTGGCCGGCCTGCTGGCAATTGGCAACGCCACTCGTACACGGGACCACAAAAGTGGGTCGGTTGAGCTGATAGCCAAGATCCACGCGGATAGGACCCACCGGCGTGGCGTAGCGCACACCGAAGCCGATTGTGTGCGAAAAATAGTTGAGCTCATTGGTGCAGTGATTCAGACACTGCTGCGGGTTCAGCGGATCGAACTCAGGCTTTGGCGGCGAAAGGCGCAGCGTCACCCGGCTCAGCCGGCTGAAAACATTTCCGCCGTCGTAGAACACCGCTCCGCCGAGATGGGTGCCGAAGTACGGCACGCGCATCGGGAAGCGCAGCTCCTGGTTGAAAATGAGCTCGGCCTGCCCTCCAATCGGGAAGCCCGTGCACGGGTCTCGCGGCCCGGACTGGTTCAGCGCAAAGCCCCTCAAGGACGCGCCGCCCCCTGCGAAGAAACGCTCGGGCAGCGGAATCAGGGTGGGGGTCGCGCCAGACGGCGCGGTACCCGGAGTGCACTGGCCCGGCGCGGGGTTGGAAAAGCTGAGTGAATCCGTACCGCGGTAGGGCTGCAGGATTCCGATCCTCATCGAGCGCGCGAAGAAAAATCGCCGCTTGATCGGATGATAGGTGGAATTCTGCGCGAAGAAACGAAGAAAACTGGCGCTGGATCCGATCCGCTTGTCGGCCAGGCTGAGGTCCGCGCTATTAAAGCTGCCGCGGTTGGCGTCGGCGGGGTTGTCCCGCAGGTCGCGGAACCACGTTATGCCCAGGGCGGAGACGAGGGTGGGCTGATTGAAAAGCGGGATCTCCTGCGGTTGAATGTTCAAGTTCGACACCACCACCTTGCGGAACGTAGTGCGGTAGAGAATCGTCGTCCACGGCGAAAGGGTTTCTGTGAGCTGGACAGAACCTTCGTACCGCGTCTGGTTAAAGGTGCTGATGTCTCGCGTCTTTTCGGCAAATGCCGTCGCCTGGAAGCTGAAGTTTTTTCGGCCGAACACCAGGGGCGAGGAATAACCGAGCAGGGCCCGCCCCTGAAGCGTGCTGCCCCGGACTCTGAACGAGAGCGTATCCGCGCGCCCGGTCAGGTTTTCCTTGGAGAGTTCGAGAATGCCCCGCGGACTGGCTTGGAATTGGCCGCCGGTCGGATTCGTGGTGCTGGCCAGCCGCTGAATCTCGATGCCGCCGCCATAGGCCACCGTGTAGCGTTTCGCCTCTTCGACGAGGGCGACAACATTCTTTTCCGGGTCACTGCCGCCAGGATTCTGCGGCTCGATTGTGACACGGTTGAAAATCGCAAGATTATAGATCCGCCTCTGCGATTCAACGACTTCGCCTTCGCGGAGCGGCTGGCCAGGCTGGATGCTGATTTGCCGCCGAATCACGCCGGGCCGCGTGTGACGGTAACCACTCAAGAGAACTTGACGCACGCGGGTTTGCGGCCCCTCTGAGATGCGATAGGCCAGGCGAATTGTATCCGGCACGCTCGCGACGGACTCCCCCTTGCCGTCGCCGTTCGGCTTTGGCGCGGTGCTTCCGCCCGGTGTCTCCGCCTGCGGAACCTTCTCTGCCGTGCTTTGGAAGCGGGCTT
>JBGPGF010000058.1:0-14953 GCA_041483755.1 Terriglobia bacterium | reverse complement strand
TTCAACCTGAGCGAGGTGCGCGGCGCGCTGGAAGACGTGCTGCGATTCGGCTCGGCGAATATTCCGGATTTGTGGCTTAGCGACGACGAGATGATCGAGAAGGGCTTGGTCGAGACGTAGCTCTGCCCTGGCTTCCCATGAAACGAACCGTATGGAGTTTTCTCGCTACGATCACAGTAGTTTCGGACCGGCGAGGTTTCTAGTGGTGACTTAAGACAAAGTTGACGGAAATCGTGGTCGTGACCTCGACGGGCTCGCCCATGAGCAAGGTCGGCTGATAGCGCCACTGGCGGACCGCATCGATAGCAGCATCCACGAGCATCGGACTACCCGAGATGACTTCGATGTTGCGCGGTTCTCCGTCCGCGTTAATGATAACCCGCAACTCAATGGTTCCTTCGGCATGCATCCACTTTGCGTCTTGCGGATAAATTGGAGGAACGGAATAGATCAGCTTAGGTCTCGTCACCGTAAGAACCTTCGCACGAAGTCCCTGCAAGCGTTCATTCCAGAAGGGGCAGGTGCCACCAACAAGTCGGAACTTACCGTCGAGCAAGGCAAATGAATTCACCCAGGAGGGAGGTCCTCCGCTTGAAGACACTGCCTGGAATCGGAAGTTTTCAACGGAAACCGGTGCCGCAGGCTTGGGCAAAACCGTTTCTTCCCCCGTGGCGGCCGGCGGCTGAGACAGAGCCGAGGATTCCACTTTTATCGCAAAGCCGGAATAGTTTTCCCAGTTTCCCAAGACCCACGAAATGTGGGATTGAAATCCGCTGAGCTGGCCAGCATATTCCTGTTTGAGCTGAGCAACATTTTCGGCCGCGAAGTGCGCTGTAATCCAATCCTCGGCATGAGGGATCTCGAATGAATCGAGGGCAGCGTGAAACGCGGCTTGGTCGCCGGACTGCGCCATGCGGGTGAGTTCGTCGATCTGCGCCTGAAGCATCTTCACGGAGTCCAGCTTCTGTTCCTGCGCAGGCGCTGCGGTTGCGTTCACTTCTTGAGCAGAAGTTGGGACAGGCAGAAACAACAATGGAGAAAGGAAACAGAAGAAGCGAAGAGTGGGCCGCATGAAAGACTCCTTCAAGGGAGCGATGAACGGCGTGGAGTTTACCACATCTGTAAATGCCGCAGAGAAACCGAGAGCCGACCACCATGGTCTTGCGCTCGACTGCGGGCGCTAGCGCGGGCGGAGGGACGGGCGATACGCAGTGAGCGGGCGCGGACGCATGCGAAGATGCGGGCCGAGCGGCGGCGGCACGGTGCGAAGCATGTCGCCACAATTGCTGCAGCGATCCTCGCCAAAGGGGGCGGCGAAATTGGCGCTCACGCGGAGCCAGTGACCGCGGGCTTCACATTGCGGATTGATGCACTGCACGGTCCAGCCAGGCAGATATTGCATCGCTTCCCCCTCCTGAATTCTGAATGCCGGCTTGCGCTGTTTCGAGAGTTCCCGAAAAGCGCCCCCTGCCGGCCACAGCGCCACTTCACGTGTGACCGCTCTGCGGTCAACAACGGCGCGGATTCTGGCGCAAGGGGCCTGTGGTGTCAAGCACAAAACATACTATATCTAGTGGGGGTGTTGCCGAGAGGCTTACGCGAATCGAAGCTGCTGACGGCGGCGGGCAAATGCCGTAGCAAGCAAGACGGCAGCGAGCGCGAGATAGATGAAGGCATCGCGCGCGGCGTGCGGGCCGCTGGCGCTTCCGGTGAAATCGAGGCCGGGCGTGCGATTCATCGGGCCGACGTACCAAAGCGCGGTGTAGAGTCCTTCGAAGAATTTGCTTGTGCCGCTCCAGACGCCCAGGGCGAGCGCGAGCGACGGGACGAATACGGCGGCGGCGCACCAGCCGAGCAGCCCTGTGAACTGTCCGGCGAGGGCGAGGCGCACCGCTGCTCCGGCTCCGGCGAGCGCCGTGACGGCGACTCCCGCCAGCCATGCCGAGGGAAGCTGGCGCGGAACGATTCGCGCGCAGGAAAAGACGAGCTGTTGCGTGCCGTGGCGCGCTTCTCGCGTTCCGAGCGCCGACCAAACGAGAGTGGGCCAAATCCAGGCGATAGCGAGAAGGGGACCGCGTGAGACTTCCAGCGGCGACGCGAACTGCGCGATCAACAATCCCGCCGCAACGGCGTACCACCACCAGCGATATCCCTTGAGCGCCAGTCGCAGCTCGGCAATGAAGGTTCGCGCCAGGCCGGAATAGCACCCTCTGTCCAAGAGCGGAGTGAGACGAACTGCCGCAGCCGGCCGAACAGCAAGCTCGGAAGGAGCGGCACTTTCCCCGGGCGCTCCCCGCCCCGCCGTGCGTTTGGAACTTCTCGTCCGGGCAGTATCGAAGCGGTCAAACGCCACCGCAGCAAGCAATGCGAGGACGCCGGCGACGCCAAACCACATTAAGCGGGGCAGGATTACGTCCCAAGTCCATGCGATACCTGACCAGCGCAGATCGTGCGCTACCCGGATCTGTCCAACGTCAATTTGAAACGCCATGCCTCCGTGGTAGCCGGGCACGTAGCGACGCGCCTCCGCACCGAGCGATTTCATCACCGTGAAAATTGCGAGGGGATCCAGCCAGCGAAGCCCGGTGATCTCGGGAAGGGCAATTCCGAGCGTCCATCCGAAAAACCAAACGACATTTCCCACGCCACCGCGCAGCACGGGCACCATCTCAAAAAAAGGGCAATCGCCGCAGTGAGCGCCATGACGGGCAGGGCCATCAGGAGGAAGGGAGCCAGCAGCGCCCACAAATCTACCCTGGGGTCTTCCGCAACCAAGAACTGCATGGCCAGCGCGGCCAGGGCCAGCACCCCGACCATCGAAGAAAGGACCGCAAAATTGCTCAGGAGCTTCCCGAATGCATACGTTGATTTGGCGAGCGGAGTTGCGGCCAGAATCTGTCCCACGCCGGTTGAGCGGTCGCGTTCGACGGAGTTCTTCACGACATAAAAGCCGATCAGGGAAACAAAACAGGCCGTCGTCAGAGCGACCAGAGTCCCGATCCATCCCGATGTGTACACTCCGCGGTACTCATCGAGCTGAAGCAAGATTTTCCCCTTCGCGGTCGCATAGCCGAGGGATACGGCGAAGAACAATGTCACGAGAAAGCTGTAGCGCCGGACGCGCTCGAGAAAATCGGCGCGGGCGATGGCGTAGATGGCCAGCGCAGCGCTCACGCCGCCGCTCCCGAACGGGCGGCCGCGGCGCGGTGCGCCGCCAAGGCACGCAAGTAGGCGTCTTCGAGCGAAGGCTCGAGCGGCCGCGCCCCGTTACGCGGGGCGGAATCCGCCACGACGCGGGCGTGCACGCCGTCGCTGCGGTGCGCCGTGTTGCTGACGAGATGCTTGTGGCGCAGCGCGGGCAGCTCCGCGCTCGAGACGACCACTTCCCAGACTCTGCCGTTCACGGCGGCGAGGAGGGCCTCCGGCGCGCCGTGGGCCACGAGCTGTCCATGGACGATGAGCGCGATGTCCGTGGCGACCGCCTCAACGTCAGAGACGATGTGCGTGGAGAGAATTACGATGCGCTCGCCGGAAAGTTCCGAGAGCAGATTGCGGAAGCGTACGCGCTCTTCCGGGTCGAGGCCGGCCGTCGGCTCGTCCACGATGAGAAGCTGGGGATCGTTGAGCAGCGCTTGCGCAATACCCACGCGCTGGCGCATCCCGCCGGAATAGCCGCCGAGTGGACGCCGCGCCACTTCGGTGAGGTTCACAAGCTCCAGCAGTTCGCTGATGCGCTTGCGCGCGGCTGCAGCGCCAAGTCCCTTCACCGCCGCCAGGTATTCGAGAAACTCAATCGCGCTCAGGTTCGGATACACGCCGAAATCCTGCGGCAAATAACCCAGCACGTTGCGCAAGGCGTCGGGATCGCGCGCGATGTCCGTGGCGTTCCAGAGGACGCGGCCCGCGGTGGGGCGAGTGATCGTAGCGAGGATGCGCATGAGCGTGGATTTCCCCGCGCCGTTCGGCCCGAGAAGTCCCAATACGCCCGGGCGCAGCTCGAGCGCAAAGTTCCGCAGCGCCTGAACATTTCCCCGATAGGTTTTGCTTACGTTTTCGACGACGAGTTGCATGATAGGAATCTCCGCCCGCGGCGAGGAAGAGCCGCACAGTGAGAATACGAGACAAGATACCGAAAAGTTTGGGGAGAAAGCGAACTAGGAAACTGCTTGAAAGAATGGGGCCAAAAGCGCGTCAGGGCCGGGCCGGTGCAGGCTGGTTCGCGTCAGCCGGAGGCTGAGCCGAACCGGGCTGCGCGGGAGGGGTGTAAACGCCCTGGCTCTTCAGAAGCTCTTCAAGGGCGGCGACGCGCGATTTCAAGCTCTCGACGGAATGCTGCTTCTCGTTGACTTCGCGCTCGAGCGCGTCGAGAGCGGCTTTGCCTGCTTTGTCCGTCGAAGGATCGGGGTTTTGATAGAACTGCTGGCGCTCGAGCGAGAATTCGCGCTGGAACAGGTCGAAATCTTTCTGGATCTCCGTCAGCTGCTTTTTCAAATCCACGAGCTCGGCGTTCTTTTGCGCTTGTTCCTCGGGGCTCGCTGCACGAGCCGTTTCACCAGCCGCCGCAGGCTGATCCTGTCCGGCAGCCGCAGTTCCCGGCGGCGGTGTGGCGGTGGCGTTCTGCACGCCCCCGGAACCTGACTTGGCATTCAAATCATCGGAGGTGATGACCTTCGCAGTTTTCTGCGATTTCTGCTTTTGCTCGCGGGCGCGCCGCGCGGCATCGCCGAGTGGCTCCTGCTGGCCGGAAGAATTCTGAGCGGCGGCGGCCGCGGGGAAGGCTATCGTCGGCAAAAATACCAGCAGCGCGAGACGGAACGCAGATCGAGAAATCAGTTGGTTTGGCATGGGTCGCTCTCTGCCGGCCTAAGGAAAAGGATACGCCCCCGCAGAGAGCGGAGCAATCGCTGTCTCCGCACAGGTGCGAATGAATCAAGGCTACCCGGCCCCCGGCAGCCGCTGAGACGTCAGTGGCCGAAGGAGTAGGTGATCTGAAGGATGCCGGAGTCGGTGGCGGGATTGTGCGCCCCGAGATTGGCGTTGGAGATGTGGTGATAGCGGTAGTCGAATCGCAGGGAGCGGCGCGGGCTGAGAAACCATTCGAGGCCAGGGCCGTACTCGGCGCAGAAATTGAAGGCCGAGGTATTGTCCACGGGCAGATCGCGCGATGAAAGCAGGAACCCGACGGCGACGGCGAAGACGGGCTGAAGGCGGCGATGCGGGAAACCGTTGAGCTTCAGGCCGATGGGATTTGCGCCTCCGGAGTAGGTCCATTGGCGGCCGTAAAAGGGAGTGACCAGCACGTTTTGGGGGTCGGCGAGCACGGGGGAGTGGCTGACGTACACAACGCGAGGCGTCTGCGGAAAAAGGATAACGAGCGGCGGCGAATCGCTACGGTAGCCGAGCAGGACGGGGTCGCTCTCCAGGAATACTGGTCTGACCTGTATCAGCCAGTGCAGGCCAGCCCAGCGGTTCAGGAACAAGCGGTGGGCGTATTCTCCACCGAAGCCGAGAAGACGCCGCTGCTGAGAGACGCCGAGAAAAATGTGCGACGAATCGGGAGAGTACTCCACGAAGAAGCTCCAGGTGTTGGCGCGGGAGAAGAAGGGCGCGCGATCCGCCGGGCGAGGGGCGTGATCGGCGGTCTGCGCTCGAAGAGACACAGGGTAGAAGAACAAGAAAACGAGGCAGCAAAATGCAAAGAAGGCGCGACAGCGGCAATCGACTGGCGGGAACTGATTGCACCAGCTGCCAGCCACCGCGACGAGCAGCGGCGAGGTTCGCCTCGAGCACGAGCGTATTGGCTTCGTCACGAAATCGATTGTGCCAGAAAGATGCTGAGTTTCGTGCTTTCAAGTGCGACCGCGAAGCGGTCAACATTCTCATCACGGCGAAACCAGCGCGTTAACGGTACGTCCAAGAAGAAGGGCATATTGCAGGAGAATGCTCAGTGAGGCATACTCGCGCGCGTGCGGGGCTGGTGGGTCCCGCAGATGCAGCTTGTGGGGTTTTTCGCGAGGAGGTCTCATGCCGCAGTGTCTTCCCGTTCACCGTGCGGTCTTGGCGGTCTGTCTTTGTCTTTGCGTGCTGACGGTTCCCGCGTTCGCGGCGCGGACGGCGGCGCCATCTCCGGCCACGGCGGCGCAGGGGCGCGCTGAACAACTTCAGGAAAAACAGGAGACGCAACAGTACACGCTCTCGCACGAGCGCTACGAGAAGGCCATTGCCTATTCCCGCGCGCGCTACACGCTCTATTTCATTTCGTTTTTCTTCAGCGTCGCCGTCCTGCTGGTTTTGTTGCGCCTGGGGGTGCCGGCGAAATTTCGCGACTGGGCGGAGCGTGCGAGCGACCGGCGATTTGTGCAGCTGGTCATCTTTGTGCCGCTGCTGATCTTCACTTTGGACCTTTTCGACCTGCTCCCGAGCCTGTATGGGCACTCGCTCTCGTTGCGCTATGAGCAGTCGGTGCAGAGGTGGGGCTCGTGGTTATGGGACTGGTCGAAGGGGGAGCTTCTCAACATCATCTTTTCCTGCATTCTAGCGGCGATCCTGTTCGCGGTGATTCGGTGGAGTCCGCGGCGCTGGTGGTTCTTCTTCTGGGTCGCGGCCTTGCCGGTTGTGCTTTTCGTCGTGTTCATCAGTCCGTGGTTTATCGATCCGATGTTCAACAAATTTGAGCCGCTGGATGCCAAGCATCCGGAACTGGTATCCGCCATCGAGCGAGTGGTGCAACGAGCCGGCCTCTCCATTCCGCGCGACCGCATGTTCCTGATGCGCGCCAGCGAGAAGACGTATTCGCTGAACGCCTATGTGACGGGATTCGGAGCTTCGAAAAGAGTCGTCGTCTGGGATACAACCGTCCAAAAGATGAACACCGAGGAGACCTTGTTTGTTTTCGGCCACGAGATGGGGCACTACGTTCTTGGCCACGTCCGCAACGGATTCCTTTTTTTTGCGGCGCTGCTCTTGGTGGCATTCTACGTGGCGTTTCGCGGGCTGCACTGGGCGCTCGGCCGATGGGGTACCCTCTGGAGGATTCACGGGCCGGAAGACTGGGCTTCTCTTTCCGTGATGCTGCTCTTGCTTACGGTGTTCGTGTTCCTGGCTGCTCCCGTCTCGAACGGCTTCAGCCGGATGCAAGAGCACGCAGCCGATGTGTACGGGCTGGAGGTCATCCATGGTTTGGTGCCGGATTCAGCGGAGGTAGCAGCGCATGCCTTCCAAGTGCTCGGCGAGGCGGACCTTGCTGATCCCAATCCGCCCGCCTACATTACGTTCTGGCTCTACGGCCACCCGCCGCTGGCCGACCGACTCGTCTTTGCGCACACTTACGATCCGTGGTCGAAGCATGACCCGCCGAAGTATGTGAAGTAGCGCCTGCTCCGAGGGAGTCAAGCGGAAGCGGCGCGATGGCGGGGGGCGTGCGCCTGGCGGCGCGCGAACGCCGCGACCTTGCTGCGGTTGCCGCAGGCGGACATCGAACACCAGCGCCGGCGGCGCGTGCGTGAGGTGTCGTAGAAAAGCAGCCCGCAGCGCGGGTTTCCGCAATGGCGCAACGGCGCAGCTTTTCCTTCGGCAATGATCTCCGCAGCGGAACGCGCGAGGGCAGCGAGAAGCCATTCGGGACGTTCTTCCCGCGCGCGGAATCCCAAGCGCCATGCGCCGTCGTGCCAATTCAATTCGTCGTGGCCTTCGGTAATGGCGAGGATTTCATTGATCGGCTCGATCGCTGTTTCTGGGATCGACGTGTTGCCGGCCAACGCCGAAAGGCCTTCTCGCGTCGAATTGCGAAGGCGAAGCGCGGCCTTCATCATCTCTTGCGTCGCCGCCGATGCCGACTGCTGCCATTCGAGAAGGGCGCGCTCCCGCTCGGGGGTGATGACGCGCGCGCCAGACAGGAAACGCACCAGATGCGGCCAATCGGAGAGGGCGTCGCCGTGGCCAAATGGCGAGTGCGCCGTATTGGCGAAATCAACGGCGAGCCGGCCTCCGAGAAAAAAGAATTCGCGGGAGACAGGATGGTGTATAAGATGGGAACCGCGTGGTTTCCGGGCAACCATGGCCGTCCTCCGGCCAGCATCTGGCTAACCGGGCAATGGGCTCACATAAGTTAGCACGAATCCCAAACGAATCAAGCGCCTTTTCCAATGCCCTCGGAGCCCTACCGAGTTTCCCGCCAGAAGCGTGAGGCTGCGTGCCGCATGGCCGTGGTAGAGTGACTAACTTCCATGGCGAAACTTGCATTCACGATTGAAATTGCCGCGCCGCCGGACCGGGTGGGGGTGTTCCTTGTGCCGCAGCGGATGCCCTATTGGTACGGCGCGGAGATGCAGGCAGAATTCGCCGTGCTGGACGGCGCGGCGGATTTTGTGGCGGGGCAGAAAGTGCGGATTCGGGGCTCGCTAGGCAAGCGTGAAGTGTCGTTGACGGCGGTTGTCACGGAGTATGCCTTCGCGCGTGTCCTCCAATGGCGTTTTCAGGACCGTTACGGCGTTCGCGGAGTGCAGCGCTGGGAGATCGAGCCAGCCGAAGCGGGCTCTTGCGTGCTGTTCAGGGAAGAATACGCTTTGCCCGGATTCTTCGGCCGCGCGTTCGATCTTATGATTACACGATTCGCCGTCGCCCGCCGCGACCGCGAGTACCTGGTGCGGCTCAAGCGTCTCGCCGAACAGCGCGGTTGAGTTTGTGCTGGCTGAGCGAGCCGACAATCATTAGAATGCGCGGCGGAAGCATTCGCTTGCCAGGAGAGTTATGAACGGCGACTCGGAAGCTCTTCCACCGGATTCCTCGCCCTCAGCGCAACCGCCACAGCGCGGATTTCTCGCCACAGTCTTTCTGTACGATGAAGGGCTGCGCGCCGGTTGGCGTTTGCTGATTTATCTTGCGTTCGCCGCTCTGCTGATGCTGGCGACGGATCCCATCATTCGCCATTTCTGGCTTGCGGAGATAAAGGCCAGAGCCCCAAGGGGATTGTTTGTTCAGGAAGTGTGGCTCTTCGCCGTGGCCTTCGGGGCGGCGCTGATTATGTCGCGGATCGAGAAGCGGGCGCCGGGTGTGTACGGCCTCCCGCTGCGCGAAGCGTTCCGCAAGCTGTTCTGGGTGGGAGCCCTGTTGGGATTGGCGGAAGTGAGCGCATTGATCGGATTGATTCACGCGGCGGGCGGCTATTCCTTCGGCACATTCGTCCTGCACGGCCGCGAGGTCCTGCGTTATGGCGTGTTCTGGGCCTTTCTGTTTCTGGCGGTGGGATTGTTCGAGGAATTTCTCTTTCGCGGATACGTGCAATACACACTGGCAACCGGCATAGGCTTCTGGCCCGCGGCGATACTGTTGTCGGCCGGCTTCGGGTACGTACACCTGCGGAATCCGGGGGAAGGCTGGGTGGGCGCGCTGAGCATCGTGGAGGTCGGAATTTTTCTGGCGTTCACGTTGCGGCGCACGGGGAGTCTGTGGCTGGCCGTGGGACTGCACGCCGTGTTTGATTATGGGGAGACCTTTCTCTATTCCGTGCCGAATAGCGGCATTGTCATGCCCGGACACCTTTCGAATTCATCGCTCCACGGCCCCGCTTGGGTCTCCGGCGGAACGGTCGGCCCGGAAGGCAGCGTCTTCAGTTTTCTGACCATCGGAATCCTCTTCTACGTGATTCACAAGCTCTACCCCGCAAAGAGCGCCGGTTCACAACACGTGCAAGCCGCTGCGCAGCAGGCGTAGAAAATAGGGCGCGGGCCTTCGCTTCCCTCAGGATAAACAAGCAGCGCCCCTACGATCTCGTGAAAAGTCCGGGCTAGTGAACAAGTTCCGAGGCAAACACCAGATGCACGCCCTGCGCTTCGAGTTGCGGGAGCACTTCTGCGAGAGCCTCGAGCGTGGCGGGATGAGGGTGGCCGATAGCAATGGCTGCGCCTTTGGAGCGGGCGCCACGGATCGCCAGCGCGAGCTGGGCGCGGACGGCGGCCACTTCCGCGACATCGTCGAGGAATGGCACGTTGCGGAAGCCGGATCGCACGCCAACGCGCTGCGCCGTGTCGTAGGCCACGGTTGCGGCCGTCGTGCGACTGTCCACGTAGAAAAGGTTTCGCTCGCGAAGCACCGGCATCAATTCGCTCATTAACGCGGGATCGGCGGTAGCCTGCGAGCCCTGATGATTGTTTACGCCGGTGACGTAGGGAACTTCGGCGAGCATGCGTTCCACGAGCGCCGCGACTTCCTGCGATGGCAAGCCCGGCCGCAACTCCGCCGGCTCCGGTTTTTCCTCCGCAAGGGACTGCATGGGGAGGTGCAACATCACCTGATAGCCGCGCTGGTGCGCCTCTTCGGCGATCTCCGCGGAGTGCGGATGATCGGGAAGAACGGACACGGTCAACGGGTAGGGGAGGGCGAAAATGGCGTCCGCGGCGGCGCGATCGCTGCCGAGATCGTCCAGGATGATGGCCAGCCGGGGGCCAGCGGCTTGCTGCTCTGCACGGCGGTCCGCGTTGCGCGCGGTGATCGGCGAAATGATGTGAATCGTGTGCGTGGGCAGGCCTTCGCGCCGATAGACGAAGCGAACCAGCCCGCCGCTCTCCGCCGGGGCGTCCTGCGTCAAATCGTGACGCGTGGCCACACCGCCGAGCGCCTGCAGCATGCGCGCCAGCGCCGCCCCACGCCCGGCGGCCGTGCCGAGCGTGATGTAGACGTGGTCGGTGCGGTCGGCGCGGCGGCCGGAATCACGAGCATCCGAGCGGACACTTGTGCCGGCAGGCGCAGCCGAAACTGCGGCGGCCGCTAGTTCTCTCGTTATGGAGTGAATTTCCGCGGCCGGCAGGGGCGCAACTTTCTTCCTGCACCCGCCGACAGTCAGAGTGAGGACAAGCGCGGCGAACAGCAATCCGCTTGCGGCGCGCGAACCTTTGGCGCGGCTGCTCAGACGGCACGGGAACGACCTTGGTTTGGGTAAGAAGGTTGCGGAACGAGCCACGGACGAACTAGGCAGCCTTCTTCGCCGGCGCCTTTAGCAGCTCGATGGCCCTGCGCAGTATAGGGTCCTCGGGAGAAAGAGGCCGCGGCTGGGCGGGCGCTTCTTTATCCGCTCCGGCCGCCGCAGCCGAGTCGTCGCCAATATCGCTGTCGTCGGCTGCCGTCTGCGCGCTGACGACTTCCGTGGGCGTGACGCCCTCCGCCAAAATCGCTTTGCCGCTGGCCAGGTAGTAGTTTGCGACGGTCAGAATCAAAGCAGCGCCATCTTCCAGAGGAATCAGTTTCTGCTCCGAGGCCAGCCCATAGGTGCGCTCGCCCACCAGGTCACCGCGATGATTCCCGGCCATCGCGGCGGCCAAAACCTCCGCCGCGCCCGACGTGCTTGCGGAGACCAGCACGGAGACGGGGTTCTTCCAAACGACTTTGGAAGGCTCCGCCGCGAAAACCTGGCGCGATACGGTCTGCCCTTGCAGAGTGGCGACCGTGCCGGATGTCAGGAATAGGCGCGCGACGGCAATCGCCTCGGAAACATCTCCGCGGCCGGTATCGCGCACGTCCAGAACAATCTTGTGAATGCCCTGCTTATCCGCTTGCGCCAGACGGTCGCGCACTTCGTCGGCGCGGCCCCGGTCGAGCGAAGGCAACCGAAGCACGAGAATGTCGGGGTCGATTTTCTGGGTCAAGATTTTCTGCGACGCGAGCTTCTCGCGGACAATGTCAATGGTCTGCGGATCGGTGCGTCCGCGACGAATGACCGATACTTTTACACCCGTTCCCGGATCTCCCGCCAGCAAGCTGAGCGCCTGCCCGACAGACATGTCGCGCGTTGTGAAGCCGCCCACCGACTCCAGAATGTCGCCGCTCTGCAGAGCGGCTTTCTGCGCCGGGCTTTCCGGTAGAACCGAGACGACGAGGATGTAGCCGAAGCGCTTGCTCAGCGTCAAGCCCGTCTCGCCGGCGCCTGGATTGGCGATTCTTTTCTTGTATTCCGTGAACTCGCGCGGCGACAGATAGCTTGATTGCGGATCGAGCGACTCCAGAAGGCCGTGCAGCGCGCCCGCGGTCACCATGTGCATGTTTGGATCGTCCACGTAGTCCTGCTGGATCTTCTGCAGGACCTCCCCGTAAACGGTCAGCGAACGGTAGGTCTTGTCGTCGTCCGCCTTGCCAAGGACGTGGCCTAAGCCGGCGTAACAGAAAATCACCGCCGACAGCGTGACAATGCCAATCTTGGATAAGCGATTCATAGTGTATCCGTGCGCCGGTCAGCGGACGATTATAACATCTTCTCAGCGATGGGACGCGCCGCTCATCGGAATGGAAGCCTGATCAGTGAGGGGCAGGTGTTTGCGCTGCAGAAAGCAGCGAAAGATGCGAGGGGATTTGATGCAAAGTGTCGGGCTACCGCTGCAGGAAAGGCACGGCTGCGGCAGAAAGTGTTGCATGATTACAACACTGTTAAAATCATCCTAGCGCGAAGCTGTGTAACTGATTGAAACTAAAGGATAACACGTCAACAATACTGGCGACACAAATGCTATAATCATCTCTTGGCGATGAGCTTTCAGACCACAATTCTGCGGCCAATGGAGACTTGCGGGGTAGGGCTGCACACCGGAGTTCAGAGCCGGCTTCGGCTCGTCCCTGCGCCCGCTGATACGGGCATTGTCTTCCGGCGCACCGATTTGGAGAATTTTGCGATTGAGGCCCACGGGCAAAACGTTGCGCGGGTCAGCTACGCCACCAGCTTGATGAAGCAGGGCGTCTTGCTCTCGACGACCGAGCACTTGCTTGCCGCGGTCTATTCGTTCGGCATTGACAACATCTATCTGGATATTGACGCTATCGAGGTGCCGATTCTCGATGGCTCCGCCGAACCGTTCATGGAGATGCTGGAACGCGCTGGCGTGCGCAGGCTGCGGCGCAAGCGGCGCTTCCTAAAGGTCCTGAAACAGCTGGAAGTGAGCGAAGACGGCCGCCGCATCGGCATCTACCCGGCGGATGAGTTTCGCGTGCGCTGCTACGTGGACTTTCCGCACCCGCTGGCGGCGCGGCAGGAAATCGAGATGACCGTCAGCGCGGAGACATTCCGCGAGCGTCTGGCGCGCGCCCGCACGTTTTGTTTCGAGCGTGACATTCAGCCGTTGCGCGACATGGGGCTGATCCGCGGCGGCTCGCTGGAAAACGCGATTGTGCTGACGAGCGACGGCGTGATGAACGGTCCGCTGCGCTTCGCCGACGAATTTGGCCGCCACAAGGCGCTAGACCTCATCGGCGACCTCGCGCTGGTTGGGCTGCCGCTCCTTGCGCGCGTCGAAGCCTACAAAGCCGGCCACGCTTTGCACACCCAGCTCGTCAGCCGGTTGCTCGCCGATCCCTCGCTTTGGACTGTTACCACGGATGCCGCTGTTGCCCCCGCAGGAATCAGAGACGAGTTCACGGCCTTCACCGCCACCCCCCTTCCTGCCGCCGATTAAACTTTGGCAAACCTTTACCGGGACCGATTGCGTAATCCCCCCATCTCCGACAGAATGATACCCGCGTTATGGCTGCCCCGGATCTAGTCATCGTCATTCTTGCAGCAGGGAAAGGCACGCGGTTGAAGTCCAACCGCGCGAAAGTGCTGCACCGCGCGGGCGGGCGGACACTGATCGAGTACGTTCTGCGCGCGTGCCAGCCGCTGGGTGCGAAGAAAATTCTTGCAGTGATCGGCCACCAGGCGGAGGACGTAACCGCCGCGGTCGCGCCGCTGGGCGTGGAAACTGTTCTGCAGCAGCCGCAGCGCGGGACGGGCCACGCCATGGTGATGGCGCGCCGCGCCATTGGCACCAAGGGCAAGATCGTCCTGGTGCTTCCGGGCGATGCACCTCTGGTGCGTCCTGAAACGCTGCGCGCCATGCTCGCAACGCACCGCAACGGCAACGCCGCAGCGACAGTTCTCACGGCCGTTGTGGACGATCCCACCGGCTACGGCCGCATCGTGCGCAAGTCGGGCACGAGCGTCGCGGCCATTGTCGAAGAATCGCAGCTCAGCGACGAGCAGCGCGCCATCAACGAAATCAACTCGAGCATGTACTGCTTCACGCTGGAAAAACTGTGGCCCGCGCTCGCCGAGGTCAAGCCGCACAACGCGCACCGCGAGCTGTATCTCACCGATGCCATTGCAGCGCTGGCCGCGCGCGGCGAAACCGTCCTCGCGCAGGTGGCCGCGGACCCGCAAGAGGTTCTCGGCTGCAACACGCGCGCCGACCTGGCCGAAGTGGACCGCGCCTTTCGCGAACGCAAGCGCGCCGCGATGATGGAAGCGGGCGTGACGATTCAATTGCCCGAAACCGTTTTGATCGACCCCGACGTGCAGATCGGCGAAGACACGACAATCGAGCCGTGCGTGCAATTGCTTGGCAAAACGAAAATCGGCGCGCGCTGCACCGTGCGCACCGGCAGCGTGCTCTCCGATGCCACGCTCGGTGACGGCGTCACCGTCGAGCCGCACTGCGTCGTGGCGGAGAGCCGCCTGGACGACGGCGTCATTATCGGCCCCTTTGCGCGGCTGCGCCCGGCGAATCACCTGAAGGCCGGCTCGCGCATCGGTAATTTCGTGGAGATGAAGAAGAGCGTACTCGGCGAAGGCAGCAAGGCCATGCACCTCAGCTATCTGGGCGACGCGAAAATCGGAGCGAAGTCCAACATCGGCGCGGGCACGATCACCTGCAACTACGACGGATTTCACAAGTATCCGACGGTGATCGGCAACCGCGCATTTGTCGGAAGCGACACGACGCTGGTCGCGCCGGTGCGCGTGGGCGATGGCGCGTACATCGGCGCGGGCTCGACGATCACGGAAAATGTCCCGCCCGATGCGCTGGCCCTCGCGCGCGGCCGCCAGGCGAATAAGCCCGGCTGGGCGGCGAAGAAGCGCCGTGAACTCGCGGCGGCGGAAAGGCCAAAGAAGGCCGCCCGCCATCGCCCGTCAAGATCAAAACCAAAGCCGCGCCGC
>JBGPGF010000057.1:0-15006 GCA_041483755.1 Terriglobia bacterium | reverse complement strand
ATCGTGCCGTTCCACTGCGAACTGTAGGCGGTTTTCATGTCGTTGTCGAGCATCCGGGATGAGCTGGAAAGGACAAACGAGCCTCCCGCGTTCGCCAGGGAATCGAACTGGTTCGGGGCAATGGTAATTGGATTCGCATACGTAACGACGGAGTAGTTCGGTGGATTCTGAATGGCGTTGAATACCGCATTGCCAAAGTTGCGGTCGAAGTAGATGCCGTAGCCTGCCCGGAAAACCGTCCGGCTGTTGCCGAAAAAGTCGTAGGCGAAGCTCAAGCGCGGAGCCCAGTTCCCGAGGTCGGGCTTATAGAATTGATTCGTCCGGCGGAAACGCGCATTGGCAATCTGCTGCACAAGGGGTGTATTTGGATCAGGTGTCCCAATCGCGTTCAGGTACAGGTTCGCGTCGAGGAATTGTTCGCCCGCGGGGCTATGCAGCACCCCGAAGTACTCGTAGCGTAGACCAAGAGTGAGCGTAAAGCGCGGAGTGACTTTCAGGGAGTCTTCCCCATAGAATGACAGCTCGTTGTAACGGAAGTGACGTGTAAAGCTGGGGAACCCGAGGGGGCCATCTGCTACCGTGCAACCGGTAGCCGGCACGGTAATGCAGTAGCTCTCGCCAGGCACATGGCCCTTGGGATCAATCGCCGCAAGGGTCAGATCCACCTGGCCGTTGAGCATATCCTGCATCGAGAAAGAATCGAAGTAGGCGCCTTCGTACGCACCGAAAGTCCGGTTATCTCGCAAGTGGAGATAGCCGCCGCCCCACTTGAAAACATGCTTGCCATGGGTGTAGGTCCAGCCGTTGTGGAGTTGATAGATGTTTTGCGGGCCGCCAAATGGGATTCCCGCAAAGGAGCAAACCTCGGGGCTGTAGCCGGGAAAGATGATCAGATCACTACTGCCAAGAGCGTTGTAAAGGTCGTACTGCCAGCAAGGTGTGGTTGCTGGCGCCGCTCCGAGCGGTTGCAGGGTGTTGACCCGGTTATACGTAAGGCGGAATTCGGAATATAGGCTGGTACCGAAAGTGTGAGCCAGCGTCGCAGTGAGGTTCTGATTCTTGATGTTCTGACCCGTTGTAAAGCCTGGAAACGGGCTGAAGCTAACGGTCCCGGGGGAATCGTCCTCTTTGTCAAAAGCGTACCGCCCAAATAGACTTGTGTTCTTGTTGATGTTGAAGTCCACACGGCCGGTCGCAAGCCAAGTGTTCTGCGGCAAGCCACCTCCCGAATCCGTGGGCTGGCGGAGCGTGGTTCTGCAAAGGAGCTGCGTCGCTGCCGGGATAGCCGCACCTGTCTGATCTACAAGTGGATCCTCAGTGTAATCGCCTCCCTCAATTGTCTCCACGATGTCCTGGGCTGTGATCGCTTGATCGGCGCAATTACTTGTCGGGACGCCGCCAAAAGCAGTTAGAAAACTCTGTGCCTCCGGAGAAGCAGCATTGAACCAATTCGAGGTGGGGACAAGATACTGTTTCGTAGCGCTGCTGCGAACTCGGACCCCTTCGAGGGAACCAAAATAGAAAAGCTTGTCCTTGTGGATCGGCCCGCCAAGCGAACCACCAAATTGGTTTCGAACAAAGTTGGCCTTCGGAATTCCCTTTGCGTTGTCGTCCACATTCGACGAGGAAAGAGCGGCGCCGCGGTAGAACTCATAGGCGCTGCCGTGCATCGCGTTGGCCCCGGCCTTCGTGGTTACGTTGACCTGTACGGCGTTGCGGCCGAACTCGGCGGTCGTGCTGCTGGATTGAATCTTAAACTCCTGCACTGAATCGAGGGGCACCGTCTGACCGACGCCCGCAATGAACGTGTCGTTGTTCTCCGAACCATCCAGCATGTAGTTGGTGGATGCAGCCCGCTGCCCATTTACGGCAAGACCCAAACCGCGCGTGTCACCCGTGACCGCTCCTGTATCCGCCGCACCGGCCGTCATAGCCGCCAGCGCGTAGGGGTTTCGCGTAAGCAGCGGTAGGTTTGCCAGGTCACTTGAAGTGATGACCTTGCTCAGTTCCGCTGACACCGTGTTTAGGGTTAGGGCGGACTCGGAGATGGTCACGCTTTCCGAAAGTTTGCCTATTTCCAACGCGAAGTTCAAGCTGACGGTTTCAGCGACTGCCACGGTCACTCGCTGAATGATAGTTCGGAAGCCTTCCTTCTGGATCGCAACTTCGTAAACGCCCGGAACCAGGTTTGCGACGATGAAAATGCCGTCATTGTTCGTTAATGCTTCGAACGCAGCGTTCGTCGCCACGTTCTTCAGTGCGGCCTTTGCTCCCGGGACGGTATTCCCTTGAGGATCTTTCACGGAGCCATGGACAGAGCCCAATTGGGTCTGCGCCACGGCAGAGGGAATTCCAATCGAAATCGCAACTATTGCGGCAAAGAAAAGAAGGAATGCCTTGCGCATGATTGCTAAACCTCCTTGAGGTTTTATAAATTCGAATATCGTTGGTTGTAAATCGAACTTGCCGACATCAACCGCCCACCGATGCCGGATCTAGGCTTTATACAGGTACATGATTGAGCACATTCCAGTCCACTCCCATGTCCAAGTTAAGTGTTGCGTTTTGTTTGCTATACGACGAAGGCGTGCCTATGCATTCCAATCTACATATTCTTTTTGAAAACTAAATATGTATTTATGTAGGCTTTACATTTATTCCAAGCCATTCCATCCTGGCCAGGACATTCAGGTTCACGCCGCCCGGTGTTTGGGACCAGAATTCATGCATTCCGTACCTTGTTTGGGGAGGCTAGGGTGACTACACGGCGATGGGGAGTTCTAGTACCAGCTCACGACAGGCCAAGGGACTGTGGCGTCCAAGGGCTATTCCATGCGCGTAGCGAGGATTTCCTTGCCGCGGACTTCGACTTCAATGCTAATCGGCGGGCGAATATCCGATCCCTGCGCAATGAAGCCGCGAACCAATACGTCTCCCGGTATGCTGGCGCGTCTCAATGGATCGTAGACCGTCTTGCTACAGGGATTCCCAACCATGGGGTGTTTGGCGCGGAATCCGTAATCGGAAGCCAGCCTGCGAAGGTCCGTTATGTACTCCAACTGGCAGGTGCCGTAAGGCGCCTGCAAGGAGAACGCCCAGTACCCATCTCCCTGGGTTGCCGGGCCACCCGGCAAACGCAGCACCAGAGCGGGTATGTTTTCCCCCGAGAGCCGGTTGCGAAAGAAGAAATTTTTCGACGCCCAGGGCTGTGCCAGATCCGCTAACGCGGCAATGGCCGGTTGCGAGTCCGTCGAAGTCGGCACGGCAGGCTGCAGCTCGCTTTGGGGTGTGGGCAGTATGATTTGAGGAGCAGCCTCGGGCTGGGTAGGCTCGGCGTGCCTGGCGCGCAGCAAGATCCGAATCCCGAAAAAAGCCACGACCAGAACAAGAAGTAATCCGCCAGCGAGTCTTGTGGCGTGATTCAGTCCGGCGGCGGAGCGCCCAGCGTCGGCGTTCACTCCCGGAATCTCCGGCATCTCCGGTTTGTACCGTTCAGAGGGTGGCTGGTCGCCCATTTCGCTTTGCCCTGCAACCTGGAGCGTTTGACTGCCTGCAGCGGCCTCGCTTGCGGTGCCGGAGACCCAGCGCCGCAGCGAAGCATCCCGGCTTCGCGCTCTCTAGCGTGGATTGTATGCCCGGCGTACCCCCGCCGCAACCTTTCGATGCTCTACTCTCCAATACCCCGCTCCTCCCCTGTCTTGCGTGACCGCGAAGGGGTCAACTTTATTGCGTCACCGCGAAGCGGTTAACAGGGCGCCTGTCATGGGCAGAATGCCCGGAAACCCCGCCGGCGACTCTGTTATCTTAAGGCAACACCAGCGTGTCAGAGCGCTTGTGTCCGGAGCGGAAGCCACCTAGTGTAAAAGAACGGGCATCACGGCTGTTGTATCTTGAGCACGACTATGGGCGCCGATACACGAACGGCTGCGAAGGGATTTGTCCGCAGCCTGAATATTCTGCTGAAGTTTGCGCGGCTCTATGAGTTTGGGCATGTGCGGACGACTGCCCAGTTCGAGTCCACTTGGAAGGAACTCCACGCCGCGGTAAAAGAGAGCGCCGGCGGGATTCTCCTGGGCGCCTCCGGGAACCAGATATTGCTGGACGGCGAGCCGCTCGGCTCCGCAGCCGGCGAACGCAGTTTTGCACAGCTCCTCTCCTCCTCCGGCATCGCCAGCATTCACTTTTCGGCCGCGGTGACGCAGGGACAATTCGCGCGCTTCGTCCGCGCATTTCCCACCGGCAATGCCAAGCCGCAAGCGCTTGCGGAACAGTTGAAGAGCGCGCTGGCCGGCGACACCAGCATCAAGGTAAACGAAATCCGCTACATCGCTGAAGATTCCTCCATCGCCGGCGTCAAGGTTGCCGCGCAGCTCACGGCAAAAGCGCTCGGGATGCACGGGGACAAGTTCAAGGACCTCCTGGAAGATCCGCAGAAGATGCTGTCGTTGATCCTCGCCGCCGAGGGGACCCGCGGGTCGGGCGGAGGCTCGGGCGGCCCGGGGGGCGGTGGCCCTGGCGGTGGTGAAGGCGGGCCCGGAGGCTCGCCATCCGCAGGCGGAGGAACCGGCGGCAATCTCTGGGACGTCGCTCGCGGCGGCGGTGGAGGAACGGGCGGAGGAACGGGAGGCGGCGGTGGTGGAGGAACGGGAGGCGGCACAGGCGGGGCAGAGAGTGCGGCGGCGGGCAAGTGGGTCGCGGCCAGCGCACTGCTTCGCGGCGGCGGTGGCGGCGGGGGTCCGCTCGGCATAGCGCCGGCGGCGCCGGGCGGTTTTAACGTCGCTGAGGAAGATGTCCGCTCTATGCTCGGATTGTTCGCGCAGCTCGGGCGCGCCCGCAAAGATCCCGAATCGAAGCTCGATGCGCCCACTTTTCAATCGCGCTTAAGTGCGATGCCTGTTCGCGCGCAGTTCACCCTGCAGCAAGCGCTCGCGGGGCTTGCGGCCCAGGCGCCCAACGAGAAACCGGACAAGCCCATGTTGCTCCGCCTCGCCGAACATGTGGCCATCCGCTTTGCGCTGGACAGTTATGAGCGCGGCGAACTCCGCGTCAACGCCGTCAAGCAGCTTCTCGACCGCATGAATCAAGAGATCGAGGGGCTGCGGAAAATTCTCGGGCAGCACGAAGAAGTCATGGCCAACGCGGGGCTCCAGACGCAGTCCTTCACCGAGCTGCTGGATCAGGAATTCTGGGAGCAGGTGCCGGAGGAGAACAAACGCGAAGTATTGATTTCAGACGAGGCTTGGTGCGTCCCGCCGCGCAACGTCCGCGGCTACCTGGAAGAGATGCTCCGCCGCGGCGAGTTGAAAACCGTCAACGAGATTCTTGTTAAGTACGTCAGTTGCATCGGATTCGAGTCCGCGGAAGCGCGCCGCACCACGGCGATTGGGCTCGGCGATTTGGCTGAATTCTATGGCAGCGGCGACGGCAGCGCCCTCATCGAAGCCATCCGCCGCATCGGCAACCAACTGGCCCTCGAGCGCGATCCTGAAATACAGACTCTGGTCAGCGCGGCGTTCGTGCGCCTCAGCCAGGAGGCGGCTTCCCGACGCTGCTACCCGGCGATGCAGCAGGCGCTTGCTTCCCTTGAAAACGTCGAGACGCAGCGTCCCGGCTCGACGCAGAGCATCCGGCCGCGCATCGGCGCGGAAGACCGCCTGCCGGAGTTTATCGAGGAAGCGGTTCGCAGCGGGGAACTTCCCGACGGCATGATTGACATCTTGACGCTCATGCCCCGTGCGACGCTCCTGTACATCATCAATCGCTTTGGTCAATGCGGTTTCCGCGAAGACTGTGAACTGCTGTGCTCGATTGTCAAGGGGCTTGGGGAAGAGCCGCTCAACAGTCTTGTCGAGACTCTGGAGACGGCCCCTCCGGCGGAGGCCGCCGAGACGATTGGGCTGCTGGGCCAGCTTATGCCGGAGGCCGTCGAACGCGTGCTTCCGCTCCGTCTGGAACAATGGCCGCGGACGGCGCACGACCGGGCCATACGGCACATCGCTTCCGTGCCCGCGGAGCGCCGCGCGCTCTTGCTGGTCGCTCTGTACGATTCGCTCGATCCGTTGATTCGGCCCCTGGCGCTGGATGAAATGGGGGTCAGCGGCCAGCCGGAGTGCATTCCGAAATTGATGGCCTTGCTCTCCGACACCGGCACGGCCCCGTACGCACGCCTGAAAGTCATTGAAGCGCTCGGACGTCTGCATGCGCAGGCCGCCAGCCAGCCGCTTCAGCAAATCCTCGATGCTCGCCAGGTCTGGCGCTGGACGTACCCCACGGAGCTGCGCATTTCCGCCGTGCAAGCGTTGATGCGCATTGATCCGGCGATGGCCATTGAAAAGCTGGCCGCGAGCGGCTTGGATCGCAAAGACCTTGTGCTGGAGCCCACGGATCCGGAGCCGGGTTCCACGGTTTTGCGCCAGCGGCGGTACGCCCGGCTGAAACTGTCACGAAATGCCACCGCGGTCACCACGAATCTCCGCGACAACTTCAAGCTGAATATCCCCGAGTTAAATCTCGGCGGTGGACTCGGCATCAGCGAACGTCATCTGTCGCCCGGGACGCTGATTTCCTTGAAGTTTTCGCACGGCGTCCGCCCGATCAGAGCGCATGCCATCGTTCGCGGCGCCCGGCAGCAGGCCTTGGCATTAGAATTTGTGGACATGGATCTCGAGGACCGTTTCCGCTTGCGGAAGCTGGTCACGGAACTCTCCGGAATTCCGCAGGTCGCCACGGTCGGAAACCGCAGCCGGCGCCGCGGCCGCGTCGCGGTTCTCAAGCAGTAGGCTGCAACGCCGTGCTTCAGCCCCCCTTCTCGACCTGTCCTACATCGGATGGAACCTGTCCCTGCGTGCAGGGCCGCGGCCCGTCCGAAAGTCGTCTTACCGGCCGGGGCACATGGGACTTGCGTACCATTGCCGGGGACAGGTCCAGGACCTACCGTACTAGTGGGAAAGTCCTAGAGCAATCTGGCGTCTAAGGAATGAAAGCAGATCCAAAAGTCGCTGCAGGACGGGCATTCGTCCGTAGTTTGAACATTCTGCTTAAGTTTGCCCGCCTATACGGCTTTGAACACACCCGCACAATCGAACAACTCGAAATCGCCTGGCGTGAGTTGCACTCGGCAATCCCCGTCGGCGGCGATTCTGGCCTTCTGCTAGGTGCCAGTGGAGCGCAGCTTTTGCTGGACGGCGTGCCGCTCGAAGGCTCGCAAACGGAAAAACAGTTTGCGCAATTACTCTCCGCGGCGGGTCTCGCCAGCGTCCAATTTTTCCCTTCGATCACCCAGGAGGAACTGGGCCGATTCACCCATGCTTTCCCGACGGGCAAGGCCAAGCCCATCGAGTTGGCGCAACAATTGAAAGTCTCGCTGGAAGGCGCCCAGGGCGTGCGCATCAACGAAATCTGTTTTGTCGCCACGGACTCGAGATTCAAAGAAGTGGGCGTCGCCGCGCAACTGGCTGCCGCCGCGCTCGGCGGTGATCAGGATAAGTTCAAAGAGTGGCTCAACGATCCGCAAAAGTTGCTCGAGCTGATTGCTGCCGCACAGGGCGCCGAAGGCGGAGGCCCGAGCGCCGCGGGAGGTTTCGGCGGTGGCTCTGGAGGGACTTCCGTCGCTGGCGCAGGGTTTCAGCCCGGCGGCCCCGCTATGCGTCCCGCTGCCCCGGACGAGGAAGAAATCCTCGGCCTGCTGCAAACCTTGACGAGTCTTGGACAGAGCGGCGGAGCGGGCCATGGCGGCGTAGCTCCCGGGCCGTTTCAGGAATCGCTCGCAAAACTTCCGGGCGCGGCCCAGGCAACGCTCAAAGAGGCGCTCGCCGGCCTTGCGGCTTCCGCACCCGAGGGCAAGCCGGATCAATCCGTCCTCTTGCGTCTCGCGGAGCATCTCGCCATTCGCTTTGCGCTGGAGCGCTACGAGCGCGGCGAAGTGAAGGTCAACGCCGTGCGGCAGATGCTGGACCGCATGAATCAGGAAATCGAAAACCTGCGCAAAATCCTGGGCGCGCACGAATCGAAAATGACCGACGCCGGCGTGATGGTCGAATCCCACGCCGATATTTTGGACCGGCAATTCTGGGCCGCCGTGCCGGAGAGCGGCAAGCGCGCCGTGCTGCTTTCGGAAGAGGCGTGGTGCATCCCGCCGCGCAATGTGCGTTCTTACGTCGCCGCACTGATCGAAAAGGGCGACGTCGCCGAAGCCATCAACATCCTCCAGAATTACGCCTCCTGCGCGGACCGCGACGACGCCGACGCGCGCAAGAAGACCGCCGACGGGCTCTCCGAGCTCGCGGAACTTTACGGGAAAGCGGACCCCAAGCTTCTGGGAGAGGCCCTGCGCCATCTCGGGTTGCGACTCAGCGTCGAGCAGGATGCGGATATGCAGGCCCATGTGAGCGCCGCGTTCGTCCGCTTGAGCCAGGAAGCCGCCACAAGCCGCTGTTTCCCGGCGATGGAGCAGGCGCTCGATTTGATCTCCGGCGTGGAATCGCAGAAGCCCGGCGTGGCCCGCGGCGTGCGCCCGAAGATGGGCATCGAAGAGCGCATACCTGAGTTTGTGGACGAGGCTTTGCGCGCGCGCCAGGCCGCTGAGGGCATGACCAGCGTTCTCCGCCAGTTGCCCCAGGCCAGCATGGAACAGCTCGCCACGCGGTTTAATCGCTGCCAGCTCCGGAGCGATGCGGATCACGTTGCGGAGCTCGCGCGCTCCGTCGGCGCGGAGGCTCTCGAATATTTGCGCGGCGCCGTCCGCGCAGGGCCGGCCGCCGACGCCGTCGAAATGACCGGCATCCTTACCCGCTTGGACGCATTTGCTGTTGAGCAGACCCTCCCACATCGCCTGAAAGACTTTCCCCGCACTTTGCAGGATCGCGCCGTGCGTCAAGTAGCCGGGAGCGGCGCGCCGAGCCGCTGCCGCATTCTGCTGGCCATGCTCGACCACCTCGATCCCCTGGTCATGCCGCTGGTGATTGACGAGATTGGCGTTACCGCGGATCGCGACTCGCTGCCGCGGCTCCTGTGCATCGCCGACGGTGACCTGCCGGCCGGCGCCGGTCCCTTCCTGCGCGTGAAAGCCATCGAAGCGCTGGGCCGCATCCACGCCCCCGAGTCGATCAAGACGCTGAAACGCATCGTGGAAACCAAGCAGATGTGGCGCTGGAGTTATCCGCACGAATTGCGCATTGCCGCGCTGCAGGCTCTCGAAAAACTAGATCCCGAGTGGACGCGCGATTTCGGCCCGAAGAGCGGCATCGAAGCGGAAGACCTGGCCCTTGCTCCGCTGGAGATGCAGGCGGATTCGCGCTGGGTGCGCCAGCGGCGTCACACGCGCGTGCGCTTCCCGAAGCCCGTGACGGCCGTCAGCACCAATCTTCAGGAGAACTGCCGGCTGGAGATCAAGACCGCCAGCCTGACGGGCGGTGTGGCCGCGATCAGCCGGCACTTGCCTCCCGGCACGCAGGTTCAGCTAAAGATGCAGCTTGGAATGCGGAGTCTGACGGCTACCGCGCTCATGCGCGACTACCGCGCCCAGGACATGGCCTTCGAGATTGTGGAGATGAATCTCGACGAACGCAGCCGCTTCCGCCGCCTCCTTGCCGGGAATCAGGGCCCGGTGGCGCCTTCCCCAGAGAACGTCGAAGCGCCCGCCGAGACTCTTGTGTCCCGCTGAATCGCTCAGAGCAAAAATCATCCGGCAGTTCGCCGCAACGGCACGCGCTATTTGTGCTGCAAGAAGCCGCGTGAGTCCATCCATTCGAGAAACCGCGCGGGCCAGCCGGCCACCGCGCCGCGATTCCTCTCGCGCAAACCAAATCCGTGCGGTGCGCCCGCGTAAATGTGCAATTCCGCCGACACGCCGGCCCGCTTGAGGCCGACGTAGAATTCAGCAAGACCCTGCGAAATATCCGGCCGGTCTTCTTCGCCGCATGCCAAAAAGGCCAGCAGCGTCTCCAGCGAGAAGTTCGTTGGGTGCGAGAGGCCCGGATAGAGCAGCGCCTGAAATGCCGGCTTGGAACTTTGACGGTCAATAGGGTCCGTTGCGCCTTCGATGCCGGCGTCATGGCGTATGGCGGCCAGCTCGGCGATTTCTCCCCCGGCGGAAAAACCCATCACGCCGATGCGCCCCGGGTCAACGCCCCACTCCGAGGCGCGGCTGCGCACCAGGCGAATGGCGCGCTGCATGTCGCGCAGCGAATCTCCTTCGATCGTGTAGGTGGAACCCTTTTCCCGCGCCAGGCGATACTTCAGCACAAAGCCTGCGACGCCATGCGCGCTCAGCCACCGGGCCACGTTGTGTCCTTCATGGTCCGACCACAGTTCGCTATGCCCGCCGCCGGGCGCAATGATGACCGCCGCGCCCGTGGCCGTCTCCTTGGACGGTAGATACGGCGTAATCGAAGGCCGGTGGACGCTCGATACAATGTGCTCGCCATCCGGGGTCAGCCGCACAGCCTCTGCAGCGGTCTTGCCTTCCGAGCCGGGGGCGCCGTTCGGCCAAAGGAGAACGGCGTCATGTTCGGCGGCCGTGGCGGCCAGGGCAGACACCAACAGCAAGGGCGCTAGGCAAATTTTCAAAAGGCAGGATTTTGCGGTAGGCATGGTCTCCTCGTGGAACTCGATAATGAAATTTCCAGTCTTGCTCCAAGCCGCGCTGGCGCATTCTTCCGTCGAATTCCCAGGCTAGGCCCTCGCCGGGCAGAGCAGTGTACACCAGACCCTCCTCTTGTCAGGACACGGCCGGTATTGCACTCCAACTTCCCGGCAAGAGGACTTCGGGCTCACAATAGTTTCCAGATACGTCGTAACTCGCCCGCAATCCCGAGAGGTGTCGATGATCTTCGCGATTGAGACGTGCCTTCTATTCTCCCGCTGGAATGGCCAACGCTTCCCCCCGATAGCGGATGACCAAGTCGGCTTGGTCAGTCGAATGAATTCCCGTACCGTGGTCTGGTGAAACCCAGACGATGCGGAAGGTATGTTCCGCCGGCATGCCCGCAAAATTCCCTTTGCGCTTTCCAATCTTCAGGGTGTGAGTGGACTCGTTCCACGCAATCGGGATTGTTGCGTATGCGCCTTTCTCATAGTTGTAGTTGTCACCCTCATCTTCGTAGAGGGTGAAGCCTCCGTCGGCGCCCCGATAGACGCGCAACTCAATCGGGTCAGTCTTTTCCATAGCGTACTCGACTGACGGACCGTAAGGAATAATGCTGCCCGCGCGGACGAACAGCGGCATGGTTGCTATCGGCGAGGGTGCCTCGATTTCCTGATTCCCGGCATAGGTCTTTCCTGTCCAGAAATCGGTCCAAATTGTGCCCGCGGGCAGATAGACCTTTCGGCTTACGGCTCCCGGCTTGGTTACGGGCGCGGCCATCAGCGCAGGCCCGAACATGTATTGATCGGAAATGTTGTGGACCTTTGGGTCCTCGCGGAAGTCCATAACCAGACCGCGCATGAGGGAGTAGCCCGCGGTCGTTACCCTCCAGGATAGAGAGTAGATATAGGGCAGCAGGTGATAGCGCAGTTGGTCGTAGTCCGCCAGAGTCTTCTGGGTCGCTGAGTCAAAGCGCCACATCTCTTTTGGAGGGCCGTCGCCGTGGACGCGTAACATGGGGCAAAAGGCGCTGAATTGAAACCAGCGCGTGAATAGTTCGGCATAGGCAGGATTGGCGGGATCGCCGCCGAAGAATCCACCGGTGTCGGTGTTCCAATAAGGGATACCGCTCAAGGAGAAATTCAATCCCGCAGGAATTTGTTTGGCGAACACATCCCAGGTGCCCTGAATGTCGCCCGACCATGTCACCGCAGCATTGCGCTGTTGGCCTGCGTAGGCGGAACGAGTGAGAATGAAAACTCGCTTCTCCGGGTTTTGAGCCCGCTGCCCCGCATAAACTCCACTGGTATGCATCAAAGGATACGCGTTGAAGACTTTCGCGCCGGGACCTGCAGCCGTGGTGTAGTTTCGAAACTCACCCCAATTTCCACTGAGTTCCGGTTCGCTGGCGTCCAACCACCAGCCGTCTATTCCGAAGGCGAAGAGTTCTTTCGAGAGCTGGCGCCAGTAAACCTGTCGCGCAGTCGGATTGAAGGCGTCGTACCACTGGCCCTTCCCTGGAGGATACACATAGGGGATCACTTGCTGGTAAAGCGCCCCAGCGCTTCGTAGTTCGTTTGCATTGGGGCTGTCCAGATCGAACTTGGCCCACACGGAAATCAGCAAGTGGGCGTTCTCAGCGTGCAAATCACTCATCAGTCTTGCTGGATCGGGGTAGCGCGCTTCGTCAAATTGGTGCGAACCCCACGGGTGCGGCGTCCAATACTGCCAGTCCTGAATGATGCCATCGATCGGAACGTGGAGGCTGCGATACCGGGAGACCACATCGAGCAACTCTTGCTGCGTCTGGTAGCGGTTCTTGCACTGCCAGAAACCCCACGCCCACTTACCGAACATCGGGGCCGGACCTGTCAGCCGCCGATAAGCCGCAATCACCTTATCGATCGCGGGGCCGTACAGGAAGTAATAGTCAATCGAATCGGCAGCTTCCGATGTCCAGGTGAGCGGTAGCGAGGCTTCGGAAGGTAACTGCCAAGCCAGCCGGACCACCGCTCCACCTCCGTTTTGGTAATACTCCATGCGAATGTGGTGTCGGCTATGGGCGTCGAAATTCACCTTGGTAACTAGAGTCTCAGCGGCATGGTCGCTCCAATCGTTTACCAAGAGCTGGTCATCCAGCCAGACTCGCACACCATCATCTGCCGTGGCCAAAAGCAAATAGTTCCCCGCCTGCTCGGCTTCGATGAAACCCGACCAGCGCACGCTGTACTGGTCGTGCGGCAGGTCCGGCGGCGGGACTTCGGACCAATTGAATTCCACTTGCGGATCGCGGCGCGTAGCAACCGGCTCATCGAAGTTCCCCCCCCGGAAGTAACTGGCGGTCAGTCCGCCGGGTTGGCCGTCGTCAGTGAACAGTTGTGTCGCTGGAACCGTTTCGTCCTTGCCCCCACCCACGCTGACCACGGTTACTGCGGGATTGTCCCAAAGCACTCCGTAGCCGCGACTGGAAACCAGCATCGGAACAGCTACTTCCCGGTTTTCCTGCAGGAGACGAACGTTCGACTCTCGGTAGTTCATCAAGCCTTCCTGATGCTGGCCAAGTCCGTAGATGGCTTCATCGGATGGCAGCAGGAACGCCTGCTGGCTGCGCAAAGTATTCAGACTCCCTACTCGGTTCGGCGCCAGTAGCTTGCCTCCGTCGGGCGGTTCAGCCAACACGGGTATCCCGCTCTTGTCGAAGAAGCGGACCGCCCCGCTGGCGCGATTCACGCGCACCTCGATTTCACCCGTGCGCAAACGAACTTCTTCGGCGGTTTCTGATACTTTCCATCGCGCACGGCCGGGTTTGCCAATGACCGCAAGGCTCTTGTCTGGCGGCAGCGAGTCTCCTTGCATATACAGGACACGAATCACATCGGGAGAGAACACCTGCAGTTTCAGGACGCCCGGATTCATCTTCAGCGTGATTCCATCGGCGTCTTTGTGCACGGATACGACTGGAATCCTCGTCGTATTGGCAGCCGAAGCAGGCAAACAGTGTCCAGAAAAAGCGAGTGCGGACAGAAGAATTGCTGTTCGCGCTAAGAGAGAGTTCCTCGGTGTTTCTTGCTGTGGGTTCACCATAGGGTGGAAGTATCCTTCCGGATTGCCTGGAGAGGCAAGCACGATGTCTACTCCCTTGTCGCGTTTCGCGCAGTCGAGCACTTGGTGTCAACTTGTGAAAACGTAAGTCAAAGCCTTCTGTAAGTTCGGCAATTCCCGGATGGCCGGCAACCCGAAAACTATTGAGAAATGGGGTCTTGCGAAGTGGGTGCGCCAGCCCACTTCCCGCAGTGTCCAGGAGCAGGCGAGACTGCGCGCCAGGTGAGAGCGTGGCCATGTGCGTATCGTCACAAGCCCGGAAACTGACCCACTACCCTCGGTTCCTCCGTGAAGGTCAAATTCGGAATTTGAGATAGAATGATAGTTTGTGCGGACGGCGCCGAAGTCACTTTGGGCGTTCGCCCGCGGAAACGGCCGCGCTTACGCTGAATTCGGCCGCGCTCTCAGCCTGCAACCGGTACGGCGGACCACTTCATGGACCTAGCAAATATCATTGACCGAGTCGTCGCGCGCTTCATCGGCACGAAGCACGAGCGCGACATCAAGAAAATGATGCCCCTCATCGCGGCCATCAACGCCCGCGAAGAGGAAACCAAGGCGCTCTCCGATGCGGAGCTAAAGGAGCACTTCGCTGCACTGAAGTCGCAAGTTCAGGAAGACCTCAAGGACGCTGACCTCTCTGAATCTTCCTACAAAGAACGCTTGAAGCAGGCCCTTGAACCCGCCATCGCGCCTGCGTTTGCGCTCGCGCGCGAAGCCGGCCGCCGCTTCCTGAGCATGCGGCATTTCGACGTGCAGCTCATCGGCGGCAATGTTCTCCACCAAGGCACCATCGCCGAGATGAAAACCGGAGAAGGGAAGACGCTGGTGGCCACGCTTCCCGCGGCGCTCAACGCACTCACCGGCAAGGGCGTGCACATCGTCACCGTCAACGACTATCTGGCCCGCCGCGACGCCGAATGGATGAGCCCGCTCTACCGCGCGCTGGGTCTTTCCGTGGGCGTCATCGTTCACGATCTGGACGACAAGGAGCGCCGCGCCGCCTACGGCGCGGACATCACCTACGGCACGAACAACGAGTTCGGCTTCGACTATCTCCGCGACAACATGAAATACGATCTGGCCGACTGCGTGCAGCGCGGCCACCACTTCGGCATCGTGGACGAAGTGGACTCCATCCTGATTGACGAGGCCCGCACCCCGCTGATTATTTCCGGCCCGTCGGAAGAATCCACCGACAAATACTTCAAGATTGACAAGATCATTCCCAAGCTGATTCAGGAGATTGATTACACGCTCGACGAGAAGCACCGCACGGCCACGCTGACCGAAGAGGGCGTCAGCAAGTGCGAGCGCCTGCT
>JBGPGF010000056.1:0-15083 GCA_041483755.1 Terriglobia bacterium | reverse complement strand
GAATTCTTTGCTCTTAACTTGCTCAAAACAAAAAGAGCTTCCTGTGGAGTTCAGGAAGCCCTTGAATCTAAACGACAAATTGGTTGCGGGGGTCAGATTTGAACTGACGACCTTCGGGTTATGAGCCCGACGAGCTACCAGGCTGCTCCACCCCGCACCACGACTATAGCGGAGGCACACACTCCCGTCAAATTGTGCAGGACTCGCAACCGATCTTTCGCGTCGCGTCCGGGCCGCTGGACTCCGGCTTTTTCCCTTTGCTTCAGGCCGCGGCAGAGCATAAGATTCCCGCCGCTGTGTATGGCGCCGCGATTCCTATGTTCTCCAATAGAATGACCCGGAAAGAATTCCTGGCTGCTTCCTTCGCTGCTGGAGTCACTTCGGCTTTGGGCTTGGCAC
Organism: Terriglobia bacterium; assembly: GCA_041483755.1. GTDB lineage: Bacteria > Acidobacteriota > Terriglobia > Acidiferrales > UBA7541 > Acidiferrum. Next base: position 14,684 of record JBGPGF010000056.1, on the reverse strand, counting down.
AGACTGCGCTCGCCCAGTCGTCAGAACCGCCGCCCTCGGGACTCCCGGCAGGGTCTGCGCGTGGCATCCATGACGTTCATGCCTTTGGCGCCAAAGGAGACGGCAAGACCCTCGACACTCTCGCAATCAACCGGGCCATTGAGGCGGTGGCGGCAGCGGGTGGCGGCACGGTATATTTACCCGCAGGAACCTATCTCTGCTATTCCATTCATTTGAAAAGCTCCGTCTCGCTTTATCTGGAGGCAGGCGCCACCATTCTTGCCGCCGGCGTTTCTCCTGAAGGGACAACCACCGGCGGCTATGATCCCGCCGGGCCACCGCAACCCTGGGAGAAGTTTCAGGACTTCGGCCACAATCACTGGCGCAACAGCTTGCTCTGGGGTGAGGATCTGCATGATGTCAGCATCCTGGGTCCGGGGATGATCTGGGGCAAGGGCTTAAGCCGCGGAGAAGGGAACGAGTCGCCGCGCGCGGAGAGCCCCGGCGTGGGAAACAAGGCCATCGCGCTGAAAAATTGCCGCAACGTCATCTTCCGCGACTTCTCCATGCTGGCCTGCGGCCATTTCGCCATGTTGCTCACCGGCGTGGACAATCTGAACATTGACGGCCTCAAGATCGACAGCAATCGCGACGGAATTGACTTGGACTGCTGCAGGAACGTCCACGTTTCCAACTGCAGCATCAATTCTCCCTGGGACGATGCCATCTGTCCCAAGAGTTCTTTTGCGCTGGGCTACGCTCGGGCGACCGAGAATGTCACGATCAGCAATTGCTACGTTACCGGAATCTATGATTACGGCACGCTTCTGGACGGCACGTTCAAGCGCATGCAGTATCCACTTGGCTCTCGTCCTCCCACTGGTCGCATCAAGTGCGGGACGGAGTCCAATGGTGGTTTCAAGAACATCACCATCTCGAACTGTGTCTTCGAGAGCTGTCGCGGTCTGGCGCTGGAGACAGTGGACGGCGGGCTGATCGAAGACATTACCATCAACAATCTCACGATGCGTGGCGTCGTGCATTCGCCCTTATTCCTTAGGCTCGGAACACGGATGCGCGGACCTCAGGGCGCCGCTCCCGGAGTGCTGCGGCGAGTCCTCCTGAGCAACATCGTCAGTTCGAATGCCGTGGCGGAGTATCCCTCTATTATCAGCGGCGTGCCCGGCAGCTTGGTGGAAGACATCAAAATCTCAAATATGTATCTCCATCAATTGGGGGGCGGCACGAAAGAATGGGCCGCGCTCCGGCCGCCGGAGAAGGAAAACAGCTACCCGGAAGCGACGATGTTCGGCACTCTTCCCGCGCGCGGCTTCTTCCTGCGGCATGCACGCAACCTGGAGTTCAGCAACATCGAGATCGCCACGCTGAAACTCGATGATCGCCCCGCGTTTTGGATGCAGGATGTGCAAGGAGTGGAACTATTCCGCGTGAAAGCGGGCAAGGGGACCGCCGCGTATTCACTGCACGACGTGAAAGATTTTCGCAGTATTGGCAGCCGCGATTTCCCGGACAGAAGAGAGGACGCCGTCAGCGACCTGGAATTCTGAACGAAGATTTGTTGCCGTGTCACGTTTCACCGCATTTGCCGAAAGGGAAAAGTGATGAAAAGCTGCTCCTCTATGTCCAGTTCTCTTCGATGTCTCGGCGAGTTGCGCTTTTGCGTTGCAGTGCTGCTTCTGTTGGCGGCCGGCGATTGCTTGGCACAGAAGAGCTCGCCCTATCTGAACCCCACGCTTCCCATTGATAAGCGCGTTGACGATTTGGTCGGGCGCATGACTCTGGAAGAAAAAGTCTCGCAGATGCAGAACGACGCCGTTGCCATCCCTCGTCTTCAAGTTCCTTCCTACAACTGGTGGAATGAGGGGCTGCACGGCATCGCGCGCGCCGGTCACGCCACGGTTTTTCCCCAAGCGATCGGCATGGCGGCGACGTGGGATACACACCTGGTGCATGAAATCGCCGATGTCATCTCGACGGAAGCGCGCGCTAAATACAATCAGGCGCAACGCGAAGGCAATCACAGTATCTTCTTTGGCCTCACGATCTGGTCTCCCAATATCAACATTGTGCGAGACCCGCGTTGGGGACGCGGTCAGGAAACTTATGGTGAAGACCCCTTCTTGACCGGGCAAATCGGCAATGCCTTCGTGCGCGGCCTTCAGGGAGACGACCAGCGGTATTTGAAGGTTGTAGCGACGGCGAAACACTTCGCGGTCCACAGTGGGCCGGAGTCCGACCGCCATACTTTCAACGCCGTAGTCTCCACTCACGACCTCGAGGATACTTACCTTCCGGCTTTCCGTGAACTGGTCGTCAACGCGAAGGCCGACAGCGTTATGTGCGCCTATAACGCACTGGACGGGTCTCCTGCTTGCGCCAGCCCTCTTCTGCTTCAGCAAAAGCTCAAAAAAGCCTGGCTCTTCAACGGTTTCGTCGTTTCCGATTGCGCCGCCATTAGAGATGTTGCCGTGGGCCACAAATTCGCGCCGGATCTGGCTCACGCCTCCGCGGCATCAGTGAAAGCGGGAACCGATCTGAGTTGCGGCAAGGAATACGCTTCGCTCATCGCTGCCGTGCAACAGGGGCTCATCTCCGAGGCCGAGATCGCCGCCGCCGTGAAGCGGCTGTTTACCGCTCGTTTCCGCCTCGGAATGTTCGATCCTCCCGCGTCGGTGCCGTTCGATAGCATCCCGTTCTCGGAGAATGACTCCGCGGAGCACTCCAGGCTCGCGCTTCAGGCCGCTCGAGCTAGCATGGTGCTGCTGAAGAATAAGGACCACGCCCTGCCTCTCTCCTCGAAACTAAACAAAATCGCCGTCATTGGGCCGAACGCCGCGGCGCTCACAGCGCTGGAAGGAAACTATAACGCCATAGCATCGAACCCCGTCACGCCATTAAAGGCCCTCCAGCAGCGTCTTCCCGGACGTGTTTTGTATGCCCAAGGAGCTCCTTATGTGGAAGGTCTCTCTGTCCCCGTTCCGGAGACTGTCTTCCACCCCTCGGCTGGCGCAAAAGAAAATGGCCTAAATGCGGAATACTTTGCCGGCGCCGATCTGCAGGGCGCGCCCGTTCTGAAGCGGATGGATTCCGCGATTGAGTTCGACTGGCATGCCGCATCTCCCGCTCTCGGGGTTCCTGCAGGCCAATTCGGTGTGCGCTGGTCCGGCACTTTCACTGCGCCCGCAGCCGGGAAGTACGCCTTTGGGTTTGCCCTGGCGCGCTGCAGCACGTGTGACGATGAAGAGACCGTCCGCGTGTGGCTGGATGAAAAGCTTGTCTACGATTTTAAGCACGCGCGCACACATGGCCGCCGTGCTCCGACAACGCCCTTCGAACTTGAATTCCCGGACACCAACCCACATCCGATCCGCATCGAATACACGCACGATGCGCCGCTTTTCGGGGCGGGACTCACCTTTCACTGGACGCCTCCGATAGATCCTTTGCGCGAGCAAGCTGTAGCCCTTGCCGGCAAAGCCGATGCCATTATTGCTTTCCTTGGACTCAGCCCAAACATCGAGGGCGAAGAGATGCCCATACACGTCCCGGGCTTCGAAGGCGGAGACCGGACGACGATCGAGCTTCCGGCGGTCCAACAGAAACTCGTCGAGGAGCTGGCCGCGACGGGCAAACCGCTCATCCTCGTCCTCATGAATGGAAGCGCGATTGCCCTCAAAGACGCGGAGTCGCGTGCAGCAGCCATACTTGAGGCGTGGTATCCGGGCCAGTCTGGCGGCACGGCTATCGTTGAGACCTTGTTTGGAGAAAACAATCCCGCAGGCCGTCTTCCCGTTACGTTTTACGCCGGCACCGAGCAGTTGCCCGCTTTCAGCGACTACTCGATGCGGAATCGCACTTACCGGTACTTCAACGGACGGCCTCTCTATCCATTCGGTTACGGTCTGAGCTATTCGCATTTCACTTACTCAGACCCCAGGCTGACCAGTGCGACAGTTCGCGCAGGAAAATCTCTGACCGTAAGTGCCAGGGTACGCAACGCGAGCACGGTGGAAGGCGACGAGGTGGTGGAGTTGTACTTGATTCCACGCGCTATCTCTGGAGCTCCGCTGCGTGAGCTCGTGGCATTTGATCGTGTGCACCTCAAATCTGGCGAATCTAGGGGAGTTCAATTCACTCTGGACGCGCGCCGGCTGAGTCTGGTGGACGCAGACGGCAAGCGCCGGGTGCAGCCCGGCAGTTACGACATCTATGTCGGCGGGGGGCCTCCCGAAGATTTGGCGGGACAAAGAACCACGTTTCAAATAAGGGGAACTTCAGATTTAACGGATTGAAGGCTATTTGTGGGATCGGGGCCATGAAACGGCGCGAATTCCTTGCCAAGTCCGGTTTGCTTGTGGGCGGCCTCTCTCTGTCTCTCCAGAAGCCGGCGCTCTCCCAGAGAGAGTCGGAGAGAAAGTCCGATCCTCGCATCTCGTTCGAAACCAGCGACTCGCAAGTTCAGGCCACTTATTCTCGCGCTCTCGATGTGCTGGCCCGCAACACGACCGTGGTTTCGGGCTACCCTCAGCCCGTACTGATCGAAGGCAGCAACTATGGCGGAATCTGGCTGGAGTGCGCCCCGCACGAAGGATTGGCTTACTCGGCTGTTCGTCCAGATATCGCCCGCAACAATCACCTCGCTTTCTTTGCCCTTCAGCGCGAGGACGGTCAGTTGCCCTGCTGGGTGCGAACCACAGGAATCGGCTTCGGGCAAATTCAGATGGTCGTGCCGATTGCGGCGACCGCGTGGGAACTTTCGCAAGAGACTGGAGACAGCGAGCTTCTGGAAAAGGCCTACGGCAGTTGCAGCCGCTGGGATGCGTGGCTCCGCCGCTACCGTGACACTCGGCATACCGGCCTCTGTGAAGGCTTTTGCACGTACGACACCGGTCATGACAACAGCCCACGCTGGTCCGGCATTCCGAATCGTTGTCCGGATGCGGATGCGCGCACATGCGCGCCATTGCCTACCCTGCCGCGGCTGTGCCCGGATCTCTCCGCAACGGTCCACGGCGGACGCGTCGCCCTCGCGGCCATGGCTCGTGCCCTCGGAAAAACTTCCGAGGCCGGCCGCTGGCTTGAGGACGCCGCCGCCATCCGCGTGGCAATTGTGGACAGGCTTTACTCAGCAGGCGATGCCGCTTTCTACGATCTCGATGCGCAGGACCGCTTCGTGAGCATTCGCAGCGACGTGATCAGCCGCGTGCTTGGGGAACACGTTGTGGACCAGAAACTCTTCGAGACCATCTACCAGCGCCAGATTCACAATCCCGCGGCTTTTTGGGCCCCGTATCCTCTGCCTTCCATCGCTCTGAATGATCCGGCGTTCGTGCGCCCCATCCCGCGCAACTCCTGGGGAGGAGCTTCGCAAGCGCTTACCGCCCTGCGCGCGCCACGCTGGATGGAGCACTACGGCAAGCCCGCCGATCTTGCCCATCTCATGCAGCAATGGATCAGCGCAATTCTCCGCGAGAATAAATTCCTTCAACAGCTCGATCCGCTCGACGGAACGTTTACGCCCGATGCCGGCGACTACTCGCCGGCGGCACTGGTCTTCCTGGATTTTACATGGAGGCTTTCCGGTGTGCGTCGGATCGAGAATCGTTTGGAATGGAATCTGCGTCCACCGGCGCACGCCACTCGCTCCAGCTATCGTCTGAAGTTGACTCCGGCGCGTACGGCCGAGGTGAGATACGCTTCTGGCCACGCGGAACTTTTTCTCAATGAAAAGCTTCTTTATCGGACCAGCAGTACGTTTCGCCTGGTTACTGATCTCGACGGAAAACTTCAAAGCGCCGCCGGCATCGCTCCGGGAACAACGAGTGTGCTCTTGCGGCATGCTTCCGGGCGGGGACAAAAATTCTCAATTGCGCCGAATGAAAGTGAGTATCTGAAACCCCTGTAAGTCCACAGCCACGGAGAGCCACGAATGAGCCTTCGGTGCGGTTCTTGGGAACGTTTTGTGTTTTGGCGAGGGACACTTGTCAGACTCGTCCGCGCAGCGCAGCCGCAAGCCCCGATTGGCTCAGGCACCGCACACAAAACTCCGCACCCTTCAGGTCCAGGCGTTCCACGTTGTGTGTCGTGGCCATGACGCAGTGCCAGTCCGCGCAATGGCGCAGCCCGAGCGTATGTCCCAGCTCGTGCACAGCGACCTTCAGAAGTCTCTCTCGTTGGATTTCGGCTCGCGGCGCAAGCCCGAAGAACTCCTCTCGAAGACGATGTAAGGAAACGACCGCGCAATGTCCCTCGAACTGCGCCTCGCCGAATACGAACGTGAGGATGGGAACAAACAGATCCATGCCGCTGATACCGAGCAGATGGCGTTCCGCTTCGCCGCCTCGGTCCGCCAAGCGCTGTAATATCGCTGTCGAGTTGTACTGCTCACGCGCGACATCGTAGGAGAATTCCGCATCAACTGGCTCGGCCTCCACGTGGCAGGAAACCTGGAAAACGCGGGCCAGCCCCGCGGCCAGTTCATCCAGATCCTCGATCGCCACATATCGATTCGCGGACCGGGACGCCGCCCGGGATGAATCCACCCGGAGCAGGGTAATGGCCTTCATTGGCTGAGGGAAGTCTCCCGTTTCAATCCAAAATGCTTCAGTTTGTTGTACAGGGTGGTCCGGTCAATATCGAGGACGCGAGCTGCACGGGAGAGGTTCCAATCCGTTTCTTCCAGGATGCGCTCGATGTGCTGCCGCTCGACGTCTTCCAGCCGGCGCCCCGCCGGAGCCGCCGGGCTCGTGGCCGCGACGATCGGCAGGCTTCCCGCTTCGATCACGGCTCCGCGGCTCATCACAATCGCGCGCTCGATGGCATTTTCCAACTCGCGAACGTTTCCCGGCCAGTCGTATTCCGCCAGCACCCGCAGCGCTTCGTCGGAAATTCTCGGGATTGGCCGGTTCATGGCCACCGCGAAAGTTTCCAGGAAATGCTTCGCCAGGAGTGGAATTTCCTCGCGGCGCTCCCGGAGCGGCGGCAGATGGATCTGCATCACGTTAAGACGGTAGAAGAGGTCCAGACGGAAAGTGCCCGCTTTCACCATTCCCTCCAGATCGCGGTTCGTCGCCGTGATGCAACGAAAATCCACCTTGATCGGCTCTGTGCCACCCACCCGAGTGATTTCTTTCTCCTGAAGCACGCGCAGCAGGTCTGTCTGCGTCTTAAGGCTGATGTCGCCGATCTCATCCAGAAACACCGTGCCGCCCTCGGCCACCTCGAATTTCCCCTTCCGCCGCGCCTGCGCTCCGGTAAAAGCCCCGCGCTCGTGGCCAAACAATTCGCTCTCCAGCAGCGTCTCGGTCAGCGCGCCGCAGTGGATGACCACCATCGGCATGTTTCGCCGTGGGCTTGCCGCATGGATGGCCCGCGCCACCACTTCCTTCCCCGTGCCGCTATCGCCCGTCACTAGCACCGTCGTGTCGGTGGGCGCCACCACCTCGATCATCTCCTCTACACGCTTCATCGCGGCACTCTGCGCGATCAGCGCCGACTTCGGGAGTGCCTCGCTCAAGTGCTCCTGCAAACGCTGTACTTCGTGCTTCGCGCGGCGGTGCTCGATGGCGTGAGACACGGTGTTGAGCAAATCGTCCGGGTCGAAGGGCTTCGTGATGTAGTCATAGGCGCCGGTCTTTAGGGCCTGCACGGCCGTCTCTACGGAGGCGTACCCGGTCATGACAATGACCATCAGTTCGGGATCCACTTCCCGCAAGCGGCGCTGCAACTCCATGCCATCCATACCCGGCATCTTGATATCCAAAAGCACTACGTCGCATGCGCCGGGGCGCACCGCCGCCAGGGCTTCCGCAGCGCTCGCAAAGCAGCGCGTCTGATAGCCCTCATTGGCAAACCATTTTTCAAGCGACTCGCGAACCACGGATTCGTCGTCCACGATCATCACCCGGCCGGTTTGCAGCATTGTGTCGTTCGTCACGTTCGTGCCCCCCTGTCCGCCGCTACCGGTGCGGACTCCGCAGCGGGCGGCCCTTCAAGCGGCAGCGTCACCACGAACATCGTGCCCTCGCCGGGCCCCGTCTCGACGGTGATTGATCCACCGTGCTGTTCCAGAGCGCTATGGGCGATCGCCAGCCCCAGGCCCGTGCCCAAGCGGTCCTGCTTCGTCGTGAAGAACGGCTCGAAGATCTGCGGCAGGACATCTGGCGAAATGCCTTCGCCCGAATCTTTCACGCGAAGCTGAACGCCGCCTGCGGAATCTTTTTGCGCGGCAATTTCGAGTTGTCCGCCACTGGGCATGGCCTCCACCGCGTTGACCAATAAGGCGAGAATCACCTGCCGGATCTGATCGGGATCGCAGAGCAGCTGAGGCAGACCCTCTTCCACTTTCGTCTCGATGCGGATGCTCTGGAGTTCCGCGCGGTGGCGGATCAACGTCAGAGCATCCAAAATGAGCGCTTGGATTTCCGTGGGCTGGCGGTTCGGCGAAGTCTGCCGGGCAAACGTCAGCAGGTTGCGCATCAGGTTGCCGCAGCGCCGGCTCTCTCGTTCGATAATGCGAAGATTTTGGCTCACCTCTTCCCGCGACTCGGGCGAGCACTTGATCTTCTCCAGTTCCTTCAACGAGAGTCGCGCATACGTGAGAATGCCTGCCAGCGGGTTATTGACTTCATGCGCCACGGCCGCAGCCAATTTGCCAAGCGAGGCCATTTTTTCACGGGCCATGAGAATCGCCTGGGCATGCTCCACCTTGCGCGTCTCTTCTTCGACCCGCGCTTCCAGCGTGCGCCCCCAATCGGTGACTTCCTTCTGTGCCCGTGCGAGCGATTCGGCCATGGTGTTGAAGGAAGCGGCCAGTTCGCCGAGTTCGTCGCGTGACTGCACGTCAATGCGGTGGGCCAGATCGCCTTCGGCCAGTTGCTCGGTGCCTTCCATCAGTCTTCGCACGGGCTTGGCGACGACGTACCAGCTGAAGAGCAGGCTGGTCACGATCAGCACCAGCATGGTAGCCAAAGTGAGCCGCACGATGCGCCAGCGCTGCCCAGCGACCTGTGCGTCCACCGGAGCCAGCGAAAGACTGGCGTCGATCACACCCAGCACCTTCTGCGCGGCAGGGTGCGCGTGGCACGCGGCGTTCGAACAGGCCGGCTCGTTTTCAATGACTGTGATGACGCCGACCCGCCGTTCGCCGCCCGGTTCCGTGAGGATTCGAACGCGATCCGGGTGGTGCGTCTGCGCCGAACCAACTCCTCCGGCGTGGCAACCAAAACATGCTTCGGCGTCCTTGTTCACCGAAGTGCCGATCTCTTGTTGCGTCGTGGAAAACCGGATCACGCCGGTGTCGGAGAAGACCCGAACATACCGGATGCCCGGCTGGCCGCCGATCGTGGTGAGAACTTCCTCTAGCGCTTCGCGATCGTTGCGCAGCATCAAGTAGCGCGTCGAACGTTGGATGAGCTCGCCGACTCCACCGGCGTCCCGGATGGCGAGGCGCTCGGATTCGAGCCGCTGATAGTGGAGGCTGGCAAAGGCATAGAGAAGGATGACCGCCGCAGTCGTTGCCGCCAAGCACACGACCAGCTTGGGGGCCAGGCCAAACCGGAGCTGCCTGCCCGATCGCATCCCTCCTCCTTTCCCTGCCTCAGTCGCCGGGCGCAGCCGAAAGGACGGACTGCGCCCTCTTCTTTTCCGGTTTCTCCACATCGAAGATGGGCAGATGCTTGGCTGCAAACCGGAATATGGCAAACCCCAAGGCCACGATCATCAGAGTAATCGCGATTTCCGTCCACTTGGGCACATAGGAGATTCCCGTGCCGGCCTCAATGCCCGTGACGCTCACATTCAACCGGTTGGCCACAAATCCGAACAGCACCATGACCGCGCAACCGTATAGTGATGCCGCACTCGCGCAAATTCTTCGGCGAAAGAGCAGAAGCATCGGTGCCAGGAACAGAGCGATCTCCAGCAGAAAGAGATAAGTCTCCAAACGGCGATGGAGTAGCAGCGATAGAACGCCACGGTTCAAGAGGTCCAGGAAGCGCATGGTCAGGTAAAAGGCCAGCAGTACCGCCAGCACGCGTCCCATGCTGCCGAGGAGGGGGAGCTCCAGTTGCTTGCCGAAGGCCCGGCTGCTCTGCCAAGACTCAAAGATGGTCATTGCCAGCCCCGCGCACACAGACGAGACAAAGAAGAAGAGCGGCAGCAGCGGCGTATACCACAGGGGGTGCAGCTTTTCCGGCACGATCAGATACAAGCTGCCCAGCGAAGACTGGTGCAGTGTCGAGAGAATGACGCCGAGGATGACCAAGGGGATGGAGACAGCACGGATCCACCGCAAAGGCTTTTCCCAACGGAAACGTTCAAACACCACAGGGGCGAATTCCAAGGCCAGCACGGTGGTGTACAGCGTGACGCACCACGCCACTTCAAACATCACCGAGCGCGGATTCCACATCACCAACGGGTGCCAGATGCGATAGGGTCGGCCCAGGTCGAACAGCAAGGCCACGACAACCAGCACGTAGCCAAGGAAGGCAGTAAGAATCGCGGCGCGCAGGATCGGTTTGTAACGTTCGATGTTGAAGATGTGCACGATAGCCGCCAAAGTGAAGCCGCCGGCGGCAAGGCCCACCCCGCACAGGATGTCGAATCCAATCCACAGCCCCCAGGGAAACTGATCGCTCAGGTGCGTGGCGCCGCCAAGACCCCGCACGACCCGCAGGTAGGTCGCGTAAAGGCCCGCTATCATGACCGCATAGAACACCACCTGCCAGAACGTTATTTGCGTCCAGCGCCGCTGTTCGGCCATTTCGCCTCCTCTTCGGCGCGCTCCGCGGCGGCCACCTCTGTGCGACGATGCGTGAGCCACCAGATCCCACCCAGCAGCACACCCATGGTCGTTACTATATTGGGAATCTCAGACAGTACATGCCAGGTCAGCAGTGGCATGGGCGTGCGCGGCAGGTCGGCCCGCACGCCAAGCCCCGGGAATGGAATCGCAGCCAGCAGCAGAACCGATGTGCCGCCGACCTCTTCGATCCCATAGATGTGCTCATAATAACTGCCGGGATTGGCGCTGATGCGTTGCCGCGCTTCAGCGATCAAAGCGTCGCGGTCTCCGAACTTCGTCGCTCCAGTTGGACAAATCTCGGCGCATGCGGTCTGTAAACCCTGGGTCACACGGTCGGCACACATGTTGCATTTTCTGACGACCGGCAACCGCTTGTCCCATTCGTAGGCCGGCACCTGAAAGGGACAGGCCATCATGCAGTAGCGGCAGCCCATGCAACGGCTGGCGTCATAGGTGACCGGTCCATCTGCGCTCTTCTGAAGCGCCGCGACCGGGCAGACCGACACACAGGTAGGCGTGAGGCAGTTCATGCACAGCTTGCGCATGAATCTGTCGCCGTGCGTTGTGACCGCCGTCACTTTGTGTGCTGAGAGCTTCTCTTCGATTGCGATAGAGTCGTCGTAAGGCAGGCCGTTCTGTTGTGCGCAACCCTTCTCACAGGCCCTGCAGCCGATGCATAGAGTGCTGTCGTAAAGGAGGGCCTTGGTCATGGCCTACAACCGCCTTTCCCTCACCCGTCGGTTCCGAGACACAATAGAGCCTCTCAAACGTACGACTATGAGGAGGGCAATTGAACAGCCAGGCTAATTTCGACCAGTGGGCGCAACTGCTTTGTTTACAGTGGCCGACATTAGAAAAGACAGGGTTCACACGGGAAAGAAGCTCCAAAGGTGAGTGATTTGGCGCTTACTGTGGGATTTTCCAACTAGCCTACCTGTTGGAAAAGGCGACAAAAGGGGGCGGGATTTCCACCCCGCCCCTTCGTCATAGCGTCTTTAGGTTGGTCAGCCGTTCTGCAAAATCTCGTCTGCCAGTTCCTTCCAAGAGGCTGCCGGCAATGCTGCTGCGATGTCCCGCACGGGCTCGCCCCCTTCGGCCATCACCACACCGGCCAATTGGGGCTGACGTGCATACAGCCGCTCGGCTGCTTCCTGAATCCACGCCGCCACCACGTTCTTCGGCATCAGATTCCGCTGGACGCTGTCTTCATCGGGCACGTGCACCGTCATCAGCCAGCCTTCTCCGTATGGATCGTCATGCAACTGGCTCGGATTCTTCATCACTGCCTCGTTGAGTTCGACGACCTCGCCTTCGACCGGCGAACTCATCTCGACCTTCTGTCCGTTACGGAAGAAGGACAGCACGCGCTGGCCTTGCCGGACCCAATGTCCCGGCGCCGGCAGCTCGATGCGCTCGACCGGCCCCAGCACGCTGGCCGCAACTCCGTCCACGCCAACGCGTGCGAGATTGCGGCGCTCACGGAGCATCCATCCGTGTCCAGCGTGATACCGCAGGTTCTTGGGAACGAGGATTCCGGCGATGTGCGCGGGGCTCTCCATCGCAGTAACCTGTTTGCTCTCCCTCGCCACGACCGGCTGCTCTCCCCGCCTGCGAGTCCGGAAGTAATCGATCGTCAAAAATGTCCCGAAGAACAGAAGAATGAGGATGACACTCATCGTCGTTTCCTTTCCCGCTCGTTTCCGAGGGCCTTGCCTTTTCCAATCAATACAGTGGCAAGCTTGTCTCCAAACGCGGAGTTCACTTCCCGAGAAAACAGGGCGGGCAACTGCTGTATTGTCAATAGATTAGCAGCCTCTCCGGAAACGCTTCTGCAAGCTGCTTCTCGCAACCTGATGCGTTCCTCGACAGGTCACTGCGGTTTCTTTCGACAATCTCTTGGAAAGGGCTTTTGCTGCGTGGCTTTGCGGGGTGGTGGAATTTGCCGCACCTACTGTCCAATTACTCGGCACTTCTCTCAGACGTCTTCGAATCCACCCACGGATCCATCCAAGCATTTGGGAATTGAGGGTGCTCGACCGCAGATCGCGAGCGTGCGAACCCTCTTGCACCTGGAAGCCTCAGTCTGTTCGGAGCAAATGCACCCCGAGTGATACGAGCAGTTTGTAGGCTTCCGAGCAAGTCGGAAAGCGGACGCTTGCACTGAGAATCCCCTCTAACCATCAGACGGTTCGTTGATGAGTACTAGAGACGCAGCGGCAGTCTAGATGCGGCATCAAGCTCAAGACACGCGCCGCGGGCTGTCTTGTCACGCAAGCGCGTTTTTGCTACGGTAGTCTCCGGGGCGGGCGTCGTACAATGGTAGTATAGAAGCTTCACAAGCTTCGGACGTGGGTTCGATTCCCATCGCCCGCTCCAAAAACCCGTAAAATTCACGCGAATTCGGCAGCCACAGCCGTGTGAGCAATGTCTCACACGGCTGTGCTCGCAAACGGGCAATCGCTTAGCGCGAATCCCTACGGCTTAGCCGCTGGCTTCTCTTCCTTCTTGGCCTTGGCAGCCATCTTCGCCGCCGGCTTGGGCGTCCAGAAGTCCGGGTCCGCCGCGGCCATTTCTGCGGAGACGTAGCTCATCTTTGGGTTGAAGGCGAAAATGTTGGATACCGCGGATTGAGAAGCGTCGATCGTTAGCTCGCGCAGCTTTTTCTTGCCTTCCTCGCCCAGGGCGTCTGCAAACGCCTTGCCGTGCGTTTCCGGGACGGCATCCACTTCCGCGAGGCTTTTCATCGGCTGAAAAATGAGATACGTGCCTTCCGGCATTCCTGCCGTGACTTTGTAAACGGCCCAATGCTCCGGAATGTTGGCTTTTTCATGCGCTTCCCGTACGATCTTGACGAGCTGCACAACATCTTCGTCGTGGCCGGGCTTCACGCGGTACGTGTACACCAGGAAGTAGCGCATCTCGCCGATCTTCAGGCCGTTGGCCCGGTAGCTTAGTTCGTCTTGATATTGCGCGATGATGCCGCTGCCCCCGCTCAGCAATTCGCCATCTTTCTCCAGAAGCACGTTTACTTCCGCGGTCAGCGCCGCATTCTTGTCCATGTTCCTTTGATCCTGCTCCCAGGCCGCCAGCGAATCATATCCCGCGAAAAACCACGCTTCGCTCGGTCCGGTCACGGAGACCATCGCGATGTAGTGGGTCTGCCACTTCGCCGCGGCGAAGGCTCGCGGCCACCCCGCTTCCACTTTTTCATGTGCCGCGGTTTTTCCGGGTTTCACTTCCTCGCGGAAAATTTGCAGCACCTTGGGCGGCTTCATCTCCTGCGCTTGCCCGAGAGCGGGCAGCAGCGCCGCACTCAACAGACAAGCCGAAATCATCCACGTCGGGTTCTTCTTCATGTGAGTTCTCCTTAGTCCTACATCGGGAAGGATACGGAAAGAAAATATTCCGGAGCCCAGGAATGCAAACCGTGTGTCCGGAAGGCAGTCTACTCCGGTCTCCGCGGAAGTCAATAACGGAGAACCGTGGGGGCCAAAATCGAAAGGCCGCCCGATCCAAACGGCGGCCTTTCCAAAGCAGAAGGAGACGCTCGCGGACTTACTTCAGCTCGAGCGGCTGTTTCAGCTTGAACGTCAGATGGGTTTCGGCGGGCAGAGTGATGTCGCGATTACCTGTGAAGCCCGCGCCGCCCGCGCCGGCTCCGGCGCCGATGGCTGCTCCAATCGCTGCGCCCTTGCCGCCGCCCGCGAGCGCGCCGATAATCGCGCCACCCGCAGCACCGCCGCCTACCATGCCCGCCGTGCGCTTGCCTTTGCCCTTGCTGGCCATGGTTGGATTGGACGTTTCGATATCGTAGGACTTGCCTTCAATCGTGATCGTCTTCAGCGTCAACGAAAGAACGGCGCCGCCTTTGAACCGG
>JBGPGF010000055.1:0-15092 GCA_041483755.1 Terriglobia bacterium | reverse complement strand
TTGCACGTACAACACATCCGGATGCCCGGGCGCGAGCTTTACCGCTTCGCTCACATACTTCTCCGCCGCTTCCGGCTTGTCCGAGCCGAGCGCCTGCAATCCCTTGTCCAGCGCTTCTCTCGCTTTCGGCGCCAGCAGCGGCCGGCCGGGAACGGGACCGATCTGGAGGGAACCGGATTCGCGCTGGAGGTACACATCAACCTTGAATTCCGTGGAAACGGGAACGAGCACATCCTTTTGTCCGTTCTTGTATCCAGCGGCCTCGACCACGACGGAAAACTCACCGAGAGCTGCCACGACGAACACCACACTCCCGCCGGAGGCGGATTCCTGCCCGTAGGGAACGCCGCTTCGCAAGAGCCTCACGGTGGCGGGGACAGCGATGGGCTGTCCCGCACTGTCGCGCACAGTCACTGCGATTTGGGCTCTCTCACCGCGGGCCGTGGTTTGCTCGCCGACGGTCAACTGACACCAGGCGGGGAGCGTCAGGAAGAGAACACACGACAACATCGGCAGCCGAAGTGCGGCGATGCGCGGCGGTGCGCGCTGGGTTGCAGGGTGCATGAGGGCCCGCGACCAATGAGGCATAGACTAGTCCCGCGGCCCAATGGCGTCAAGAGAAGTCTAGTGGCGTCGCGGAGGCGCCACTTGGTGAGTGGACCACAAGTGAGGCCCTAGCCAGGTTCTGGTGCCCCATCGCGCCGATCTCGCGCGCGGGGATTTTGGTTTTTCCGTTGTGCCACGCTCCGCGTGATCCCGTCTCGGTGAACGAAGCAAAGCGCGACGTTTGCGATTGGGTGCGCTAGAGTAGCTGGGCTGCGGACTTGAACCGCACAGTTTTGGCGAGCGCAGTTTGGCGGCTTGCCTTGAGGGATCGTGAGACATGACAAAAGCAGACACTTGCCGGTTTATGGCGGAACAAAAGCTGGGCGTGCTGGGGAGCATAACCCCAGAGGGCAAGCCACAATCGGCACTCATGGGAATTGCGGTGACACCGGAGTTGGAGATCATCTTCGACACGGTCAAGAGTTCGCGCAAGTATGGGAACCTGATGGCGAATCCCGCGGCATCCTTCGCGGTTGGGTGGAGGGGTGAACAGACCGTGCAGTACGAGGGCGAAGCGCACAAACCCAGCGGAAGCGAGCTGGCGCGCTATCAGAAGATATATTTTGCCAGATGGCTGGACGGCCCCAGCCGGCTGAGCTGGCCGGGGATCACGTATTTCGTGGTTCGGCCGAAGTGGATCCGTTACAGCGACTTTGGTCAGAGTCCGCCGCTGATTGAGGAGTTCACGTTCTAGGAGCCTGAGGAGAAATGCAGAAGCAGAGCGATTTGTGTGCCACGGAATTTTGTAACCAGCTGATTCTAAGTTGCAATGTCTTTCGCGCACAGCCAGGATTGGCTGTGCCACAAATGCTTTCCACAGCCTTTTAGAATCGCGCTTGCGCTATAGTGTTCGAGTCTTTGGGAAGACTCATATGCGTCTGCTATCACTACGGGCCATCGCCACCATCTCTCTTTTTCTGTTCGTTGGGAGTCAACAGCCACTGGCTCTAGCGCTAGTCGCTCCTCAAGCGGCTGCATCCACTACCTTCGAGCCCATTCAGCGATGGAGAGCCGCTGTGCTGGCCGGCAACTCCGCGGCACTGGAAGCTTTCTACAGCGCGGAGCCGCCCGCGAAGATCGCGACGCTGGCGGGGAAGAAACTCTCGGGAGCGGAAGAGGCGAAGTTCTGGGCCGGGCTCAAATCTTCCGGTCTGGTTTCCGTCTCGCTTGAACTGGTGGGGCTTGACGCGCCGCGCGATGACGTGGCGCAGGCCGTTTTTCAGATGGAGCTGCGCATCAAGGCGATTGGCGGGATGCAGAAGCGTTATATATCGGGCGCGCAGACTTGGGTGAAGCGCGGCGAGACGTGGCAAATCGTGGAGACCAAGCGCACCGACCTGGCGCGCCTCAAGCAGCCGCTCACGAAGAGCGCCAACATTTATCCCCCCGGCGTGAACGCGGACTACGAAATTAAGGAAGCCCTGGCGCGCGCCGCCAAAGCGCACAAACGCGTGCTCCTCGATTTCGGGGCGAATTGGTGCTACGACTGCCACGTTTTGGACGCCGCGTTTCATTCGCCGGAAATCGCGGCGGCGCTGAACGCGAGCTACGAAGTCGTTCACGTGGACGTCGGCGAGTACGACAAGAATCTGGACATCATGAAGCGCTACGAAGTGCCCAAAGATAAGGGAATCCCCGCCATGGCCGTTCTGGAGAGCGACGGTAAGCTGCTCTTCAGCCAGAAGAATGGTGAGTTTGAATCGGCGCGGTCGCTCGGCCCCGAAGACCTTCTCGGCTTTCTGAATCGCTGGAAACCGCACGCCGGGGGAAAGTAAAGCGAGGCCAAGCCAGTTTTTCACGCTGGTCTTTTGCGCTGCCAGGGCGGCGTGTTACGATTGATTCGGTGGTGGGCGTAGCTCAGTTGGTAGAGCGTCGGTCTGTGGCACCGAATGTCGCGGGTTCAAGCCCCGTCGCCCACCCCAACAGACCTTCCCGCGCTGCCGCATTGTGTGATGATTGAGCGGAAAGAGCCCAGAATGAATTCATCGCGCAAAGAACGCGCGATGGGGCGGCGGTCTGTGCTACTGGGGCGCAAAATTCATCCTCGCGCACTCTGCTAGCGCGCTGATCGAAATGGCGAGGCCGGAAGCCCTTCGCGGTTGAACAAATTACATTCGGGACTATTGGCCCAGCCATAGCGCACGGTAACCGGCGAGTCCACGGTTGGAGAGGACACCACGACCGTGGAACCTTCGATCCGCGCTTCCGCGGCAACAAAATTGCCGTCGGCTCCGGCAACCTCGAAACCGCGCAACTCTCCCGGCTTGGCCAGCAAGCCGCTCACCGCATGGTCAAACCAGACGCGCAGGGCGTGCTCTTCGCGCGTCACTTGGCGGAAGAGCGGCCCGGAGTACTCGAGCTTTTCTCCATAGGCAATCGCGCGCGCGGCCAGCGCCAGCCGCATGCCTACGTCCTGCTTGTTGGTGGGATGCACGTCATCGGGATTACCGATGTCAATGGTGACGGCCATGGCCGTGTTCCGCAGACCGAGCGCTCTGCGTTGCGCTTCGCGAATCTCAGGCCAGTTTTCCGCCGGCGTGGATTTGAAACTAGAAATTTGCGCGAACAGGAACGGGAAATCACCCTGTCCCCAATTGTCCCGCCAGTCGCGAATCAGCGCTTGAAACAGGCGCTCGTACGTGGACCGCAGGATCACCCGCGAATTGCTTTCCCCTTGGTACCAGATCACTCCACGGATCGGAAACGGAGTGAGCGGGGCGATCATGGCGTTATAGAGGAATGCGGGCGCCCAACTGTTCGGGTCCGGGCGCCACGGCGCGTTGGGGAGCGGCTGGCCGGCGGCTTGCGCCTGTTCGCGGTCACGTTTCGCCTTGTCTTGCTCAAGCAGTTCCTCGGAGCGCTTGTCCATAAACGCCGCACGCGCGGCAAACGCAGGCATCAGACCCGGGTCCGCGGAAAGTGCGCGCAGACTTGTCCACGACTCGCCGAGAGTGCCGCCCCAATACGATTCGATCACCCCGATGGGGATTTTTTCCTTGCTCTGTAACTCGCGCGCAAAAAAGTAGGCCACGGCGGAAAAATCCTTCACCGACTCCGGCGTGCAGCTTGCCCACGGCACCACCGCCGCGTCGTCGAGCGGATAGTAGGAAGAATTTCTTTTCACCAATAACATTCGAATGTTCGGATACTTGGCGGCGGCCATCTCCGCCGCTGCATTGGCCACCCGCGCCATCTGGAATTCCATGTTGGACTGGCCCGAGGCCACCCACACGTCACCCACCAGAACGTCTCGCAGCACAATCGTATTCTTCGCGCGAACTGTTAGTTCAAACGGCCCGCCGGCTTCGCCGGGCGAGAGATAAAGTTGCCAGCGCCCCAGAGCGTCGGCCGCGGTGGACTTCGTTTCTCCGCGGAAGGTCACGGAAATCGCCTCGCCGGGATCGGCTTTTCCCCAAATGTGTACCGGCAACTGCCGCTGAATGACCATGCCATCGGAGAAGAGTGCAGGCAGAACGGTATCCGCTTGCGCCAGTGAACCCAACGCCATGGTTAAGGCGAGGCTAATCACATACTTCCATCGAAAACGGAGCATCGAAACCCTCCTGCGTGTCCAACTGTCAAAATGACTTCCGCAGGATTCTAGCCTAACTTTGTGCCGAAGAGCACGCCGGACGGACATGAACGGAGCAATAGTCGCGCGGGTCGAACTGCTGATGGCGGCGGAGCGGTGGACGGAAGCCATTGCATGGGCTTCCCAAGTACTCTTGACCCCCCAGTAGGCTGAGGCGTTAAGATGTCGCAGTCGCCAAGGCCCACCCCGGCGACCGTTCATATCCCTGGCCCGGAAACAGAGGTCCGTATGGGTGCGTCCGCGCGCCGATTCGAAAGCCGCGCTCCGGTGAGAGTAGCTGTGGATCTTGCCAGCGTGGATGTCCGCATGCCCGCGCAGGAAGGTTTCACGGAAAACGTGAGCGAGCGCGGCGCGCGTGTGGTGACAAACAAACCATGGCAGCCCAACGAGCGCCTCAACGTGCGGTCGCTTCAGGGAAGCCTGCGCGCGCGGGCGCGTGTCGTCTATTGCCAGATACTGGCCGGTGGCTCCTTTGCCCTGGGTCTGGAGCTGGTTACCGCAGCAGGGGATTGGACCTCGCCCCGCCATCCTCCCAGCAAGGTAGCGTAGCGCCGCGCTTGCAGGCAGCACCGCTCCTGAGCAGCCGAAACGTTCCTGCTATCATTGCAAGTGTGACCGCGAGGCGGTCAATGCAGATGTAACCGCGAAGCGGTTAACGCTCATGCCTACGATTCGGTGCCGTGCCGTGCTGTTTGATCTGGATGGCGTGCTGATTGACTCGACGCCCGCCGTGGCGCGGGTTTGGAGCGGCTGGGCGAGGGAACGCGGATTCGATCCCGCAGAGGTCGTTCGGAAGGCACACGGCCGCCCCAGCATCACCACGGTGCGCGAATACCTTCCCGGCGCCGACCATGAAGCAGAGAACGGCGAAGTCGAGCGGCGCGAGATTGCGGATGTAGCCGGCGTGGTTCCGCTGCCGGGAGCGGTGGAGCTGCTGCAAGCGCTGTCCCCAGACCGCTGGGCCATCGTGACTTCCTGCACGCGGGCCCTAGCTCTGGTGCGCATCCGGGCCGCGGGGCTGCCTGAGCCGCGGTACTTAGTTACCTCGACCGACGTTCTGCGCGGTAAACCCGACCCGGAGCCATACCGCAAGGGAGCCGCGACACTGGGATTCGCAGCGGCGGATTGCGTGGTGATTGAAGACGCCCCCGCGGGAATCGTGGCGGGCCGGGCCGCCGGCGCACGCGTGCTTGCGTTGCGCACCACAGCCGGAGACGCGGAGCTCGCCGCTGCGGGCGCCGGCTGGATCGTGGACAATTGCGCCGCCGTGACGCTCGCTGCGGCGCCGGATGGCAATTATCTTTCGCTTGCGATTCGGACGGGGGAATAGGATTATTTCACCGCAAACGAAGCACGCTCGCGTGCGTCAAAATCAAGGGAATGTGTTCCGCCGGTCCTGTGGCGGAGATCTGAAACGCAATACTCGAATGAAGCGGGGGATGATGAAGATGAAAAGCCCAGTAAAACTGTGGTTGATGGCGGCCTTTGTCCTGTTGGCGATGGCGGCGCCCGGTATGGTTGCGGCGCAGGACAAGGACAAAGATAAAGATAAAGAGGGCAAGCCTGCTGAAACGCCGGCCTCAGGCGCCGCGGCGGCCCCCAAGGAAGAATCCTCCGTCACGGACCACTCCATTAAGATCGGCGGCCAGTCGATTCCCTACAAGGCGACGGCGCAGACGATTCTTCTGAAAGACGATAAGGGCGAACCCACGGCGAGCATGTTCTCCATTGCGTACACGCGCAGCGACGTCAAGGACGCGAGTCTGCGGCCCATCGCGTTTGTGTATAACGGCGGGCCGGGCTCCTCATCGGTTTGGCTGCACATGGGCGCGTTTGGGCCACGGCGCGTGATCACGGCGAACGCCGAAGCCACTCCGCCCGCGCCGTACAAGGCCATCGACAATGCCGACTGCCTGCTGGATAAGACGGACCTGGTGTTTATCGATCCCGTGGGCACGGGCTTTAGCAAGGCCGTCGGCAAAGCGCAGGACAAAGACTTCTGGGGCGTGGATCAGGACGTGAAGTCCATCGCGCAGTTCATCACCACCTACGTGAGCCGCAACAACCGCTGGAACTCGCCGAAATTTCTGATAGGCGAGAGTTATGGAACATTCCGCTCCGCGGCCATGGCTGAATACCTGCAAGAGCACGAGAATATTTATTTGAACGGAATCGTGCTGGTTTCTTCCGTGCTCGATCTGGGATCCATTTCTTTCGGACAAGGGCAGGACTTCCCTTACATTTATTACGTGCCAAGCTACGCCGCGACGGCGTGGTACCACAAGCTGCTGAAGGATCGGCCGGAGAATCTGACTGCATTTTTGGACGAAGCGCGGCGCTATGCCGCGTCGGACTACGCGGCGGCGCTGATGAAGGGCGACCGGTTGAGCGCGGCGGAAAAAGCCGACGTGGCCAAGAAGCTCGCGCGTTTTACGGGATTGAGCGAAGACTATCTGGTGAAAGCTAACTTGCGCGTGAAGCTTCCGCAATTCATGCAGGAATTGCAACGAAACCGCGGGCTAACGACGGGGAGGCTCGACGCGCGGTTCTCCGGGCCCACGTACGATCTGCTGGGTGAATATGGAGAATACGACCCGATGGACACCTCCGTGAGCGGCGCGTTCACGGCGGCTTTCAATAGTTATTTGCGCGAGGACCTCAAGTTTGGCCAGGACAAGCACTACGCAATCCTGAGCGAGAATGCCAATCGTGCCTGGGACTGGAAGCACGAGGGCGGCGATCACTTTGGCTTCCCCGGGGCGCCGAACGTCGAAGGCGATCTGATTCAAGCGCTGGTGACGAACCCTCACTTGAAGGTCGAAGTGGAGAACGGCATCTTCGACCTCGCCACGCCCTTCTTCGCCACCGAATACACCATGGATCACCTGGGGCTCTCCGAAAAATTGCGCAATAACATCCACCTGCAGTATTACGAGGCGGGCCACATGATGTATCTGCGCGACGAAGACCTCGCGAAGCTGAAGAAGAACGTCGCCAGCTTCATTGAAAGCGCCTCGAAGTAGAAACGCACTGCGAATCCGCACTCGGCGCAGCGTCCACGGAGATGGGGCGTTCGGAGGCTTCCTCGTGCTAGGCTTGTGGCTTTTCAAGTCGCTGAGCCGATGCAAGACAATTATCTAAGTTGGGCGGGTTGGACCCTTCTGGGCGTGTGCGCGTGTTTGTGGTGTCTTGCGCCGCGGCTGGGAGACCGTGCGATTCGGCCAATGGAATGTTCTCTCGCGCGCATCGCAAGGAAAAAGGCCGCAGCCATCCTTATCATTTTTTTCGCAACAATTGTTCTAAGGCTTTCGCTCCTGCCCTTGATGGCGGTCCCGGTGCCCGGTATTCACGACGAATACGGGTACCTGTTGCAAGCAGACACGTTTCTTCACGGGCGGCTCGCGAACCCGCCGCATCCCCTGTGGCGCAGCTTCGAAACTTTCCACGTCAATTGGTTTCCAACGTATTCGTCCATGTTCCCTCCGGCGCAGGGCTTTGTCCTTGCCGCGGGAAAACTTCTCGGACATCCCTGGACCGGCGTGGTGTTCAGCACCGCGGCGATGTGCGCGGCGTTTGTTTGGATGCTGCAAGCGTGGATGCCGCCGCGCTGGGCGTTTCTAGGCGGGCTGATTGCTCTTCTGAAGCTCGGTCTGATCAGCTACTGGATGAACAGCTATTGGGGCGGCGCGGTGGCTGCCGCCGGTGGTGCGCTCGTATTGGGCGCGTTGGGGCGAATCTTCCGGAAACCGCGCGTACGCGATGCGTTGCTTCTGGGGTTCGGCGCGGCGATTCTCGCCAACAGCCGTCCATTTGAGGGCTTCATCCTCTGCCTTCCCGCAGGCATTGCGCTGTTGCTGTGGATGCGCGGTAAATCGGCGCCACCTATGCGCCACTTGGCTCGAAGGATTGTTGCTCCCGTTGCACTCGTGCTCGTTCTGACGGCTGCGTTCATGAGTTTCTACAACTGGCGGCTGACCGGCAATCCTCTTTTGCTGCCGCATGTTTTGAACACGCGAACCTATCACTCCACTCCGCTTTTTCTCTGGGGCCATTTGAAGCCGCCGCTGCGCTACAACAATCAGCAGTTCGAAGAGTTCTATGGCGGATGGGCGCGCGACAATTTCCCCGCGACGTGGAAAGACATGCTTCGCATTTGTTCGGAGAAAATCACTCGATACTGGGCCACCTTCCTGTGGCCGGGCGCAATTTTCCCGCTGCTCTGCTTGCCATTTGCGTTCCGTGACCGGCGCATGCGGTTGCTCACCGTCGTGGCAGCGATGTGCACCGCGGGGCTCTTTTCCGTCGTTTGGTCCTTTCCGCACTACGCCGCGCCGGTGACCTGCGTTTACTGCGCGCTTCTCGTTCAGGGGTTTCGCCATCTGCGTGCATTCCGTCCATCGGGGCGGTTAGTGGGAGTCGCGCTGTCGCGCGCCGCCGGGTTCTTGCTGCTGGTCACCGTCGGTCTCGGGATTTACCGGCGAGTCCACGATCCTTACTGGTGGGACTGGAATGGAAGCATGGGAGAGGCGAGCCGCGCCGCCATACAAGAAAAGCTGGAGCGAACCGCGGGGAAACATCTCATCCTGGTTCGCTACGGGGAAGATCACAATCTACATGACGAGTGGGTTTTCAACGGCGCCGACATTGACGGATCGAAAGTCGTTTGGGCGCGCGAACTGGACCGCGCGCAAAATGACAAGCTGCTGGCCTATTACCGCAGCCGGACCGTCTGGCTTGCGGAACCGGATGATGATCCTTCCGAACTCCTCCCCTACGAGCCTCCCGAAGATCAAGAGGGACCTTGAGTGGATCTCCCAGCGTTAAGTTTTTCTTCTTTGCCGTGACCGCCTAAAATCAGCAGTGAGCTCCCGAATGGAATCGGAAGACCGTGGCATAGCCGCTCCTCGGCCAGCGAAATTCCGGTGAGCAGGCGATTGAGCCATTGCGGCGGCACGCGCGGAACTTCGATTTTCGATTGGAATACAATTTCCCTGCATCGCGTGGCGAGCTTGGCCGCAAACAACCACTGAAAGAAATAGCGGGATTCGGAGATCGCGAGGCCCGCCTCCGTGGCGGCGCGGCGGAAGCTTTTCTTTGTGAAGCGCGTGCGGTGCTGGTTGATGCGGTCGTGATTTGTCCACAGAATGCGAAACGCGGGAACGGTGATGAGGAGAAGACCGCCGGGTTCCAGCAATGCCAGGGCGTGGCGGAGAGCGCCGGCGGGCGCGTCCAGATGTTCGAGAACATCGAGCATGAGGATGAGCGAATAGTGCTTGCCGGGCTGGAAGGCGTCATCGAAGGGTGCGACGCGGATCCGAGCGCGATGCGGGCCTCGCGGGTCCACCAGGCCGGTGGCCGGCTCAATGCCTTCGACATCGCCAAACTCCTGCAAGCGATCGAAAAAAAGTCCGTCGCCGCACCCGACATCCAGAATGCGATGGCCGGTACGCGGCTTCAGACGGCGACGCAGGAGAGCGACGATCATCTCTTCGCGGGCGCGCCACCACCAGTGTGTCGCGTAGAGTTCGCGGTAACTTTTGCCGTAGTCCGGGTTCACAGCAAAACTCGATTCACGGGAGCCGCCACCGCATGCTTTTAGCGAGCCTGATCGCGCAGAGGGGGCTTGGGGCGCGAACGTTCCGCCGTGTTGGCCTCGTGCGCGCCGCCAAACACGCGGCCCACAATATAGATGGGCCGGCCTTTGGATTCCTCATACACGCGCCCCACGTATTCCCCGATCACGCCGAGGAAAAAGAGAACCACGCCGGAAAGAAACGTCATGAGCAGAATGAGCGCGGTGAAGCCCTTCGGTGATTGATGCAGGAAAGCCTTTGCGACAATGGCGTAGAGCGCGAAGAGCAACGAGCAGCCGATGGCCGCGGCGCCGATCAGCGCCGCGGCGCGAATCGGAACGATGGAGAACGCAAAAATACCGTCCGAGGCCAGCTTCATCAGGCGAAAGAGGCTGTACTTGCTGCGGCCAGAGTGGCGTTCGGAGCGTTCGACGGGGATGCCGGTCTGGCGGAATCCGACCCAGCTGCGCATCCCGCGCAGATAGCGGTGATGCTCGGGCATGTGGCGAAGCTGTTCAACGACGCGGCGCGACAGGAGGCCGAAGTCGCCGGCATCCAGCGGCAAACGAATATCGGAGAGTTTCGCCATCATGCGATAAAAAACGAAGTAACACAGGCGCAGTGGCCAGGGCTCTTTGCGCCGCGTGCGCTGCGCGTACACCACGTCGAAACCATCCGTGAAGCCCTGGACGAATTGCGGAATCGTTTCGGGAACGTCCTGAAGATCGCCGTCCATGACCACGGTGGCGTCGCCGGTAACATGATCAAGCGCGGCGGTGATGGCCGCTTGATGGCCAAAGTTGCGCGAGAGCGAAATGACGACAATGCGCGAATCCGCGCTCGCGGCCTGCGCGAGAAGATCGAGCGTGCCATCGGTGCTGCCGTCGTCCACGAAAAGAAGTTCGTGCGGGCCACCGGGGATCTGATCCAACACGGCATGCGTGCGCCGCAAAAGTTCCGGCAGGACGGACTCTTCGTTATGGATGGGGATGGCAACCGACAAGCGAAATTCCGCACTCATGAACTTGGCTTGGCCTTTCCCTTGCAATAAATCATGTTCCACAAAGTCGTGCCCAGCGCCTTGAGCGGATAGGGCTCGAAGACGACGAGCTCAAAACTCTCGGCAAACAGCGCGCGCCACTCTTCGAGAGGACGAGGATAGTTGCCGCGGTCCCATTCGGCAAGCCGCCGCGCGAGGGAACGATCATTCGGAAGGACCAACTCGAGAATATGCACGTGGCCGCCGGCGCTCAGCAATCCGCCGAGGTGAGAAAGAATTCGCCGGACCGCAGGCGAATCAATGTGATGCAGAAAACTGTTCACCAGAATGAAGTCGAAGCGCTCCTCGGGAGAAACATGATAGGTCGTGACATCGGCGACGATGAACTGGCGGTTGAATTTGCGCCGGGCGAATTCGATGTACCGCGGATTGATGTCAATGCCGAGATAATCCGCGTGCGCGAAGCGAGGCGTGTTGGTTCCCGGACCGCAGCCGACGTCGAGGACGCGGCGCACGCGCTGCAAATCGTTGTGGGCGAGAACGGGCGCGAGTTTGACCGCGGCGAAGGGCGCCTGCCAAAGCCGGTACACGGGTGACTGCTCGAGAAGGAACTCGCCGAATTTCATCGCTCTAGTGAGACTCTACGTCATTCCGAGCTTTTCGGCGACGGTTTTGGCTTGCAGGAAGAGCAGCAGGTAGTCCCTGCCGCCCGCTTTGGAATCCGTGCCGGACATGTTGAATCCGCCGAAGGGATGCGCGCCGACCATCGCGCCGGTGCATTTGCGGTTGAAGTAGAGATTGCCGACGTGGAAGTTGTCGGAGGCTTTTTCGATCTTCGCGGGATTGCGGGAATAGACGCCGCCGGTGAGGCCGAACTCCGTGTTGTTGGCAATTTCCAGCGCGTGGTCGAAGTCGCGCGCCTTGATCACGGCGAGAACGGGCCCAAAAATCTCTTCCAAGGAGATGCGCGCCTTCGGAGGCACGTCGGCGATGATCGTGGGCTCAATGAAGTAGCCATCGCCCGGGGCGCGGCCGCCGCCGGCGACCACGTGCCCTTCCTTTTTTCCCACCTCGATGTAATTCAGAATCGTTTTCATCGCGGATTGGCTGACGACCGGGCCCATATAATTGTTGTGGTCCTCGCTCGGTCCGACGTTGATCTTCTTCGTCCGCTCGACGAGCTTTTGTAGAAACGTGTCGTAGATCTTCTCCGACACGATGGCGCGGGAACACGCCGAACATTTTTGCCCCTGGTAGCCGAAGGCCGACTGCGCCACGCCTTCCACGGCGGCGTCCATGTCGGCTTCCTCGTCCACGATGATGGAATCCTTGCCGCCCATCTCGAGCACAGTGCGCTTGATCCAGATCTGGCCCGGAACCGCCTTGCCGGCGAGCTCGCTGATGTGCAGGCCGACCTCCTTCGAGCCGGTGAAGCCGATGTAGCGCGTTTTCGGATGCTGGACGAGCCCGTCGCCGATCGCGCCGCCGGAACCGGTGACAAAGTTGAGCGCTTCCTTGGGAATGCCGGCTTCGTACAGAATCTCGACAAACTTGGCCGCGACGGTTGGGGAATCGCTCGCGGGCTTGAGCACGACGGTGTTTCCGGTGACGAGTGAAGCTACCGTCATTCCCGCGGCAATGGCGCAAGGAAAATTCCACGGCGGGATGATGACTCCGACGCCGAGCGGGATGTACAGCAAATAGTTTTTCTCACCCTTCATCGGCGTGAGTTTTTGCGGTCCGGCAAGACGCAGCATCTCGCGGGCGTAGAATTCGCAGAAATCGATGGTTTCGGCGGTGTCCGCGTCAGCTTCCGGCCAGGTCTTGCCGACTTCGTAGCAGATCAGGGCGTTCATCTCAAACTTGCGTCCGCGAAGAATCGCGGCCGCGCGAAAAATGCATGCGGCGCGCTTTTCGGCGGGAACGCGCTTCCAGGAGTCAAAAGCTTTGTGCGCGGATTCGACGGCTTGCTGCGCCAGTTCCACCGTTGCGGACTGAAATACGCCGATGACCTGCGCGGGATGCGAAGGATTGGTGGAAGTGCGCTTTTCCGGCGTGGTGACCTTCTGCCCGGCGATGTACAGCGGATACTCGCGGCCGAATTCCGCGGCGACCTTTTTGAGGGCCGCGTCCATGGCCCTGCGATTTTCGGGCTTGGAGAAATCGAGGAAGGGCTCGTTGGTGAACTCGGTGGCGGTCATGAATGGTTTTCTCCTCACGCAGCAAACGAGCGATTGTACTGCGGGGTTTACGCGCCCTTCAAGGCGAGCTTGCCTCTCGAAACTCGGCTGCCCAGCCGGGTAAGCGGGGTGCGAAATGCAGCCTGTACGAAAGGGCAGGCGGTTCCTGGCCGTCGGGACGTTGCGCGTCTCATCACGTTTCTATAGTGTTCTCGGCCAAGGTCTCCCAGTCCACGAGTGTTGCCCCGCGCCGGGTCTCTCTCCAGCCACGCCGGCGGCATGCCCAAGAGCTCTCGATCCATATCAAACGAGGGAGGGTTCGTCTCTTCGAGGCGACGAGTGGCTCATATGAAAGAAAAACAGCAGTTCGTCCGCGGCATCATCGAGAAACTCAAAAGCAGCGCAGTGACAGCGCTATCTCTGGCTCTGCTCATGGCCGGCGTCACGCTGGCCGTAGCATCCGACCAAACTGGGCAATCGCGGCCTGGCTCGCAATTGGCCTGGCAGGATCAACTGGCGCCCTCAACCACAGCGCCGCAGGAGGCTCCTGCGGGATTCGATGGAAACTCCAACGACCCAAACTTGCAGCAAGTTCACCTGGAGGACCAAGCCGCGTTTGACGAGGTCGAAGGCATCTCCGATGGACTGGGGCCGGTTTACAACGCGCAATCCTGCCGGGAATGCCACCAGAGCCCGGTCTCCGGCGGCATCAGCCAGGTTACGGAGCTGCGCGTCGGCCGCGTGAATAGATTCGGCCAATTCCAGGCCCTCGACGTGCCCATCGCCGATGGGACGGCGGTGATTCCCAGCCGCTCGCTCATCAACGATCGCGCCATCTGCCCCAGCGGTGACTTTCCCAATACCGAAGTTCAGGAGCGTGTTCCCGGCAACGCAAACGTGCGCACCTTGCGTACGTCTCTGAACGTGCTTGGCGACGGCTTTGTCGAGGCCATCCCAGGCTCTACCATCCAGCAGATCGCGGCCAAACAGTGCAGGGAAACCAACGGCCAGATCTGTGGTCAAGCCATCTTCGTGCCGGTCTCGGAAGCGCCCGGCCAGATGCGCATCGCGCGGTTTGGCTGGAAGAACCAGCACGCCAGCCTGCTGTCCTTCTCCGCGGATGCCTATCTGAACGAGATGGGAATCACGAGCCGGCTGCAACCCGTGGACACCACCACGGTCTGCAAGACAACGCAGGACCCCGAAAACAACGCGGATCCTGTGGACGGTCTCGGTGACATCGACCGCTTTGCACGGTTCATGCGGTTGAGCAAAGCCCCGGC
Source organism: Terriglobia bacterium (assembly GCA_041483755.1). GTDB lineage: Bacteria > Acidobacteriota > Terriglobia > Acidiferrales > UBA7541 > Acidiferrum. Next base: position 858 of record JBGPGF010000055.1, on the reverse strand, counting down.
GCGCGATGAAACCCTGGCCGCCACAATTGACGCCAAGCAGGGCGCAGACGCTTTCGACCGAATCGGCTGCGACACCTGCCACGTCTCTTCGATCGTCACGGCGCCCACGGGCTCGGTGATCAACGGAGGTTCGTTCGTTGTTCCCGACGCGCTGGGCAACAAGACGATTCATCCCTTCAGCGACTTCCTGCTGCACAACGTCGGCACGGGCGACGGCATCGTGCAGAACGGCGGCGCGCAAACGGCGAACAAACTCCGCACGCCGCCGCTTTGGGGCGTGCGGCTGCGCGACCGGATGATGCATGACGGCTTATCTCTCACCTTTGAGGAAGCCATCCTGCGTCACAGCGGGGAGGCTTTCGGCGTCGTGCGCAATTTCCGCAACCTCACCGAGCAGGAGCGCGACCGGCTGGTCACGTTCCTGAAATCGCTGTAATCGAAGAAGAGCAGAGGAGGGCCACCGGCGAGGGAGGAGCTGCACCGCTCCTCCCTTGTCGTTTACGGGCCGGGCTCCGCTGGTGTGGCGTTCGATGTTAGAATAGCGATGGTAAACCGTTTTCCGGAGGAAGCGATGAAGACGACATTACTCGTGGCAGCGCTGCTGATTTCCGCCGCGCCGGTATGTGCGCAGGATCCGCCGCCGCAGGAATCCACGAAGCCAGCGTCAGCGGATTCGCCGCGAGAGGCGGCCCCGGCAGCGAACACGACTCCGGCAAAAGAGGCGACGCCTCCGGCACAAGCGCAGGACCCCAATCTTACGCCCGGCCATCCGCTCGATCCGAGGGACGTGGACGTACTCACGGGGAAAGCAGACCGCGAGGCGAACTCGCAGAGGGCGCAGCCTACAGTGTATCTGGA
>JBGPGF010000054.1:0-15752 GCA_041483755.1 Terriglobia bacterium | reverse complement strand
GCCGTATCGAGGCTGCCCAGATTTGCGCCATCGAGCTGGAACTGCACGCTGGCCACGCCTACGTTGTCCGAAGCGTTCGCTGAAACCGTCACCGCGCCCGATACCGTGGCGCTTGCCGCTGGCGCTGAAATCGTAACCGTCGGCGCCGTGGTGTCCGCTGTTGTGTTGCTCACCGTCACCGTTACGTTGGCGCTCGTCGTCGAGTTTCCCGCTGCATCCTTAGCAATCGCGCGCAGCGTGTGCGAGGCGTTGCTTGCCGTCGTTGTGGTCCAGGAAACGGAGTAGGGAGATGCCGTATCGAGGCTGCCCAGATTTGCGCCATCGAGCTGGAACTGCACGCTGGCCACGCCTACGTTGTCCGAAGCGTTCGCTGAAACCGTCACCGCGCCCGATACCGTGGCGCTTGCCGCCGGCGCCGAAACCGCAACTGTCGGCGCCACCGTATCAGGAGTCGCGGACGTAATCACGGTCAAGTCGCCGCTGACGGCGGTGTTGCTGTTGGCGTCGGTCGAGTGCAACCGCAAATGGTAAGTCGTTCCGGCAGTCAGGCCGCTCAGCGACTGCTGGTGGCTGGTCAACATCGTCGAGTCCAGCGTGCCCATCGAGCCGTAGCTCGTCGTGGTGCCGTACTCCACCTGCGAGTTGGCCGGCTGGCTGGTCGTCCACGAAGCGGAAATCTGTGTCCCGGAAGATGCTGTAGCTGTAGCAGCGGACATCGTCAGCGGCACAGGATTGCCGCCTCCGTTGTTGCCTGCACCAGCGCTTACCAAGCCGGAGCAGCCGGCTTGTAGCCAGGCCAGTCCTGCCAATAATAGGATTGCGGTCGATTTCTTCACTGTGTCGTGGTACGTGCCAAAAACCGTGAAGCCCCAGTTCATCACTTCCCCCAGTCGATTTTTCACCTCAGCCACCCAAGTCCGAGGTGCTCACACGTGCCCCACACGTGAGAGGCTAACCGGGAGGGGAGTCCCGGCGTAACTGGACAGAGGTAGCAAAATAGACCACTTGTACCCAAACGCTGGTCCAGTTAGGGGGCAGTTGTACCCCTGTCCTCAAGGGCAAGGCAAGTTTCCAGCTGCGGTGGCTGTGGAAAACTTCGGCTACAACCAGGTGCGGATTACGGGCAGCAAGTGAGGCGGACTGCCTGTGTTTCAACGCAGAATCTACGGCTGAGAACGCGGCAATTTAGCAGGCCGGTATTAGGAGGGGTCATTCCAGGGGCAGAGTCTTACCGGCGGGAATACCCGAAGTGCGGGCAGAACGCCCGCCATCGCGCTGGGAGAGGCCTGCATCGCGGATCTTGTAAATGAGAGCCCGATAGCTGATCTTCAGAGCCTGGGCAGCCTTCCGCCGGTTCCACTGGTTGGCGTGAAGCGCCTCCAAAATGACCCTCTTCTCCATCTCTCGTATGGCTTCCTTGGCGCGCAGCTTCAACGGCAGGTAGCCATCCGGGCCGGCGGTCGGCTCACCTGTGGCCTGTCGCCTCATCGGCACGGTTTTCGCGGGCGCTTCCTCGGCCCCGAGCACGACATGACGTGCGATGCGGTTCTCCAGTTCCCGAATGTTCCCGGGCCACTCCTCGTTCTTTAGGAGCTCCAGAAGTTCGCTTGCCAGCGGTGTGGATGCCTTGGCGAAACGCTGCTCGAGCTGACCGCGGAAGTATTCCGCAAGCTTCGGGATATCTTCGCGCCGGTCCGCCAGGCGCGGCATCTGAATGCGCACCACATTGATTCTGTAGAACAAATCGGAACGAAAGCGCCCGGCGGCCATTTCGTCTTCCAGGCTGCGGCTGGTGGCGCAAATCACGCGTGTCTCCACGCGTCGTTCTTCCCGGTCGCCGATTCGCGAGAACCTTCCGTCCTGCAGGAATTGCAGCAGCTTGGCTTGGAGTCCCAGGTCGAGATCGGCGATTTCATCAAGAAAGAGGGTGCCCTTTTCCGCCATCTCGAGACGGCCCGGTTTCATCACTTGGGCCCCCGTAAACGCGCCCTTCTCGTAACCGAAGAGCTCGCTCTCGAGAAGCGCGCCGGGAATCGCCGCGCAATTGACCTTGACGAATTGGCCCCCTTGGAACGACGAGTGCCCATGGACCCACCGAGCCAGAATCTCTTTTCCCGTTCCCCCCTGCCCCTGGATCAGAACAGGCAGGTTCGTACGGCAGATCTTTTCGGCACGGCGGCGGACTCCCTCCATTGCTGCGGATGCGCCAAAAAGGACCGTATCCGGGGGAAGGCCCGTCGGCGTGGGTGAACTGCCGGATTTTGTCGCAGCGGTTGAAGGCATGCAGCTTTCCAGCTCTTCGTCCTTACTGTGGTGGAAAAGAATGCACCTGGCAGGCCAAATGAAACAGCTTAGATGTGCCAGGTTCCTGGCATTCTAGAAGAGATTCTCAGCCCGTAAACGATTGATTCTAATGGAAAAATACTCTCCCCGGAGAGTTTGTGCCCGAGAGGCAAGTGGCGGGTCCACAGGGTGGATTCAGATAAGGAGGAAAAGCCTACCTGAGAACCGAAACCGTTTTCCCGTGTCGCCGCTGTCAAGAAATTGTTGGCGCATCCCGCCCCTCAGAATTGAGGCCACACGATATTAGAGGGCCGGCGGCTCAGGGCCGGCCGGTTTCCCCGCGAATAATGTCGTAGCGCTCGATGACGGCGGCGACGCCGAGACGCTGGTCACCGTCTTCCATACGCCGCTCCACGCGCACCACTTTGCCCATGGCGCGAACAAAAACTTCAGAGCCCTGCGTGATTTCCGCAGGCAACGTCAGCGTAATGTCCAGTTCCGAGCCCGCCTCGAGATCCTCATTCACCACGAAGTAGAGCCCGCGAGTCGAGATATCGCGCGTCTTGCCCTGCTGTGAATCAGCGGCGCGCTCCGCGGGCACTCGAATGATGACGGGCAGTGACAAGTCGTAGCGACGTGCAATGCGTCGTTCCGTCATGATCCCCATCCTCTGTGAGCCCCCAAGTTCGCCCCGGTGAAAGCCAAGAAACTATCAAAAGGGAGGTTAGACAATATCCGACGGAATCTTCCACGCCCCCGCAGTCACGGTGCAACAGAGAGTAGCGCAGAACACCTCCGCGCTGAAGCACAAATTGAGGCTAGTGTGACCGTACTCAGAGACTCCGTAAGCCCTTTCGGAAATTGTGGCTGGGGTGTAATTCATCCGCCAAAACGCGGGCCGAAAAGACACGAATACGGCCCCAGATCGGGCTATAATGCGCAGCCATTTCGGAGGTGCGCCGTTGACAGACACTCTTCCATCCCTCCCCTCGGAAATCGTGTCGTCATTGCGTTGTCCTCTCTGCCGCTCCGTTCTCGGCGTTGGCGCAGGCTCTCTCCGCTGCCAAGCCGGAACGTGTGCCTCCTCCTTTCCGATCGTGGACGGCGTGCCCATTCTTCTCAATGAGAAGCGAAGCCTCTTTTCGATTGACGATTACCGCCGGCCGTCTCGGCCCGGACCCCCTGCATCATCTTCGACTATCAAGGATGTGGTCCGCGGGCTGATTCCGGGCATAAGCCGGAACATTCTTGGAACCGCGAACTTTCAAAAACTCGCGGAATTGCTGCTCAAGCGCGGACAGGCTCCCAGGGTGTTGGTGGTCGGGGGAAAGAATGAGGGGGAGGGATTCGACGTCCTGCTCAAGATCGCCCCTCCCCTCCAGCTTGTGGAGACAGACGTCGTCTTCGGTCCGCGCACCGCGCTGATCTGCGACGGGCACGACTTGCCCTTCGCGGATGACTCTTTTGATGGTGTTGTCGTGCAGGCCGTGCTCGAACACGTCGTGGATCCCTACCGCTGCGTGGAAGAGATATTTCGAGTGCTGCGGCCTTCCGGCCTGGTTTATGCGGAGACCCCGTTCATTCAGCAGGTCCACGAGGGCCGCTTTGATTTCACGCGATTCACCCATCTGGGTCACCGCCGTCTCTTCCGTCGCTTTGAAGAAGTCTCCAGCGGCCCGGTCTGTGGGACGGGCATGGCTCTCGCCTGGTCCTACCGCCATTTCCTCCTGAGTCTCTCCGATTCTCCAATCCTTAGAAACCTTATGGACACCTTCGCAAAGCTCACTTCTTTCTATTGGAAATATTTCGACGGTCTTTCGATCCGCAACGCGGGATCCTTTGATTCCGCGTCTGCCTTCTATTTCCTGGGTGTCAAGAGCGAGTCCGTGCTCGCGGACCGCGAGTTGATCAAACTCTACCGCGGCCGAATGTGACGGTCATCCCGGCGAAAATTATTCTGAAACAGCCGCTCTTCCACTTTCTCTGTGTTCGTACTATGGATTGCGAAGCGCGCCCGCTGCTGCCGCCGGCTCCTCAGCCGCCGCTGGCGCCGCAGCCGATTTTCGGGTGCGCGGCGTATCCAGGTTGAACTGCCGCATCTTGTAGAGCAGCGCCTTGTAGCTGATGCCGAGCATTTTCGCGGCGTCCTTGCGGCACCAGCGCGTCTTCTCCAGCGCGTCTGCGATGGCTTCCATTTCCGCTTCGTCCTTGAGGCCCCGAACCAGTGCCTTCAAGCCCAGTTCCCGCGGCGGAGGTTCCTGGCGCGGCGAAGTGCGCTGGCGCGTGGAAGACATTTCACCAATTCGCGGAGGCTGCCTTCATCATCTTCCAGAATCACGTAGCGCTTCACAAAGTTTTCCAGCTCACGCAGGTTTCCCGGCCACGGATAGCGCATGGCCGCTTCCAGCAGATGCTTCGAAGGCTCGGGCGTGGGTTTGTCGAACTTCTCCCGGTACTTTTCCAGGAAGTGCTGGAAGAGCAGCGGAATTTCCGCTGTCCGTTCGCGCAACGGCGGCACGTTGATGGAAAGCACGTTCAGGCGGTAATAAAGATCCTCGCGGAATCGTCCATCTTTCATGGCCTCGTGAACGTCTACGTTCGTGGCGGCCAGGACGCGCACGTCCATATCAATCAGGTGCCGCCCCCCCAGCCGCGAATACTGATGATCCTGCAAAATGTGAAGAAGTTTGGCCTGCAGGTGCGTGCTCATCTCCGCAATTTCATCCAGGAAAATCGTGCCTTTATTCGCCAGTTCGAATTTGCCGGGTTTCGCGCGGATGGCCCCCGTAAAGGCGCCCTGCTCGAATCCGAATAGCTCCGATTCCAGCAGTTCGCAAGGCAGCGCCGCGCAGTTCACTTTTACAAACGGCTGCGTCGAACGCTTCGAACGCAGGTGAATCATTCGCGCCACCACTTCCTTGCCCACGCCGCTTTCTCCGCAGATGAATACCGGCACGTCCACGGGAGCGATTTGCAGAATCTGCTGGCGAATGCGCACCATCTGCGGGCTGGCCGCCAGGAAACTCAAATCTTCGGTGAGCTGATCGCAGTAATCGCGCAGCGCTTGATTCTCCACATGGAGATGTTTCTTCTGCCGGCACTTCAGCATGGCCGCGTCGAGCTCCGTCTTTTCGAACGGCTTGGTGAGGTAGTCCAGCGCCCCAATGCGGATGGCCTCCACCACGGTCCCTACCTCGTTCGAACAGGAGAGCATGATCACATGCAGCGTACGGTCCACCTGGAGCAGCTCCTTGAGCGTCTCCACGCCGTCCAGGTCCGGCATCAACACGTCCAGAATAATGAAATCGGGCCGTTCGCCCTTGCCGACCTTTTCGATCGCTTCCCTGCCGGAACAGACCGTTTCCACCTCGAATCCATCCACTTCCAGCAGCGTCTGCAAGTATTTTCGGATGCTTGGCTCGTCATCGACGACGAGAATCTTTTCTTTCACGGCCATAACAGCCCCCTCTTTCCGAAACGTTTTCAATTCGCATCAATGGGCAGCAGGAATGTAAACGTACTGCCGTTTCCGACTTCGCTTTCCACCCAAATCTTTCCCCGGTGGGCCTGCACTAGGCGCTTGGCGATGGCCAGCCCCAGCCCCATCCCCGACGTGTTGCGGTCCACGCGCACGAAATCTTCAAAGACTTCCTGGTGGTGCTCGGGAGCTATGCCCGGACCCGAGTCCGACACCCAGACTTCGACGCTGTTTGGCTGCGCCTCCAGCGTGCGGCGCCGCTCTTGCACCGGGGCCACCTCCGCTGTGCGCCGTTCCCAAAAGTGCGGCGCCGCGCCCAGCGTCACGCACCCGCCGGCGGGCGTGTGTTTCAGCGCGTTGTCCACCAGGTTGGCTGCGGCCTGCTGCACCTTTTGATAATCGAAGCGCAGCGTGGGAACCCACGGGTTGAACGACGTCTCCAGCCGCACGCCCTTGCGCTGAAACGCTTCTTGCCAGCGTTTCGCGAGCTCGTCCAGACAATCGCGAATGTCGTTCTCCCGCAGATGCAACACCAGTTTGCCGCTCTCCAGCGCCGAGTAGTTCAGGAACATCGAAACGAGCCGGACAAGCCGCTCACAGCTTTCTTTTGATTCCTCAAGAATATCCCTCTGCTTATCCGTGAGGCGCCCCAGTGAGCCCGTGAGTAGCAAGTCGTAATATCCCTTGATGACGGCCAGCGGCGTCTTCAGCTCATGCGCCGCCGAACCCAGGAAAACCGTCTTCTGCCGGTTGACCTCTTGCAATCGGAGATACGCCGCGAGCAGATTGCGGTACGTGATCTCACGTTCTTGCAGCAGCTCCTGGACCGTCAGCGGCGATGTGTCTTCTTCCCCGTTCGCCGTTGCGGTCAAATGTTCGAACTGCACCACCAGCCAATTCTGTTCAGGCAGCCATTGGACGCGCGCGCGCGCCTTAATTTCGCCGCGCACGATGTCCAGATCCACTTCTCGTTTTCCGTTTTCGATCTGCGTATAAATCACACTGGAGTCAATGCCCAGCAAGGCGAACAAATTGATCTGGTCCAGATTCGGCTGCCCCTGGGCTTCCAATCCCTGCCGCGCGCGAATCGTTGCCAGCACGATTCGTCCGCTTCTCTCCGCGACGAGCACGGGCTTGTCCAGCGTGTCGAGGAGGGCCGTAACCATCCCAAGCGAAAGCGCCTGCGAGCTTCGTTGGTCCGTTATTGGAGGAGATACGGCATGCCCGCTCATTGCGCTCCGACCACCCCACCCAGCGTAGAGGAAAAACTTTTCCTGCGTGGAGCAGCCATCCTCGCAGAGCCTCTGAAGGAGTGTCAATGGTAAAGACGTTCCACTTGCACAATTGCGGAAGTGAAGTACACATCCCACCTGCGTTTGTACCGGCAGATGAGGCGTCTCATTCTGAGTTTCCTGTAACTAGCTGATATAAAGGTCTTTATTGCAGTCTCCAGGCCTGAATCTATGGCATCAAATCTGCACTTACCGGTACTAGTTCTTCGGTACTAAAGGATGGTCTGTGGAAGTCGAGCTCTCAGGGGAAAGGCAGCGATTAAACCCAGTGGAGCGCCGTCGTTCGTCTCGCATTCGGATCCAAGTCCCCGTTTTCCTTCGCGCCACTGACGCAGCGGGGCTTGATTTTATCGAACTTACGAAAACACTGAATATTGCTGCGACAGGCGCTTGTATTGTGTCTTCCCACGTTCTTCGGCCAAACCAGATGGTTCAGCTCACCTTTCCCGCCCCTTCGGCCCCTTCCAGCATGTCTCCCAGTGAGACTCCCCCGATCTCGGCGCGTGTCCGGCGACATGAGATGACCGGTGATTTACGTCTGGCTGGGCTGGAATTTCTTCGGCCACTAGAGTAAAAGGACTTTCTCTTTCCGAGCCGTGTCAATAATTTGTTGGCTCAATTCCTCCCGTTCTTGGCCTTCTACTTTCCAGCCACTTTTGGACTATTCCCGGTATATCCCTGTCCTTTCATGTGCATACGAGCTCGTCCGTAGCTCGCTTTCCTTACAGCGGAAACTTACCAAAACTGGTAGGATTGGACTTCGGTTTGCACTTCACATGTCTGCGTGATGTGCCTGCCCCCTGCCCCCGCGGGGTAAGGCAGAGGTCAGGTGGATACACAACATGCCCAGCTCTGGTGCCCCATCGGCACCGCGCTTGCCTATTGAAGATTCGTTTCTCGAGATGCTTGCGGACACGCTCGAGTCGCTGGATTTGCCCGCGCGGGGACAATTCCTCCAGCGTTATTTCCGCACGATGACGCACCTTGATTTGCGCGAAAGCCAGTGCTTGCAGCTTTGGGAAGAGGCGCTGCATCGCCGTCGCGAACTCACGGAGCATCTCAGCCGTGCTGTCTCTCTGAAAACCGCTTTGATGGATGTTCTTGCCGCTGCCGGTCTGTTGCGCGTGCCCGTGGTTATCGAATACGAGGAGCTCAAGAAGCTCCAGCATAACGCCGTCACCGATCCCTTGACCGGTCTCTACAACCGGCGTCTCTTCAGCGAGTCGTTCGAAAAGGAATTGACGCGCGCTCGGCGCTACGGCCAGCAGCTCGCCGTGGTCATGCTCGATTTACATCGCTTCAAGGAAGTCAACGACAAGCACGGCCATATGAAGGGCGACGAGGTATTGCGCACCGCCGCCGCTACGCTCAAGAGGTCGCTGCGCACCTCGGACTCCGCCTTCCGCATCGGAGGCGATGAATTCGCGCTGCTCCTTCCACACACCGATCCGGCGCAGGCGCTCACGCTCAGCCGCCGCGTCGAAACCGTTTTCGAGGAGTTGCTTCCTCCGCTGCAGCTCTCGGTTGGCGTCAGCATGGACCACGGGCTCGCCACGTTCCCCATGGATGGTGAGTACCCGGATCAGCTTGTCCGCGTGGCGGACGAACGCCTCTACCGGTTGAAACATGCCAATCACCGCCGCGCAGCCAACGGCACGGAAGGGGCGGAGAGGGACAAGCCTGCGGATGTTTCTCCCGCGTCCCGGTCCGAACGGCACGCCGGCCTCGGCCGAACCATTCCCATCGAGATGAAGAGGCCGGCAGAAGTTCCGGAAACTCCCCCACCTGCCCCGGCGCTGGCCGCTGCGGCAGTTCCAGGCGCAATCCCGGCCGCGCGCCCCTTCGCGCAACAACGGAAGGCCGAGCGCGTTTCCATGGCTGGAACGAATGCCTATGCGATGATTGGCGAAGGCGGAAAGCGCCGGGCTCGCGTTGTTGATCTCGGTTTCGGCGGCGTCTCCTTGGAACTGGAAACCTCGGAAGCACTGCCCACAAGTACGCTAGCCGTCCTCCATGTGCCGATTCTCCCGCCCGTTCGCGTCAACCTCCGCCCGGTCTGGTCGCTCCGCACCCCCGAAGGCAATCTTCGCGTCGGCTGCTGCTTCATTTCCTAATCCGCGAAGCGAAACACCTCGCGCGCCCGCTTTTTCGCTCGATGCTCAATCGCCGCGCGAACTGGTCTGCTGGCGCAATTGGCGCGACGTGAAGAAAAGCGCTTGCTGAACGTGCACGAGGCCCAAACTCCAGCGCAGTTCCGCTTGCTCTGGTGTGCTTCCCCGCGCACAGAGTTCCAGCATCAGCGCATGGCTCGCGCGGCCTGGGAGATCGCCAGGCGTGCTCGTGAGACTCAGCCGGACTTCCAGCGAATCCGCGGAACCTTCTTCGCGGAGAAGTTCAGTCATCTTCTCCAAAAGTGTAAAAAACAGTCCGCGGTTGTGATTGAAGTCTTCCTCGCTGAATCCAATCAGGAATGTTCGCCGAAAGCTTCGTGACCCCTCCTGCAAAGCCGCGGCAGGAAACGCGTAGGCGCATTGTTGGACGCGGAAAAACGAATCACTGCTGTTCACCGCCGCCAGGAATCCTTTGAGGGCCGTGTTCTCCGCCGCTGCCGCCGCGGAAGTTTCCCCGGCTTCGCTCCTTGCTCCCGCTGCCAGATCCGGCACGATCTCTACGCGCATATTGGCGAACCTACGCGAACTCTCTCCGCCCCACAAGCGAAAAACCGCCGGACATGCGCTCCCCTTTCCTTGTCAGAACGCGGGCCATGCCGTAAACTGCCGCTGTAACAGTCCACGCCGCCGGACCGCTGGCCCTCCGGCTTCTTCAGAAGCTGACCGGCGGGATGATATTTGCATCCAGGCGAGACGCCTTGGCCACAGCACTCGAAAAATGGATCGAAGAAGCCGCGCGGCTGACCAAGCCGGAGCGCATCGTTTATTGCGACGGCTCCGAAGCCGAAAACCAGCGCGTGCTGGACGCGCTGGTCCGCGAAGGGCACACCTTCCCTCTGAACGAGAAGACGTTTCCGCATTGCCATCTCCACCGCAGCCATCCCACCGACGTCGCCCGCACCGAGCACCTCACCTACATCTGTTCGCGCACGCAGGAAGCCGCCGGCCCCACCAACAATTGGATGGATCCGGCCGAAGCGAAGCAGAAACTTACGCCGCTCTTTGACGGCGCCATGCGCGGCCGCACGATGTTCGTCGTGCCGTATTTGATGGGCCCGTTCGATTCGCCCCTCAGCAAGGCCGGAGTCGAGATCACGGACAGCCCCTACGTCGTCGCCAGCATGCGCATCATGTCGCGCATGGGAACGCCCGCGCTCGAGCGCATCAGCGGCTCTTCCGATTTTGTCCCCGGCCTGCATTCGCTCGGGGACCTTAATCCCGAGCGCCGCTTCATCATGCATTTCCCCGAAGAGCGCCTCATCTGGAGCATCGGCTCCGGTTACGGCGGCAACGCGCTACTCGGCAAGAAATGTTTTGCGTTGCGCATCGCCAGCGTCATGGCGCGAGACGCGGGCTGGATGGCCGAGCACATGCTCATCCTCGGCCTCGAATCTCCCGATGGAGAAGTGACCTACATCGCCGCCGCTTTCCCCAGCGCTTGCGGCAAGACGAATCTCGCCATGATGGTCTCCGCGCTGGAGAGCCAGGGCTATCGCGTATGGACCGTTGGCGACGACATTGCCTGGATGGAAATTGGCGTGGACGGCTATCTTCACGCCATCAATCCCGAGGCTGGCTTTTTCGGCGTCGCTCCGGGCACGGGCGTGCATAGCAATCCCCACATCCTTCGAGCGCTGCATCGCAACTCGCTCTTCACCAACGTCGGGATGACGCCGCACGGCGAGCCGTGGTGGGAGGGCATCGAAACCGCGCATCCGGCCGGCCTGGTGAATTGGAGAGGCGAGCCGTGGGACCACTCGAAGGGCCCCGCTGCCCATCCCAATTCCCGCTACACGGTTCCTGCTCGCCAGGCTCCTTGCATCTCGCCCAAGTGGGAAGACCCCGGCGGCGTGCCCATTTCCGCTTTCCTCTTTGGTGGACGCCGCGCGCGGCTCGCTCCGCTCGTGTACGAATCCTTCAACTGGCAACACGGCGTCTTCGTCGGGGCCACCATGGCTTCGGAAACGACTGCCGCCGCCAGTGGCGCCGTCGGCGTCACGCGCCGCGATCCCATGGCCATGCTGCCATTCTGCGGCTACCACATGGCGGACTACTTCCGCCACTGGCTGGAGATGGGCAAACGCACGCCGCATCCGCCGAAGATTTTCCACGTGAACTGGTTCCGCCGCGGCGCCGACGGCCAATTCCTCTGGCCGGGCTTCGGCGAAAACGTGCGCGTCCTCAAATGGATTCTCGAGCGCGTCAATAATCACGGCGCGGCACAGGAGACGCCCATCGGCTTTGTTCCCGCTCGCGGCGCTCTCACTTTGGATGGCCTGGACATCACTTCCGAAACGATTGACGACCTTCTGCGCGTGGATCATTCCGACTGGGAAGCGGAACTCGCCGAATCGAAACAGTTCCTCGCGCAATTCGGCGACCGCCTTCCCCGCGAGCTTCTCGACGAGCACGCCAAGCTTTCCAGCCGTTTCCAGCGCACCGCCACCGCCTAGAAGCTCCCCCCTCGAACGAGGCATCCCCAACCGCCACGCCTCCGTCATTCCGAACGGAGCCCTCGAAGTGAGGAATCTCCCCCCCCTCTCGCCTTCTTTTGAATTTAACGAAACTTGTCTTGACACGCTTATCAGGGGGGGGGTATATGCTGGCCAGCTAACTTGGGAGGTTATATGCGACCGCGCTACGTATTGCTTTCTCTCTTTGTGCCCCTACTTCTCGCCGTTTCGCTCCCAGCTCAACAAACCGCCGCGCCCGCGCCCTCTCCATCTGCCGCCACGGCCCCGCAGCGCGATTCGAAGGCAATCGCGGTTTTGCAGACGGCCATCGCCGCGATGGGCGGTGCCACTGCTGTGGGGCAGCTCCAGAACGTCATCGCTCAAGGTTCGATGGTATCCGCGCCGAGCGCCAGCGATCCTGCAGGCAATTTCACCATGGAGGATCTGTTTACGGCCCAGGGCCACGAGTTTAGAGACTCATTTCGGTCCGCCTCCCTAAACCAGGACTTCGTCAGCGGCCACGGAACCCCTGGCATGCTGTCGAATGGCCGCACAAAGAATTTCATGCCGCATATGGCGAACTCTCGGCTTGCCGTGCATCTGCCGATGATCGTACTGGCGCAATTCTTGGCGAATGCAAATTGCAATATCACATTCGTCGGTCAGACGACGATTAACGGCCAAGCCGCGGTTCAGGTCCATTTCCACGTCGACATGGACATTGTTCGGCAGACTTTGAGCATACAGGACTGGTATTTCGATCCGGTGACAGCGTTGCCTCTACGCGTAGAGTACCGATTGCCCGATGCATCAAACGCTTTGTTTTTCGTCAATGCTGCGGCTGACCTCTCCGATTTTCGTAAAGTGCAAGGCATCTTGTTCCCTTTCCACATTCTGTCCTACGTAGATGGCAAGCCACGAGACGTGTTGACGTTTTCTTCCGTTGTTGTCAATCAACCAGTAGCATCCACTGATTTTGACGTGCCAACGGCGGTGACCCAATGAATCGCCGTTTGTTCCTCCTCATCGGATTTTCGATGCTTTCCTCCGCGATGTGCTCCCGCGTGAATGCGCAGTCCAATCCAAATCTTGAAACCGGACTCAAGCCCTATGGCTCTTATGAGGGTGGAAACATTGACTCGATCAGCCTAACAAACGGCGACCTAACGCTGCACATTCCCCTATTCTCGTACCCTCAGCGCGGTTCGATCCCGGCCAACTACCAGCTCAGCTACAACAACAAAAACTGGTACGTCTTCCAGACGTGCCAAAACGCAATCTGCACTGACCGATGGCGTTGGAACCCAAGGACCCTTCATGGAGTCTATGGAAATTATGACGGAGGCGCCGGCGTAGGCTATGCGCCCTTTGGCACTGGGTACCTTTTCACGGCTTACACTTCGGATGGAGGCTCGCACCTAATGTTCGGCGACAATGCCGGCGGTTATCACACGATTGACGGCACGGGTATCTATTACAATGGGGCCGTCGCGGGCGATGGTCAGACTCCTCTGGTCCGCACTCGAGATGGCAGCCAGCCTCTGACAGTAGATCCGAATGGAAATCTCGCGACCTCCTCGAATCCAAGGCAAATCAACCCCAGTGCAAGCATCCTGACGGATACACTTGGACGATACCTGCCCGGCACAAGTACAAGCTCGACCGACTACTCTGGCTGCGTGCAACCCGCTGCTCCTGCCCAAATAACTTCCGCGTCCATTGGAACCATCCCCGGGACCAACCGGATGGTAAAGACTTGCAGCGCCACATACACGTTCACGACAAACTTCCAACAATACGACGCGAATGCGGGTACGCCGATTCTTGAGGGTAGCGAGACCGCTTCATTTGCTGTGAGCATTGTTCTCTATAACGGTACGTCGTGGTCCACAAGCCCTTCCTGGGGATTCGACTATCAGGACAGCTATGGAGACCTGACCAAAATCACCCTTCCGACAGGCGGCACAATCACCTACAACTGGACAACCACTCAGCTTTGCGTAGACCCCAGTGTGCTTACCCAGGTAAGCCGAACAGCGACTTCAAAGACCGTTGATGCAAACGACGGAACGGGCCCGCAGACCTGGGGATACGGCATCGACGTACCCCTTCCGTCCGGTTCCGGCTCACTCGGTGGAACCATTGTTACCGGCCCCGCCCCAAATAACAATCAAACAGTCCATGCGATGACGACGTATGGCACTTGTGGTTATTACGAAATTCAGACCAACTATTTTCAGGGCTTGGCGACTTCCGGAACCCTCCTCAAAACCGTAAAAACCGATTACATTTGGACTGCGAATCCTCTGCCCCTTAACCTTCCGGCAATGAACGTCCTTCCGATTCGCACGACAACTATCTGGCCAAACGGTAAGACAACAAAAGTGGAAAAAGACTACGATACGAATTTTCACAGCGGCAGCTACAATTTATCCTACGGCGAGGTGACCGCCGTCAGGCAGTACGACTACGGGACGGTCGCCAACACGCCGGGACCTTTGCTTCGGACAACCACGAACACTTATCTCGCGGCAACGAACAGCTCCTACCTCGCCGCAAACCTGCTGGACCTTCTTTCCTCTTCAACCGCGAAAGACGGGAGCGGTACCCAGATTGCACAGACAACGTACGCGTACGACGGGACCACGCTGCAGCCGTCAGGCATCAGCACTCAACACGACAATTCGAAAGCAAGTTCGCCGCGCGGCAACAGAACCAGCACGTGCCATTGGCTCAATACAACGGGTGCGAATCTTTGCGCCACGACCACCTACTACGATACGGGGATGCCCTATGCCGTCACGAATCCAGCGGGAAAAACCACCGTGTTCACGTACTCTTCCACCTACGCTGGTGCTTATGTCACACAAACCAATCTGCCGGACACGAATGCCCCTAACCTTGCGCATCACATCATCAGCGGTACCTACGACTTCAACACCGGCCAGTTGATGAGTTTCTTGGATCAGAATAATCAGCCGAGTAGCTTTTCCTATGACCCGCTCGGCCGAATCACGGCGGCCAATTTCCCGAATGGCGGGCTAACCACCTTCTCCTACAATGATGTCGCTCTTTCCGCGTATGTGGAGCGGCAGGAAAAGATCGTCGGCTCGACGATGAATATCTTCCGCGCCTATTTCGACGGGCTTGCCCGCACGAAGCAGACGCAACTTCGATCCGATCCCGCCGGAATCGATTACACCGATTTCACTTACGACAATCTGGGACGCCTCCAAACCCAGACGAATCCCTATCGCGCCACGTCGGACCCCACCTACGGAATTACGACTCACAACTACGACGCACTAAACCGCGAGACGCTCGTGATTCCCCCGGACGGCACCCCAACAACTAACAATGTGCAAACGCAATACTGCGCCAATTCAACCCTAGCGACGGACCAATCCGGGCATTGGCGCCGCTCCCTGGGTGACGGCCTCGGACGCCTCATCGAAGTCGACGAGCCAAATTCAACCACCGCGACGGTAAACGTCTGTCCCGGCACCGGAGAGCCCATCTGGGCCACGACCTACACATACGATGCCCTCAACAACCTAAAAACGGTCGTTCAAAACGGCTCGCGCAATCGCAGCTTTGTTTACGACTCGCTGAGCCGCTTGACAAGCTCAACGAATCCCGAAGCAGGGGCGGTTTCCTATTCCTATGATTCCGTTGGAAACGTGGTGAAGAAGAGCGATGCTCGCGGCGTCTCCGGCCTCTACACTTACGATGCCCTCAACCGCTTGATTGCCAAGCGCTTTACGGACGGCACAGCGACTTCTTATTTCCTGTTTGACGGAGCTCTTCCGGCTGCATCGGCCACGACGGCGGGAGCCGGGCCGGTCACGATCACCGGCAGTGAACAGTCTTTTGTTCTGGATTGCGTACCCCCACCCGGCTGCCAGACCGTCTTCGACACCGGAACCCTCACAATTACCGTGGCTGGCTACACAAAATCAGCTATCTACAAGAAGGGCAGCACAACGACGACCATCGCTTCTGCATTGGCCTCTGCTTTCAACTCTGATCTCCTTTCCCCCGTGAACGCCACCGCCAGCAGCGCTACCATTAATTT
>JBGPGF010000053.1:0-16225 GCA_041483755.1 Terriglobia bacterium | reverse complement strand
TGTGGCGCTCGCGGTCGCCAGTTTTTCATTGCAGGCGGTCGACAACGCACACCTCCTGTCCATGCTGTCTCTGAGCCAGCAGTACGCAAAGGCGGGCGCTGAGAAAGCTGATTTGTTCCAGGCGCTGGCCGTCGTGGCGGGCTCGGCAAGGAAGTGGTCGCATTATTCCTTTCTGCTTGTGGTCGGTAGTTGGATCTTCCTGCTCTGCGGTCTGCTGTACCGCTTCCGGCTCGTTCCGCGCGCGTTGGCGGCGTTCGGCTTGGTGGGCAGCATGCTTCAGATCGGCGGCGTCACATTGCGGGGTCTCTGGGGGTATCCCCCCGAAACGTGGTTAGCCATGCCCTTGGCTCCCGCTTACGTGGCTTTGGCGGTGTGGCTGATCGTCAAGGGATTCGATGAACGGCATCGCCCCCTTGAATCGCAGGCGCATCGCTCTGAAGTCGCCGGAGCGTAGGACTTGTTTTAGAAAGCTATGTGCTGAAGCCAAAATCTTAATTGAGTATCCCACTCGAGAATTGCATATCTTCGAGGCCGCGTTGGCCATCCAGGAGCACACATGACTCGCGCAACGAACGCAAGGCTTGCCGGCTTCACGTACCTCTTCTACATCGCGGTCGCCTTCCCCAGCCTGGTCCTGTTCAGCCGGGCGACCAGCGGCCAAGGGACTGCCGCGAAGCTCGCGAACATCGCCCAGCACGCGTCAGACGTGCGCGTTGCCATCGTGCTTACGCTGCTCGGCAGCTTTTCGGCCCTGGTGCTGGCCGTGGCGCTGTACGGGATCACGCGCGACGAGGACCACGAGCTCGCGGTGCTGGCCCTGGCCTGTCGCGTCGGTGAGGGACTACTCAGTGCGATCAGCCTCCCGACGATGCTGGGACTGCTGTGGCTCGCGACGGCGGGGGCCGGGGCGGGTTCACCGGACGCTACGACGTCGAACGCGCTCGGCGCGTTTCTGCTGATGCCAGACTGGCCCATCGCTGCGATCTTCTTCGCCGTAGGCAGCACGATCTTCTCGTGGCTCCTCCTGCGCGGGCGGATGGTCCCCGTCCCACTGGCCGGGCTGGGCGTCCTCGCGTCGATCCTGCTCGTGGTGGCCCTGCCCCTGCACCTCGCCGGATTCGTCAAAGGGCCGGTGACCGGGTCTATATACATGTATATGCCGATGCTCGTGTTCGAAGTGACGCTCGCGCTCTGGCTGCTCATCAAAGGCGTCGCTCCCATCCGATCGATCACCGTCCCGTGAATCGCCGCACCAAAATCTTTGCCTCGAGCGTGGTGGCGCTCGTGCTCATCGGCACCGCTAGGCCAGAGCGGCGTGCAGGAGCGCGACAAGTTCTGCCCCTACTGCGGCCCCCGACCGTGGCGCTGTTGTAAACGAAGCGGTAACCAAGGAGGGGAGGAGCGCCTCGTGGACGTCCGAGGGCGCGTCCGCCGCACTCCGGATGTGTGGTCGGCCATCCGGCAGTAATCCGGGAGCCCCTCAGCGCTTCGTCTCACGATCCAGAAACGGCGTTGCGGGAAGCGAAAAGCGAGGCTCCGGGAAAATCATAATTGGGGGTGCGGACTCCGAAACCGAAATGCGAAAGGCGAAGTGAAGGCGATTTGTCATGACGACGCAGCCGCGCACGGCGGCGGGACGGCAAACGCTGGTTCCGGCGAGACGGTTGGTGTATGCTCCCGTGGCTCAGGATGCCAAGAACGGCAATCCTGGCTGAGGCAGGGAGGATGAAGATTATGAACAAAAGATTATGGAAGGTTTTTGCGGGGATTTGCGCGCTGGGGATGGCCGCCGTATGGGCCATGCCGGCCCGCACGCAGACGGCGGAGGTGAAAGAAAAACCGCCGATGTACTCGTACGTCGGTAATTGGAGTATTCCTCGGGCGCAGTGGGGAGAGATGGAGAAGGCCAACACGGCTGACCAGAAGATCCTAGACAAGGCCCTGGCCAACGGAACCATCGTGGGATATGGCAACGATATCAATTTGGTTCACCGGCCCGACGGCGCAACGCATGACGATTGGTGGTCGGCAATGTCCATGGCCGGGCTGCTCAACGTGCTGGACCAGTTCTATAAGTCCGGCAATTCCACTTCTCCGGTCTTGTCCAGCGCCACGAAACATTGGGACAATATTTTCGTCAGCCGGTATTACAACTGGCATGCCGGATCGTGGAAAGATGTGTACTCGCACGGGTCGTCCTATAAATTAAAGGCGGACGCGCCGGACGATGCGATCGAGACGCTCAGCAAGAGCCTGATCGTGCCGCTCATGGAGAAACTGCTGGCCGAGGGCACGATTCACGAGTATGAAATCGACACCGAAGCGATCCACACCGAAGCGCCTGGCACGTTTTGGGTTTATTACATCGCAGCGAACGCGGAAGGCCTGGACAAGGTCAACGCGGCGCTGCGGGAGAGAATGAAGTCGAACCCGCTGGGCGGTCCGGCATTTGCTTCCATGGTGGACTCCAGCGCGCACCGCGACGATCTGGTTCGCACGAACGCCACGTACAAATAGTTCCCCGCAATTGCTTTCCGGTCCGCGAGCGACGCGAGGTTTGCGGCGCCGCTCGCGGGCCGACTTGTTATTACCCGCGCGCACTCCGAACGAAAACATCAAACATGAAATAAGCGCTGCAGGAGGAGCAGGCTGGCGACGCCGGCGAAGACGAGGAGGGCGACGCGCCAGCCGGGCTCGCGGTTGACTTCGGGGAGGAGGTCGGTGGCGGCGACGTAGATGGTGACGCCGCAAGAGAGCGGCAGGGCGTATTTCAGGTGGCCCTGCAACAGGCTGGTCAGCAGAACGCCGGCCAGTGTGGCCCCGCCCAGGGCGGCGGCAGCGAGCAAAGCGCGGCGGCGGCCTTGGCCGCTGGCCAGGACGACGGAAGCTACGGTGAAGCCTTCGGGGAGCTTGTGCAGGAAAACGGCAAGAAACATGACGGCGCCGAGCCAGGTGGAGACCAAGAATCCCGCCGCAATCGCTACCCCATCAAAAAAGGTATGGATCAGCAGGCCGAAGAACGCGCTGGAGCTGGCGTGATCGTGTTGCATGGCCTCGTGGTGGGTCTCTTCGCCGAAATGGAAGTGGGGAGCGAGGGCGTGCTCGAAGAGGTGCACGAGGAAATATCCGCCGAGGACCCAAAGATAGGCGCTTTGGCCGCCGATGTGAACGGCCTCGGGCAGAATGTCAATGAAGGCGACGGCGAGCATGTAGCCCGCGCCGAAGGCGAGGAAATATTCGAGGAAGCGGCGCGGCCAATCGCGGCGAACGACAAAGTAGCCACCGAGAAGGTTGCCTCCCGCAGCCACGAGGCCAAGCACGGCGGCAGTGGCGATTCGCTCTGAATTGGTGAGAAGCATGCGCGTGCGTTAACCGCTGTGGCGGAACAGTATCACATCGCCTTCCTGGACGATGTAGTCGCGGCCTTCGAGGCGAACCTGAGCTTTCTCGCGAGCGGCGGCGACGCTGCCGGCGGCGAGGAGATCTTTCCAGCGGACGACCTCGGCGCGGATGAAACCCTTTTCAATGTCGCTGTGAATCTCACCAGCGGCTTTGACCGCCGAGGTGCCCTTGCGGATGGTCCAGGCGCGGACTTCGGGCTCGCCGGCGGTGAAGTATGGGATCAACCCCAGCAATTCGTAGGTGGCGCGAATCAGGCGGTTGAGGCCGGGCTCTTTGAGGCCGTAGGAGGCGAGCAATTCCGCGGCTTCCTTGTCGTCCATTTCCGCAAGCTCGGCTTCGAGGCGGCCGCAAACGGGCACCACGGCGGTATTCGGGCGGCCTTCGAGGGCGCTGAGGTTGTGGCGTTGAACGGCGGTGGCCATTTCGGCGGCTTCGTCATCGCCGAGATTGAGGACGTAGAGCATGGGCCGCTGCGACAAGAACAAGAAGCCGCTGATGGATTTGCGTTCTTCCGGGGTCAGCACCATTTCGCGAAGGGGTTTTTCCTGTTCGAGGTGGGTCTTGCAGCGCTCGAGAATGGCTTTTTCGTTTTCGAGGAGCGGTTCCTTCTTTTTCTTGAGGTCTTTATCGACGCGCTCGAGGCGGCGGATGATCTGGTCGTGATCGGCGAAGATCAATTCGAGCTCGAGATTGGTGGCGTCGCGCAAGGGATCGATGCTACCGGCGGCGTGGGGCACCGAGGGATCGTCGAAGACGCGCAAGACGTGAGCGATGGAGTCCACTTCGCGAAGAGGAGCGAAAGCAGTGGCGTCCCGGGCGCGGTCTTTTTGCAGACCGCCGACGTCGACATATTGGACCGTGGCATAGGTGATCTTTTTCGGATTGTAGAGCGTGGCGAGTTGCCGGAGCCGCGGTTCGGGGACCTTGGCGACGCCGACGTGCGTCGCGGCGGCTGACGATTTCGCGTCGACATGGGCTTTGGTGAGGATGCGGAAGAGGGTGGTCTTGCCAACCTGGGGTAGTCCAATTATTCCCGTTTGCATAGGCGCTGTATCGTAGCACAGCCGTCCGGCTCGGCTTTACTTCGCAAGGCCACGGCAAAATGAAATTATTCGCGCCCCGTGGTAGGTTATTGCTCCGCTCGATTACGCTGGGGGCGGGAAGTCAGACGGATTTGGAGGCAGGAATGAGAATCAGGAAAGTGAGCCTGGAAGGCCGAATACCAGATTGGCACGCGGGACTGGTTTTCGGGGCGTTGTGTCTCTCTTTTTTGGCACTACTGCCGCCGACGGCCGCCGGCGACGAACAGGGACCGCCGACGCTGGCGATTGGCGCGGCTGCTCCCGACTTCTGCCTGCCGGGAATTGACGGCCAGTCACACTGTTTGAAGGAATACGCGCAAAGCAAGGTCGTGGTCCTGATTTTCACCTGCAATCACTGTCCGACGGCGCAACTCTACGAGGGCCGGATCAAGCAGCTCGCGGCCGACTATCGGGACCGCGGAGTGGCCTTGGTGGCTATAGAGCCCAACAGTCCCAACGCCGTGCGGCTGAATGAGATGGGCTACACGGACGTGGGAGACTCGCTGGAGGACATGAAGGTCCGTGCAGCCTTCCGCCACTTCAATTTCCCTTATCTGTATGATGGCGAGACGCAGAAAGTGTCTCGCGCGTACGGGCCTTCGGCCACGCCGCACGTCTTTGTGCTGGATGCCGAGCGCAAGCTGCGCTACGAGGGGCGCGTGGACAATAATCCCCGTGAGCCGTTGGTGACCAAACGCGACGCCCGGGAAGCGATTGACGCGCTTCTCGCCGGCAAACCGGTGGCGATGGCGAAGACACCTTCGGTAGGCTGTTCCACGAAGTGGGCCTACAAAGAGGAAGGCCGCAACGCGGAGATGGCGGAGATAAAGAAGAAGCCGGTTGAGGTGAAGCTGGCGACCGCGGAGGAGTTGAAGGCGCTGCGGAAGAATGCGGGCGGCAAACTCCTGCTGGTGGATTTCTGGGCGACGTGGTGCAGCCCGTGCGTTGAGGAACTACCGGAGTTCGAGGCGATGCATCGAATGTACGGGAATAGAGCGTTTGAGCTGGTGACGGTGAGCGTGAACTATCCGGATGAAAAGGCCGGCGTCCTCGCGGAGCTGCAAAAGGAGCACGCGACCAACCGGAATCTGTTGCTGGGTTCGACGGATATTTATGCGCTGATGGAAGCGTTCGACCCGGAGTGGAGTGCGGCAGTCCCCTACACCGTGCTGATCCGGCCGGATGGGGAGATCGTGTACAAACACCAGGGCGTAATCAATCCCCTGGAGCTGCGACGCTTGATCATTGCCAACCTGCCGGACGACAACTACATCGGGCACCAGGCGTATTGGAAGGGTGCTGCCGAGAAGTGATGCAGGAGGGAGCACCAGTTGGCAGTGACCGGAATGCCGCCATTTGACCTGCGGGCCGCGATGGAGACGCTTGCCGCGAAGGACCCGAAACTCGCGGAGCTCATCCAAAACACCTTGGAGTACCGGGCCGAGCGGGACGGCATCGAGAGCCCCTATGAGGCGCTGCTCGAAGCCATCGCGTACCAATCCATCTCCGGAAAGGCTGCGGCGACAATTTTCGGGCGCGTGAAGGCGCTCAGCACCAGCGGTGACGCGCCCACGCCGGAGGAGATGCTGCAGATACGCAAAGCGGCGCTACGCAAGGCGGGACTCTCCGGAGCAAAAATCCTGGCGATGAAGGAGCTGGCGCGAAAGACGATTGACGGCGTCGTGCCGTCGCTAGAAGAGGCGCGGGCCATGTCCGATGAGGAGCTGGTGGAACGGCTGGTATCGGTGCGCGGCATTGGTGCGTGGACGGTGGAGATGTTTTTGATATTCAAGCTGGGGCGGCCCGATGTTCTGCCGATTCACGATTTGGGAGTGAAGAAGGGCTGGGCCATCACCTACGGGAAGAAAACGATGCCCACGCCGAAGGAGCTCTTGGCGTTCGGCGAACGCTGGCGGCCGTATCGCACGGTCGCGAGCTGGTACATGTGGCGGGCGTGCCAGCGAGCGGGGAGCGCGGCACGGAAGATTGGGCCGGCAAAACCCCGGAAGAAGCGCCTCGCACGCCGCCACATACAGAATAGGTAAAAGGCTTAAGTTGGGCGGTAGAGCTGAAGATGAGGTTCTTCGCCCATCCTTATCGAATGGGCTCAGAATGACAAACTTGACGGGCGGAATTTTATGGAGCGGGAGGGAGTTCGCGGACGAGGAGGAAGAGGGCGGTGAGGCCGAGGAGGAGGACGCCGCCTTCGAGGCGGACGGAGAGGCGGTGAAGGCGGTCGAATTCGACGCAGAGAGGATTGTCGGGCGGCGTTTTTTCAACGGAGACCATTTCAGTGCGGAGGCGGGCGAGGCGGTTGGTGACGAGATATTGCGAGAAGGCGGTGAGGGCGATCATCAAGACGACAGCCAGGGCCACGGGGGCAAAAAGGCTAGTCGTGGCGCGGGTACGCAGCAGACGAAGGACAAGGAATAGGACTCCGCAAACCATACCCAGAAGATGAAGCTTTGTGAGCGTGTGACCGACCATGGAGCCGGCGAGATCGCGGGTGCCGAGTACGGCAAAGGCTCCGGGAGCTACAACGAAGCTGAGGAACACGTCGCCGCCGAGCCACAGGCTCAGGCATAGAAACTCGAGGGTACGGAGAAGGGTTGACATGGTGAAACTTCGCTAGAATTACCTAGAGCGCAAGAAATGGTGGGCGACAAAGGACTTGAACCTTTGACCTCTCCCGTGTGAGGGGAGCGCTCTAACCAACTGAGCTAGTCGCCCGCAATTCATTGTTTGTAGCATGAAGAACGGCGGTTTTCAACTTATGGCCCTGGCCACCTCTCAAATCGTCGCGCAATTGCAGCGCGTTATTGCCAAAGCCATCTACGGCAAAGAAGACGCCATCCAACTGGCGCTGATCACGCTGCTGGCGCGCGGGCACCTGCTGATCGAAGACGTTCCGGGAGTGGGCAAGACGACACTGGCGCAAGCGCTGGCGCGGTCGTTCCAGTGCACGTTCCAGCGCGTGCAGTTCACTTCGGACTTGCTCCCGAGCGACGTTCTCGGCGTGAGCGTGTACAACCCCGAGCGCCGCGAATTTGAGTTTCGCCCAGGCCCCATCTTCGCCAACGTCATCCTCGCCGACGAGATCAACCGCACCACGCCGCGCACGCAGTCCGCGCTGCTCGAGGCCATGAACGAAACGCAGGTCACCGTGGACGGCCGGACGCATCCGCTGCCGCAGCCCTTTCTAGTGATCGCCACGCAAAATCCGGTCGAGCATCACGGCACTTATCCGCTTCCCGAATCGCAGCTCGACCGCTTCCTAATGCGCATCCGCATGGGCTATCCGTCCTTGGAAACCGAGAAGGAAATCCTGCGCAAGCGCACCAGCGACGATCCTCTGCAACACCTCGAGCCCGTCGCGGACGCGCAGGAAGTGATCGCCATGCAGGAGGCGGCTTCGCGCGTTTTGGTGGACTCCAGCTTGCTCGACTACGCGCTCGAAATCGTCACACGCACGCGGAATTCCGCCGAGCTGGCCCTCGGCGTCAGCCCGCGCGGCACGCTGATGCTTCAGCGCGCCGCCCAGGCCCGCGCTTATCTCGAAGGCCGCGACTTCTGTCTCCCGGACGATTTCAAGCAGCTCGCCGTTCCGGTCTTCGCGCACCGCGTCATCGCCGGCGGCCGGCAAGCCGGCCTGCCCAAAAAGGCCGAATGGGCCGAATCGCTGCTGCGCGACATCGTCGAATCCGTTCCCGTACCGCTGTGAACGCCACCACATCGCTTGCGCGGCTCTGGAGCAATGCCGACCGCCCCGCCGTGCGCGCTTTTGTCCTCTCGATGGCCGCGCTCACTCTGGCCTTGCTGCTCGCGCTCTATTCCGGCGCGGCCGCCGAGCTGGGCCAAACCGCGCTCGCGGGCGCGTCCGCGCTTGCCGCGCTGATCCTTGCCGCGTGGGTAGCTGTCACGCTCGTACCTGTGCTGGCGCGGCGCACGCCGCTGCGCTGGATCAGCTACCGGATGGAGTACAAACTCACGCGCGAGGGCTGGGCTTATATCGCGGGAGTCTTCGCCGTTTCCGCCGGCGCGCTCAATACCGGCAATAACCTGCTCTTCCTGATCCTGGCTTGCTTGATCGCCATCATTCTGATGTCCGGCATCCTGTCTTCCATCACGCTGTCCGGCATCGAGATGCGCATCGAGCTCCCCGAACACATCTTTGCCGCCCAGCCCGTTCGCGCCGTCGTCGAGCTGCACAACGAAAAAGTCAATCTGCCGTCGTTTTCGCTGCGCGTCGAGGGGCCCAGCGAGAAAGACGCGGCCCGCGAGAAGAATGCGGGGCGCGCGGCGGTGCTCGAGACGCCCGTCTATTTTCCCTATATCCCGCGGCGTGGCCGCGCAAAGCAGATCGTTCCCCTGCTTTTCCCCCGCCGCGGCGTGTACCAGCAGGAAGCGTTTCGCCTGGTCACGCGCTTTCCCTTCGGTTTTCTTCAGAAGGCGCGCCGCATCAATCTGCGCACGGAGGCGCTTGTCTATCCTTCGGTCGAAGCGCAGCAGCAACTTCGGGAAATTCTCCCGGCTCTGGAGGGCGCGCTGGAGAGCGCGCGCAAGGGGCAGGGGCATGACCTGTACGCGCTGCGAGACTACCAGCCCGGGGACAGCGCGAGGCACATCCACTGGAAAGCCTCGGCGCGTTCCGGCTCGCTCATGGTTCGGGAATTTTCACGCGAGAGCGACCGGCGCATCCTGCTGGTCTTCGACCCTGCGGTCGGCTGGAAAGCGGATGACCCGCGTGCGGCTGAGTTGCTCGAATCGTTTGAGCGCGGCGTAACTCTCTGCGCCGGCATGGCCTGGCATTTCGCCGAAACCGGAGCGCTTCTCGAATTCCGCACGCCTGGAATGGACTTGCCGCTGGCGCCCGCGCGAGACATTATTTTCGACGTTCTCGCCGCGCTGGCCCGCGTTTCCCCGTCGCGTGGAGCGGCGGCCGCCGAAATGCTGACCAAAGCGCCGATCGACCCATCGGCGTTTCCTATCGTCTTCACCGGGAATGGCGGCTCGGCGAGCAGCTTCGCTTCCCGCGAGACGGGCTGTACCTTCCACCTCGACCAACTCTGAAGCTGATCGCGACAAAAGCGGCGCGCGGTTCCTACTTGCCCGTGAGAGCGTTCAGCATTCCGTCGTACGCCGGCTTTTTGTTGTAGTTGAGATCGAAAGGAAGGGCCCAGCCCTGCTTGTTATTCGTGAACGCCGGTATCCACGAGTATTTGTCCGTAAAGCCCCAAGTCTGAAGCATCTTGCAGTTGGGGTTCTGCATGCAGATCAGCGTGACCTTCTTGTATAAGTCGCCCTCCGCGGCAAGGCTCTGCGCATCCCCCGCGTCGAGTGCCACATCGAATTCCGTGAGGTGGATCTCCATGCCCAGTTCGCTGAACCGCTTGAGATTCATCGTGAAGGAATTCAGCGTATTGGGATCGGCGAAAGAAAGATGCACATGCAATTGAAAGCCGATCCCGTCCAGCGGCACGCCGCGCTGCTTGAAGTCGCTGGCCATCCGGTAGATGGTGTCCGACTTCGCATTCAATGTTTCGGCGTTGTAGTCGTTGTAGAAGAGCTTGGCAGCCGGATCGGCCGCGCGCGCCCAGCGCAATGCCTGCTCGATATAGGCCGTGTGCTGCCCGGCGAAACCAATTCCCGGCGCGTCGTACCACGGCGAGCTTCTCATCGTGCCGTCGTCATTGAAGGCCTCGTTCACCACATCCCACGCATAAACCCTTCCCGCGTAGTGCCCCAGAACCGTGGCGATGTGATCCTGCAAAATGGAATTCAGATCCGCGGCGCCGTAGGTTCCATTCGCGATGCCAGCGGTTAGCCAGTTTGCTATTTGCCGGTGCCACACGAACGTATGGCCTCGGACACGCATGCCGTTCTGCTGGGCAAAGGCCACGAGCTGATCGGCCGGGTTGAAATCGTAGGGCGCCGCGTCCGTATTCGGCCGCGGATGAATCGGGCCGAACTTCATGGCGTTCTCGGGCTGGAGTTGCCGGTACTCGGTTCTCAGCGTCGCCGCGTACGGCGCTTCACTCAACAGTTGGGGCTGCGCCGCAGCGCCCACGATGATCCCTTTCGCGTCCCCCGCATCCCGGAGAGTAGATATTGGCGTGGGTGTCGGCCTGGGCGCGAGCGCTCCTCCCCCGCAGGCCGTCATGACGAGTATCGGCAAAAGCAGCGGCAGCGTCTTGCCTCTCGCGAGCACGCCGCGGAATCGGAGCGCAGGGGTCATCGGATGCCTCGTATACGACGGTTGCCGAAGCGAGAATAACGGATGTCGCTCCCCGCCGGCAATTCCGTTCTTTGCCTCACTGGAAGCTCCGTGGCCCACTCCCTGCCGCGATTCTATGGCACAATGCCGCCGCATGAAATCGCGTGCGCCCTCGATCGGCCCTCTTCGCCGGAAACTTCTGGCTTGGTTTTCCGCGAACCGCCGCGATCTCCCCTGGCGCCGCACGCGCGACCCCTACCGCATTTGGCTCTCGGAGATCATGCTCCAGCAAACTCGAGTCGCCGCCGTGATTCCCTACTACGAGCGATTCCTTGCGCGGTTCCCCGGCGTGCGCGCGCTCGCGGAGGCTCCCGAGGAAGAAGTCTTACGCTTGTGGTCCGGCCTGGGCTATTACAGTCGCGCGAAAAATCTTCACCGTGCCGCGCAACAAATTGTCACGCGTGGCGGCGCGGAATTTCCCCACGGCCTCAGCGAAGCACTGGCACTGCCGGGCATTGGTCGCTACACCGCCGCGGCAATCTTGAGCATCGCCTATGGTGAGCCGCTCGCCGTGCTCGACGGCAACGTCGCGCGGGTGATCGCCCGGCTCGAAGCGATTCGCGGCAATCTCCGCGAGCCGCGGCGCTGGCGGAGGCTTCAGGCTTCGGCGGACCACCTCCTCGATTCACGCGCCCCCGGCGACTGGAATCAGGCCATGATGGAGCTGGGCGCGACCGTCTGCGCGCCGCGCGCGCCGCGCTGTGACGAGTGTCCCTTGGCACGTGGATGCCGCGCCCGCAAGCTTGGCCTGATTGGATCTATTCCCGAGCGGCGCAGCAAGCGCGCAACCGTGCGCATTCGCCTTGCCGCCGCCGTACTCCTCGACTCGCACAACATGACTCTGCTTCTTCCTCCCGCGCCACACAAACAAGAATCCGGTGTCGCGGCCCTCTTCTCCCGAATGTGGCACTTCCCGGCGGTCGTGGTACAAAGCTCGGCCCTGGCGGACCTGCGGCGCCTTCTCACGAAGAGCTTTGGCGTTGCGGCCCTTCGCGCGGCGGAGTTTGAGCCGCTACCTTCTGTTCGCCACGCCGTTACCTATCGCGAAATCTCGCTCACGCCCTACCGCGTGCGCGTTCGCCGGTTGCCGCGGCCAAAAGGTGCGCGCCGCCTCGCGTTAAGCCTAATCTCGCAGTTGCCCGTTTCAAACCTGACCCGCAAGGCCGCCAGCGCCGTTTCCGCTTGAGCCGCCACTCCGGCATCTGAAAACCCGTGCCATGGGGACCATTGCCCGATACGCGCTCCGAGCCTGCCGCCCTTCCTGCCGCCCAGTCTGACGAATGCTACGATGTTTTGCGTGACCGCGAAGCGGTCAACCAAATCTCCGCCATGTCTGCCGCCGCACGATCCATCGCCGCTGAGCCCACGGTCGCCGAAAGCTTCTTCCATGCTTCGCTCATCCTGCTCGTCTTCACCTCGGTGACGGCGCTTTCCTCGACGGGCAAGCTAGACCCGCTTGCCGCGCTCCTCCCGCCCGCGGCCGCGCTCTTCAAGGGCTTTCGCTGGTGGCGCGGCCATGGGCCGGAGCTGAGTCATCGCTTCGCCACCTGGCTGGTCATCGGGTACCTGGCTGTTTTCCCCGCGGATTTGTTCCTATTCTCGCGCTCGCTCGCATCCGGCACGCCGGCTTCGGGGCTCTTCGCCGCTCTGCTTGCCGCCACGCACTTTTTGTTATTTGTCCTGCTGGTGCGGCTGTACAGCGCGGCGAACGACCGCGACGCTCTCTTTCTTGCCCTGCTCTCCTTTGCCGCGATCCTCGCCGCCGCTATCCTCACGATTGACACGTCTTTCCTCGTTCTCTTCTTCATCTTTCTCAGCCTGGGCGTGGCCACGTTCCTGGGCTACGAGATGCGCCGCGGGGCCCGCGGCGCGGTGATGTCGCCGCTGCCGGCGCGTACTGAGGTCGAACGGAGATTTCACATCGCTCTGGGCCTTGCTGCCGTGTGCGTTTCTCTCGGAGCGATCCTGATCGGTTCGGCGCTATTTTTCCTTTTCCCGCGCTTCAGCGCCGGCTATCTGAGCCACATGGGCTTTCAGCCATCGCTGATGTCGGGCTTCAGCGACAACGTGGAGCTCGGCCAGATCGGTGAAATCAAGAAGAATAGGTCCGTCGTCATGCGCATCCGCACGCCGCAATCGGCAGGCGCGAGCGGCATCCGGTGGCGGGGCATCGCGCTCACCACGTTCGACGGCCGGCGCTGGTACACGGCGGAGCGCCAAGAGCAGGCAGTGGCATCGAGTTCCGACGGCTGGGTCACCCTCAAGGGGTTTCCCGAGAATTTGCGCTTGCATTCCGCGCCCATGCGCTACACGGTCCTGCTCGAACCGATTGCCACCGACGCCGTGTTCGCTCCTTCCTATGTTTTGTCCCTGCGCGGAAATTTTTCCGGACAGGGAGATTCGCGCGGGGGCGCCGCGGGGCGTCAGACGTACTTGCTGGTTGACCCCACTGTTTCTCTTTTCAATCCGTTTCATAATTTCACGACCTTCCGGTATGAAGGCATATCGCTTGTTCCCACCGCCGGGCCGCCGCTTTTGCGCGAAGCTCCGGAGGAATACTCCGAGTCCATGCGCCGCACTTATTTGCAGCTTCCGCGGCTGGACCCGCGCATTTCGGAACTCGCGCGCAACATAACCGAACAAGCCGCAACTCCCTTTGATAAGGCCGCAATTATCGAGTACTACCTGCGCACGAATTACCGCTACACCCTCGACCTCAGCGGCCACCCCGGCGAGGACCCCTTGCCGCGGTTTCTCTTCGCCACGCGGGCCGGCCACTGCGAGTATTTCGCATCGGCCATGACCATCATGCTGCGCACGCTGGGCATTCCCGCGCGGCTGGTCAATGGATTCCTTCCCGGCGAATACAACGACGTCGGCGGAGATTACATCGTGCGCGCCAGCGACGCGCACAGTTGGGTCGAGGTTTTCTTCCCCGGATTCGGCTGGATGACGTTCGACCCCACGCCGCCCGCCCCGGACCGGGAGAAAGGGCTGCTTTCGGGGCTCGCCGCCTACTGGGACTGGTTCGAGCTCACCTGGAACGAGTGGGTCATCAACTACGACTTCACGCACCAGGTCGTGCTCACGCAGAACATGCAGCGCAATTCCCGCACCTGGAGGGAACGTGCGCGCACCTTCTTCGACCGCGGCCAGCGCAGAGCCAAGGACTGGATGAAGTCCTGGAGTTCCTCGCGGATCGCGTTTCGCGGCATTTTGCCCGCCGCGCTCGCACTCTTCCTGGTGGCGCTCAATTTCCCCGTCCTGCGGCGCGCGTTCCGGCGGCTGCGCCTCGAGTGGCGCGTGCGATCCTCAGCTGCTCCGGGGCAGGATTCGCAGCTTGCCTCGCTGCTCTATGTCGAACTCTTGCGGCTTCTCGCGCGGCGCGGCTTCCGCCGCGGCCCGTCGCAGACACCGCTGGAGTTTGCCGCCGCCGTGGGCTCCCCCGCCATCGCCCCCGCGGTCGGCGAGTTCACCCAACTTTACTCGCGCGCCCGCTTCGGCGGTGCGGCTTGCGACCTCCAACGCCTCCGCGTCCTCCTCCAAGAGATCCGCGCCACACTGCGGCAAGTCTCCCCAGCCCGCTGAATCGACCGGCCCTCGTGTTACAATTGACGTTTGTCCCGCATGCAATATTCTTGATGTATGGCTAAGACACCCAAAGTAGGCTTCGTGAGCCTCGGCTGCCCCAAAAACCTCGTGGACAGCGAGGTGATGATGGGCATTCTTGCCCGTGGCGGGTATGAACTCACCCCGCGTGCCGAAGAGGCCGACGTGCTTGTCGTCAACACCTGCAGCTTCATCGAGCCCGCGCAAAAAGAGTCCATCGACACGATTCTGGAGATGGCCGAGCACAAGAAATTCGGCGCGGCCAAAAAACTGATCGTTGCCGGCTGCCTCGTCGAACGATTCCGCGAGCAGATTCTCGAGCAAGTCCCCGAGGTGGACGCCGTCGTGGGAACCGGCGAAGTCGAGCGCATCCTGGAAGCCGTCCAGGGCGAGCTGCGCATGCTGCCCGCCGCGCCACCCGCGTTTCTCTATCACGATCTGACGCCGCGCATCATCACCACGCCGCGCCACGCCGCCTACATTAAAATCGCCGAGGGCTGCGACCATCCCTGCAGCTTCTGCATCATCCCGCAGCTTCGCGGCGCATTCCGCAGCCGCCGCTTTGAATCCGTCGTCCGCGAGGTGCAGAATCTCGCTGCCGCCGGCGCGCGCGAAATCACGCTCATCGGCCAGGACACCACTTCCTACGGCGAAGACCTCGGCCTCCACGACGGCTTGGCGCAGTTGCTCGCGCGGCTCGCGGAGATTCCCGAAGCTGACGACTTGCTCTGGGTGCGCTTCCTCTACGCCTATCCGAATCGCGTGACGCAGGGCCTGCTCGACACGATCGCCGCGCACCCGCGCCTCGCCAAATACATGGACATGCCGCTGCAACACGCCAGCCGCAACGTCCTGGCGCGCATGAAGCGCGGCTCGAGCGGCGATGCGTTCTTGAAACTGTTGGAAAGAATTCGCGCCACGATTCCCGGCGTGTCTCTGCGCACGTCGTTCATTGTCGGTTTTCCCGGCGAGACGGAAGTCGATTTCGACGAGCTGTGCGATTTCGTCCGCGCGGCGGAGTTCGATTGGATGGGCGTTTTCGAATACTCGGACGTGGACAACGCCGGCAGCTACGCGCTCGATGAAAAGGTGGACGCCGGGACGATTGCCGAGCGCCGCGATCGCTTGATGGCCATTCAGAAGCAGATTTCGCGCCGCAAGCTCCGCGCCTTGCGCGGTCAAACTCACACCGCTCTGATCGAAGGCCCGTCGAAAGTCAATCCGCTGGTGTGGGAAGCGCGCCTGGAAGGCATGGCGCCCGAAATTGACGGCGCGGTTTATCTCACCGACATCGAAGTCAATGGCCTCGCCGCCGAGCCCGGCGACGCCGCCCGCGTCGAAATCAACAAAACGGACGCTTACGATCTCATTGGCCGCGTCGTGGAAATCCTGCCTCGCTCCGCTTCGCGATTCGTCGCCGCCCTCCCTCAGGTCACTCGAATCTCCACCGGCGCGCCCCTGCGCGTCCTCGGCTGAGCTATACTTCCTCTTTGGACCTCCGAGGTGAAAAGCTTTTGACACAGGGGGCACAGAGTGAAGAGCACGGAGTTCACGGAGACGTGCCTCACTACCGGCGACTGAAAACTGAAGACTGAAAACTTCTTACATGCTCCACCACTGCCCCATCTGCAAGGCGCCGACGGATTCCGCGAAGGACGCCGACTTTCCGTTCTGCAGCGAACGCTGCCGCCTGCTCGACCTCGGAAACTGGGCCTCGGAAAAATACGTCGTCTCAGATCCGATTTTCGACGAGGATGACTTGAACGAACCACGCGATCCGAATGACTCCCAACACTGATCCATCCTCCGTCACCGCGCCGCCGTGCAAGAAGCCGCGCTTCGCCTTCGCCATCGCCAC
>JBGPGF010000052.1:0-16430 GCA_041483755.1 Terriglobia bacterium | reverse complement strand
CCTACTCCGAGGAGGCGGTGATGGACAAGATAGAAGCGTGTGGGGTGGAGGTGAGTGCGCGGGAGTTGGTGGTGGCGCTGGCAGGATAGAGGGGCGAGGCGTGGCTGCGGCGTTTTGCGAACACCGCTGTGGGCCATCGCGCCTTGCTGCGCACGCTCACCCGCTGGAGAAGGCGGGTGCGAGCGGTCTACACAGAGGCGAAGAGTTAAGAGGCGCCGAGGAGGGCGTCGAAGTAGGCGGCCATTTCGGGGGAGTCCCACTGCTGGGGGCCGATGACCTTGCGGGCGATGCGGCCGCGGCGGTCAATGATGTAGGTTTCGGGATACATGGAGGTACCGTAGTCGAGGCCGATTTGCGAGAGGTTCTGCTTCCGTGCGGGATCCCGGAAGGTGGGGAACTCGACGCGCTGATCCTTGAGGAATTTTTCGTAGGCGGCGGGGTCTTCGTCGGCGCTGACGCCCAGCACGAGGCCGCCGCGGGCGGCGATGCGTTGCTGCAGCCGGTTCAGGGCCGGGGTTTCCTCGACGCATGGCGGGCACCAGGTGGCCCAGAAATTAAGCACCACGACCTTGCCGCGCAGGTCAGATAGGTGCGCGGGCTTGCCCGAGATTGTAGGCAAGCTCAACTGGGCGGGCAGGCCTGCCCCGGCAGGCAAGCCATCGAGCGGCGTCAGAGCGAAGTCCTCGGCGGCCTTTCCCGCGATGGACGCCTCGCCCTGGCGATACTGAGGCGTTGCGAACGCGGCCAGAAACGCCGCCGCGACTGCCAGCCAGCCCCAAGCCATCACTTTTCGGAGAGGTCCCACAGAATGCTATAATACAGGTTCCGCCCTGGAACCGGTAACTGCCCCAGATGGCTGGGTCAACAAGCCGGTCCTTGCATCGCCTTCATCGCCATGACACGCACCGCCTCGATCAGCGCCATTGTCCCCGCCAGGAACGAAGAGGCGGTCTTGGCCGCCTGCATCGTGACGCTGGCGCAGCAACCCGAAATCGGCGAAATCCTGGCCATCAACGACCAATCGTCCGATGGCACCGCCGAGGTGCTTCAGGGCCTTGCCGAGAGGATTCCACAACTCCGGATTTTGGAGACGCACGGCGTGCCTGCTGGATGGGTGGGGAAGAATTACGCCGTTTGGCTGGGAGCTGCGCAGGCGCGCCTGCCCTGGCTGCTCTTTACGGATGCCGATGCGGAGCACTTAGAGGGTTCCGCGGCGCGGGCGTTGCAACTGTCCGAGGAAAATCAGGCGGCGCTGGTATCGTTCTCACCGGAGCAAATCACGGATTCGTGGTGGGAGAAGGCGCTCATACCGTTTGTCTATTCCCGCCTTGCGGAGCGGTTTTCTTACGATGAAGTGAACAATCCGGATTCGGCAGCGGCCGCCGCGAACGGCCAGTATCTCCTGATCCACCGAGATGCCTACGACGCCGTTGGTGGCCACGCCGCGGTTGCGAGCAAGATCCTCGAAGATGTTGCGCTGGCGCGACACGCAAAAGCGGCCGGGTATCGCCTGTGGTTTGGACCGGGCATTGGCGCCGTGCGCGTGCGGATGTACCGGACGTTTGGCGCCATGTGGGAAGGATGGAAGAAGAATCTGTACGTCCTGATGGGCAGTTCGCCGGCCGCGATGCGCAGCGAGCTGCTCTCCAGCGTGCCGTGCATTTCGCTCCTGCTCTTGCTCGCCGCGGTTGTGTGGCCACTCCTCGGATTTCTGGGGCTGGCGTTGCTCCTGGGCCGCCATGCCACGTATGCGGCGGCCCTTTCGCGTAACCAGGTGCCGCTCTCCCGAATCATTTATTACGTGCCCGCCTTCGTACTGTACGCAGCGGTGTTGATTGCCTCGTGGCGGAGCCATGCGCGTGGCCGCGTGGAATGGAAAGGGCGCGAATACCCGGTCGAGGCGCCGGCCACAGGGGGGCGCGGACACTGATGGTGTATCTCACGCGCAAGATCGAGTTCGCGGCGTCGCATCTTTATCACAATCCGGCATTCAGCGCGGAGGAGAACCGGCGCGTCTTCGGCAAGTGCAACAATCCCCATGGCCACGGGCACAACTACGTGCTGGAAGTGACCGTGGCAGGCGAGCCCGACCCGGTAACGGGCATGGTGCTGGATTTGAAGGAGTTGAAAGATATTCTGGAGCGCGAGGTGATGGTCCGCATGGACCACCGCTTCCTGAATTACGTAGTGGCCGAGCTGGCGGGGAAGATCCCCACGTGCGAAAACATCGCGCGCGTCATCTGGGAGCTGCTGGAGCCGAAGATTGTGCGCGGGCGGCTGCATCGCATACGGCTATACGAGACGCCCGACCTTTTTGTGGATTGCTATCGAAACGGGGCGTTACCGGCATGAGCGCGGCGAAAAATGAGCTGAAGATTGCGCTGTGGCGCCGCTATCGGTTTGCGGCATCGCACCGGCTGCACAGCGCGCAGCTCAGCGCGGAGGAAAACCAGCGCGTGTACGGCAAATGCAATAATCCGTATGGCCACGGGCACAATTACACGGTCGAGGTAAGCGTCTCCGGGGAAGTGGACCCGGCTACGGGGATGATCGCGAATCTAAGCGATCTCGATGGCTTCGTCGAGCGCGAAGTGCTGGAGGCCTTCGACCACCGCAATCTGAATGAAGAAGTGCCCGCGTTCCGCGCGACGGTGCCGACGACAGAAAACCTTTGCATCGAGCTGTACAAGCGACTGAAACTGTTTTCCCCGGCAAGGCTTGAGCGCATCCGCGTGGAAGAGACCGGCAACAACAGCTTCGAGTACGCGGGGGAGCCAATGGAAAGGAGTCACAGGTGAGCAAAGAGGCCGAAGATATCATTTTGCAGGTGAAGGGCCCCGGAGAGCCGAGCGAATCCATCGCCGACCTGGTTCGCAAGATGCTGGTGCATCTCGGCGAAGATCCGGAACGCGAAGGCTTGCTCAAGACGCCGGAACGCTTCGAGAAGGCGCTGCGATTTCTCACCAGCGGCTATCACCAGGATGTGGATCGCATCCTGAACGGCGCGACGTTCAAGGTGTGCTATGACGAAATGGTGATCGTGAAGGACATCGAGTTTTTCAGCCTGTGCGAACATCACTTGCTGCCGTTCTTCGGCAAATGCCACGTCGCCTATCTTCCGAACAAGCGGGTCATCGGCCTCAGTAAAGTTGCGCGCCTGGTGAACATGTTTGCGCGACGGCTGCAGATTCAGGAACGGCTGACCAGCCAGATCGCGCAGGCCATCGAGGAGAAGATCAGCCCGGAAGGCGTGGGCGTGATCATCGAGGCGCGGCATTTGTGCATGGTCATGCGCGGCGTCGAGAAGCAACACTCCCAGGCCGTCACCAGCGCCATGCTTGGAGCCTTCCGCAACAACAAACAGACGCGCGACGAATTCCTCGCCCTGGCGCGGCCCAAACAAACCTGAGCGAATCACGGGCATTCCTTTTCTTGAAGTATCTTCCAGCGCGGCCCTGGGCTAGAATTTAGGCAGCTCGTTCCCTCCGGCGCAGCTAGCCACTTTCGCTACTGAGGAGAGTTCCAGTGCCCGACCAAAGAAGGCCGTTGCAGGGGGAGAGCCCGGCTCCGAGTAGGCATCGAACCCTCTGCTTGATCGCGGCTGTCCTGCTGCTGGCGTTCCTGGCTGTGTTGGCGGGCGGCGCGGCGTTGCGCGAATCTGCAACCATTGATGAGGTCTCGCATATCGGTTCGGGTGTTAGCTACCTGCAGAAATTTGATTTGCGCCTGAATGGAGAGCATCCGCCCCTGCCCAAGATGCTGGCGGCGCTGCCTCTGGTCTTGCGAGGGACGCGGGCCGATTATTCGCACGTCTCCTGGACGGTTAGTCGCAAGTTTTTTCCCGCGTTCCTGGGACAGTGGGTCTTCGGCGAATGGCTCCTGGGGCGCTGGAATGACCCGGTCACGACGCTGGCGCTGGCGCGCTTACCTATGCTGTTGCTCACCCTCACGCTGGGATGGGTGATTTTCGTGTATGCGCGGCGGCTGGGAGGCGATTGGGGCGGCCTGCTCTGTCTGAGCACTTACGTCAGCACGCCGCTTTTCATCGTGTTTGGCCCGCTCGTGCACACGGACATCGCGGTCACGCTTTTCACTCTCCTGACGCTGTGGACGTTTGCGGAGGTTTGGCAAAGTCCCACGCGCAAGAACACGCTTTTGTTCGCGCTCTGCCTGGCGGGCGCGCTGCTCTCGAAGTTCACGTCCGGTTTGCTGTTCGCCGCCTTTGGCGCATTCGCGTTGAGCACGCGCTTGCTTGCCGTGCCGGGCCAGCCGGCGGCCAAGCCGGAAGCACGCGCATGGCGGCGGCTCCACTGGCGCTGGACGCTAAAGGGAATTCTGTGGGCCGCCGCCGCCGTGTATCTCTTCTACTTCATCTTCTCCATCCGGCAGTCCACGGACGCGCTCTATCTCATCGGCAAGGGCTCGGCAGTGTTGGCTCCGCTGCGCCGGCTCCTCATGCCGCCCTGGCTCTATCTGCGGGGTGTGTTGATGGTCTTGCTTACGTCAAGCCGGCCAACATTTCTGCTGGGCCGCATCTATTCGCACGGCATCTGGTTCTATTTTCCGGTCGTTTTCGTTCTGAAGTCCTCCCTGGGTTTTCTTGGGTTGCTTGTACTGGCGCCTCTCGTTGCCTTGAAGAGGAAGCGGATCGGCCAACCGGCTCCTTCCGCGATCCCAGCCGAGTTGGCGGTGCACTGGCGTGTTCTGTGGGTTGGACTTCTCGTCTTTACCGGCTTTTGCCTGGTGAGCCGCATGACGATCAGCATTCGCCATTTCAGTGTTCCCGTGGCGCTTCTTATCCTACTGCTAGCGCCGCTGCCGCGAATGCTGGGGCAGTTGTGGCCAGCCGCTCCTTTGCTGCGGCGTTTCGCGGCGACTCTGGCCGCGTTACTCGCCGCAAGCTGCCTCACCACCACCGCACGGACGTACCCGTACTTTTTCCCTTACGTCAATGCGCTGGGCTTTGGCCGGCCTGCGTATTGGCTGATGAGCGACTCGAATGTGGATTGGAATCAAGCGCTGCCGAATCTCCGCCGATTTGCGGAGCGGCGCGATCTGCAAAGAGTCCCAGCGGATGTCTACGCCCTCACCGACCCTGCCGATACCGTGCCGGGGGCCCAGCTATGGGATTGTCAGAAGCCTGCGGCTGGGGATGCCGGCCAATGGGTCGCCGTTTCAGCGAACATGCTGCTCGATGGCCACAATTGCTCCTGGCTCCTGCAGTATCCTCAAGAATCGATCGCGGGCGGAAGCATGTATGCTTTTCATCTGCCGGGACCGATCCCCGCAGCGGGCACTCCGGGAGGCCCGCCGCCTGCCGCGGAGTGCCGTGGGTTCCTTGGCGCTCCCATCGATATACGGTCCATGTTCCTGGATTACGTCAACCACCCGGATAAACTTCCGAAGACAAACGAAGAGATGATGGCGCTCTCCAACCCGTCCAAGAAATGAGCGCCGGGCCAAATCGTGCGTTGATCGCCTGCTCCCATGGCCTCCACTGCCGACGAGACACTGCCAACGCAACCATCGCGAGGGGTTGCGTTGACCTGGGGGCGTCCCCGCTCATAAGATGAAGGCCGCGAACGCTCGATGCAGGTGATTGAAATCTGGATAGGGGCGGAGAGCGTCGGAATGGACCTCACGTAAATGAAGACACTGCCGGATTACCTGCGCAAGGGGATGAAGCTGATTATCGTCGGCTGCAATCCGAGCGAATCGTCGGTCCGCGTAGGGCACTACTACGCGGGACGCAACAACGAGTTCTGGCCGCTGCTGCACAAGGCGGGCGTCGTGCCGGAGCCGCTGGAGTATCGGGACGACAAGCGCGTGATCGAATTCGGGATTGGGCTAACGGATTTGGTGAAGAAGCCGACGAGAGGTGTGGACGAACTAACGCGAGAGGATTTCGCCGAAGGGCGGGTCGTCCTATCGCAAAAACTCGAGGAGTTTGCGCCGCGCGTGGTGGCATTTCACGGCAAGATGGTTTACGAACAATTCGCGCAACGCAAATGCATGCTTGGCTTGCAGAAGGAATCGCTCTATGGAGCAAAAGTGTTTGTGCTGCCGTCGGCGAGCGGGGCGAACGCCATTGCGCAGAAAGAAAAGCTAAAACATTTTCGACAGCTGGCGCGGCTGCTCAACCGGTCGATTGCGCAATGAGCGAAAAGGCAAAAGCGGCGCTTGACGCGGTGCTGGAGACGCGCGCGGAAGGAATCGCCACGCTAGTTTTGAACCGGCCCGAGCGGCTGAACGCGCTGAATCCGGAGCTGGCAGTCGCGCTGAACGAGGCGCTCGGGCGCGTGGCGGACGACGCGTCGGTACGCGTGGTCGTGCTGACCGGAGCAGGCCGCGCGTTTTGCGCGGGCGGCGACCTCACCGCGCTCGGAGCCGGACGGCAAAGCGGTTCGATGAAGGAGCTTGAGCCACTTCTTCGCGCGGGCCTGGCGGCGCTTGTGCGGATGCGCACGATGGCGCAACCGGTGATTGCCGCCGTTAACGGCGTGGCTGCGGGCGGAGGGATGAACCTGGCGCTGGCCGCGGACATTCGCATCGCGGCGGAAGAGGCCACGTTTGGGCAAAGTTTCGCGAAAGTGGGGTTGTTCCCCGATTATGGCGGGACCTATTTCCTGCCGCAGCTTGTGGGTCCTGCGCGCGCGGCGGAGATGTTTTATACGGGCGATTTGATTGATGCGGCGACGGCGCTGCGGCTGGGGATTGTGAATCGCGTGGTGCCTGCCGCTCAGCTTGCGGCCGAGACGATGACCCTGGCGAGGAAAATTGCTCAGGGCCCGCCGATTGCGATTCGCGCGATCAAGAAAGTTGTCTTCGGCAGCGAGCGCGAGGCGCTTGAGAAGGCGCTGGAACGCGAGGTTGAGCAGCAGATGGCGTGCTTTCGATCCGAAGACTGCCGCGAAGGAATTGCGGCGTTTTTTGAAAAGCGCGCACCGAAATTCGAGGGGCGGTGAATGGCGAAGCTCAAGTTTTTGCAGAAACCGGCGTGCACGACGTGCCGCAAGGCGAAGGCATTTCTCGAAGCGCGGGGCGCGGAGCTGGAGTCACGCGACCTGGGTAAAGAGCGGATGAGCGAGAAGGAACTCGATGTTCTAATCGGGGATCGCGATTACCGGCTCTTTCTGAATCCGCGCAATGAGCTTTACCGCACGCGAAAAATGAAGGACCAGCCGCCGTCCCGCGCGGAAGCGCTGAAACTGATGGCCAAGGAGCCGAACTTGATTCGCCGGCCCGTGGTAATTCGCGGCGGGCAGATCGTCGTGGGCTACGACGAAGAAGCGCTCAAGAAACTCACGAAATGAATCCGCGGGAAATAGAGACGATTGCGGTGATTGGCGCGGGAACGATGGGGCGGGGAATCGCCTACGCGGCGGCGCTGGGCGGCTACCGCACGGTGCTGGAAGATGTTTCGCCGGAGATGCTGCGCGCGGCCCTGGCATGGATTGAAGGATCGTTCGCCGAGGGCCTGGCGCGCGGGAAAGTGGATGCAAAGACGCGCGACGCGGCGATGAGGAGCATCGAGACGATGCCTTCGGTCGAGGACGCCTGCCGCGAAGCCGACCTACTGATCGAGGCCGTGCCGGAAGAAATGGAGTTGAAGCTGGAAATCTTCACGCTCTTCGATAAGTTTGCGAAGCCCGGGGCGATCCTGGCAAGCAATACGTCGTCGCTTTCGATTACGGAAATGGCGGCGATGACGTTTCGGCCGGAGCTGTGCGTGGGGATGCATTTCTTCAATCCCGTGCCGAAAATGAAGTTGGTGGAAGTTGTGCGCACGGTGGAGACCTCCGAGGAGACAATTACCGCGTGCCGTGAAGCGGGCGGGCGGATGGGGAAGGAAGTGGTCGTCGTAAAGGAATCGCCCGGCTTCATCACCAGCCGCATCAACGCGCTGATTGGCAACGAGGCGTTTGCGATGCTCGAGGCGGGGATTGCTTCGGCGGAAGACATCGACAAGGCCCTGAAACTCGGCTTAAATCACCCCATGGGACCGTTCGAGCTAGTGGACCTGGTTGGGCTCGACGTACGGTTGAGCATCCTCGAATACTTGCAGCAGACGCTGGGTGAGAAGTACCGTCCCAGCCCGCTCTTGAAGCAATACGTGAAGGCGGGGCGGCTCGGACGCAAATCCGGCCGCGGCGTGTTTGAGTATCCGCAGAAAATGACAGCGGAGACGAGCGCGTGATGGCTAAGAGTTCCAAAGAGAGCATTGCGGACCGGATTGTGATTCGACAGGGCGACCTGACCGAGATGGACACGGACGCCATCGTCAATGCCGCGAACAACGACTTGATTCTCGGCGCGGGTGTGGCGGGAGCGATTCGGCGCAAGGGCGGTGAGAAAATCCAGCGGGAATGCGATGAGATCGGCAGCATTCCAGTTGGTTTCGCGGCGATCACGACGGGCGGAAACCTCAAGGCGAAGCACGTGATTCACGCGGCGAGCATGCAACTCGGCGGGCGGACGACGGCGGAAGCGCTGAAGCATTCGACGGCACATTCGCTTCGGATTGCGGCCGAGCGCGGGCTGAAGACAATCGCGTTTCCCGCGGTCGGCACGGGCATCGCCGGTTTTCCGGTCAGGGATTGTGCGGAGATCATGCTGGGCGAAGCGGCGCAGCACCTGCGCGGCGAGACTTCGATTGAGACGATTTACTTCGTGATGTTTGATGATGCAGCGCAGAGTGTGTTCGAAAGCGCCTGGCGGCGGCTACGGGATGAGGCGGGAGCGGCGAGCGCGTGAGTGTGGGCGGAGATAGAGTCCGCGCTGAACTGACGCGGTACGAGCATCCTCTGTTCACCTTTGATGCGCGGGAGTGCGAGCAGGGGGTGCAAGTCGAAATCCGCTATGCCCCACCGGCGCCGGCGCTCGAGCCCTATCGATTTTTGCTTCGTCCCCGCGAGCTGGAACATCCGCAGTTTCCCTGGTCGTTCCAGAAGCAGCTCTACGATTGTTTGCACGACTACGTGATCGAGCTATTCTCGCGAAACCCCCAGCGCAAGGACTAATTCCTGTGCCTCCTACCTGCCGCAAGACACCTCTGGGCGCTTTGCTTGCCGATCGGATTCGCCGCCATGGCCCCATGCCGTTCGCCGAATACATGCGCGAATGCCTCTATCACCCATTGCACGGGTACTACGCGCACGCGGAGGCGCAACGTTTTGCCGATTACTATACGAGCGTGGATGTGCATCCCGTCTTCGGGCGCCTATTGGCGCGACAGTTTGCGGAGATGTGGGAACGGCTGGACAGTCCGCGGACGTTCACGCTGGTGGAGGCGGGGGCAGGAGTGGGGCGGCTGGCCGAACACATTTTGGCCTGGACCGAGACGCAAAGGCCGGATGTTCATTCGGCGATGCGTTACGCCGCAGTGGAACGATCAAACGCACGGCGTGAGCAGATGTCCGCCCGGCTCGTGAAACACATCGCTGCCGGCCGCTGCGAGGTTGTGGGCGAGATTCCCGCGAAGATCGAGCAAGGCTGTGTCTTTTCCAACGAACTGCTCGATGCGTTGCCGGTGAATCGTGTGGTGATGCAGGGCGGTGCGCTGCGCGAGGCGCACGTAATTCTGAACGGCGAAAAACTGGCAGAAGAACTTTTGCCGCTTTCGACTTGTGCGATTGCGGAGTACTTCTCCGCGCAGGGCGTCACT
The DNA here is from genome assembly GCA_041483755.1 of Terriglobia bacterium. Taxonomy (GTDB): domain Bacteria; phylum Acidobacteriota; class Terriglobia; order Acidiferrales; family UBA7541; genus Acidiferrum. Next base: position 6,766 of record JBGPGF010000052.1, on the reverse strand, counting down.
TTGCGGGATGGGCAGCAGGCCGAGGCCGGCCTCGAAGCGTGCGATTGGATCTTGGAGGTCGGCCGCCGGCTGGAACGCGGCTATGTGCTGACGATTGACTACGGCCACCAAGCCAGCGAGCTGTACAACGAGAGCCACATGAGCGGGACGCTGTTGGCGTACGAAAAACACCGCGCGAGCGAGGAGTATTACGCCGCGCCCGGGGAGCAGGATCTGACCGCGCACGTAAATTTCACGGCCGTTGAAAAATGGGGCGAACGCGCCGGGCTCCGGCGCGCGGGGATGGCTTCGCAAGCGGAGTTCCTGATGGCGCTAGGGCAAGGGAATGAATTCGCGGATTTGTACGAACCCGGTCAAAGCGAAACCGAGCGGCTGCGCGCGCGGCTGAAGTTGAAGACGCTGATCTTTCCGGAAGGAATGGGCGAGCGATTCCGCGTTCTCGTGCAGCAGAAGGGACTTGGTCCGGCCGGGCCGCTGACGGGATTCGCGGGGATTCAACCGCTACATGCCGCCTAGGGTTTAGGTGGCGCGGAGGGAACGGAAACCGGTTTGGCTGGCGGGGAAACCGGCGCGGCGGGGGTCGCTACCGGAGCGACCAGCGCATCGCTATAGGCCTTCTTGAGCAGGCGCTCGGCCTCCTCCTGGGCGCCGCCGGTGTTGTCGTTGGTCTGTTTGGCCTTGCTGTATTCGTTGACGGCGCGCTCGCGCTGGCCTGTGGCGTCGAATATTTTCCCCAGATAGATGTGCGACCATACTTCGGTCCACTTTTCCGAGGGTTCGGGCACGCTCTGCAGGGCTTCGCGGAAGGCGTTTGCCGAGGCTTGATAGTTTTTCTGATAGAAGAATGCTTCGCCCATCCGGAAGTTTGCCAGCGACCGGTTCGGCTGGATGGAAAGCGCATGCTGATACTCCATGATGGCATCATAGTAGCGGCCTATTTCGGCGAGGTCTTCTCCGCGGGCGATGCCGGCACGCGCGCGGAGCGACGTGCTGGCCTTCAGGATCAAGTTGTTTGGGTCAATCTTTATTCCGCCGGGTTTGGGCCGGCCGAAGGTATCCACGACAAAATCAGACTGGGTGCCGATCACTTGAATAATCTTCGTCTCCGGATTGCCTTCGGTGTCTATGCGAATCTCGACCGGCATGCTGAAGGTCTCGAGCGGCTGCGTAAGCTTGCCAACAACCTTGAAGCCCTTGGGCGTGCGGTACTCGACGTACTCAAGCTTAAATTCGGGGACACCGGTCGAGTTCAGCCACTGCGCGAAGAAGGTCCGGAGATTTGGCTTCGGCGGCGGCGGAGCCGCGCCGGGTGGCGGAGGGGGACCCGAAACCACCGGAGTGGACTCCATCTTCGCGATGGCCATGTTCTCAAATTCTTCGATCCGAGCGCTTTTGCCTGCATACTTCGCGTAGAAATCGCGCAGCAGCGAGTGGAAGGGAGCGTCGCCCATCTGTGCGCGGAGCATGTGGAATATGATCGCGCCCTTGTTCATCACCACAGAGCGATAGTCGCTCGAATAGGGAGCGAGCCGCTGGGCTTGGGCGACGGGAGCCGCGTCCTCGTACATCAGCGCTCCGACGGCGAAGTCGTCCACCGCGCGGAGCCCGGCCTCGCGTCCGGCGAGCTGCTCTTGAAAGAGCGTCTCTGAGTAGCGCGCCAGACCGTCACTGATCCACACGTCAGCCGGTGTAGCTGGGAGCACGCTACTGCCCCACCACTGCGAGGCAACCAGCCGCGAAAGCTCGCGCTCGCTGGCGCGCGCATCCCAGGCGCGCTGGCTGAGCAGCAGGACGCCGGGCGCGGCGAAGCTGCGCAGGGTGCCGTCAGGAAGCTGAATGAGAGTCAAATCGGGATCGGGCAGCGGGCCGAACAGATCGGCGAGAGTCGTTACGATGTGGGCGATGTGGCCCGCAAACGCTCCGGCGATTTTTGTGGCAGCGGGTGGTGCATAAACTCCCACGGAAATGCCCTCGGCCTGCTGCGGCGAGAATTGCAGGTTTCCCGCGACGAAAGTGCCGACCGGCGCCGGATTGTCACATTGAAAGACGTACTGCAACCGGTTGGTTGCGCCGGGCCTGGGTCTGTCCGCAGGTAGTGTGTTTGGTGGTGCAGCCTTGCCCGTGCCCGCCACAACAAAACTGTCCGGAACTTCCAGGCGGAACGTCGCGGTGTAGCGGTTCGAGGGATAGTTGGTCAGAGGGAACCACCTCGCGGGCAGCAGCAAGTAGGCGGCATCGCGATTGATGGAGGCAACGCGCATACCCGGCACGGGACTGTTCTCTTCGTTCACGAGGACGCCGCCATAGACAAACGTGAGAGTTACGCGGCTGCCGGGAGCCGCGGGCGCGGGGAGCGTCACCTGAACGAGGAGCGGATTTTGGCGGTCGCGTTCGAAGGGGAGAACCTTGCCATCGGCGGCTTTCACGCTGGTTATCTGCAGATTGCGATTCAATTCCACAAGGACGAGGCTTGAGCCTTCGAGCGAGGCAAAATCCACCCGTGCCGTGGCGGAAAGCGACGCCGAGACGGGATCGAGCGAGGCCGTGACGTCGTAGTGATCGGCGCGGAAGGCCAGGATTGGCGGCTGCTGAGCGTACACGCCCGCAGCCGGCCAAAAGAGAAGGATCGGAAATAGCAGGAACGAAGCGGCAATCGTGTGTCGGCGCAAGGGCATATCATCCTTTGAAGCGAATCGCATGGTCAGAGCCACCTGATAGGATAGCAGACCCATCATAAAGCGTTGCTTTTGAAGATTTTCAGAAGCTGGGCGATTTCGTCCGCGGCGCGTTCCACGGCGCCTGGGGGACCAAGGCCGGCGCGCACATCGGCCAGGCCGGCGCGCAATTCCGTGACGGCGCCGGGATCGCGCAGCAGCCGGAGGACTTCGGCTGCGACACGCTGCGCGGTGAAATCCATCTGAATCAGCTCGGGAACAACGCGGCGGCCGGCAATGAGATTGACCATGCTGAAAAACGGCGTGCGCACCAGCGGTTTGGCGAGCATCGCAGTGAGCGGCGAGACGCGGTAAATGACGACCATCGGAACATCAAGGAGAGCGGCTTCCACCGTAGCGGTGCCGCTGGAGACGATCGCGGCGTCCGCGGAGGCCAGGGCTTCGTAGGTCTGCCCTTCGACCACGCGGAGGGGAAGGCCGGGGGGCCAGCCGGAACAAAGAGAATCCGTGCAACTGCCCGGCGCGGCGGCGAGAACAAATTGCGCGGGTTGCTCCTTGTGAATCAGGCGGCATGCCTCCCGCAAGATCGGAAGATGCTGCGCCAGTTCGCCGGGGCGGCTGCCGGGAAGAAGCGTGACAATGCGCTGCGTGGGATCGAAGCCGATTTCACGGCAGAAGGCCGAGCGATCCTTCTTCGCGCGCACTTCGCCGACAAGGGGATGTCCGATGAATTTCACGGGTACGCCGGCATCGCCGAAGAATTTTTCTTCGAAAGGGAAAATACAAAGCGCCTTCGCAAAGCGCCGCCGTACGATGCGAACGCGCCACGGCCGCCAGGCCCAGAACTGCGGGCAAATGTAATAGACGTTGCGGACGCCGCGTGGGAGCAGCTTGCGGGCCAGACGAAGATGAAAGCCGGGGAAATCCGTGAGGATGGCGAGAGCAGGCTTACGCCTCTCGGCTTCGGAAACGAGTCGGCGCATCGCGCGGACCAGTGAGGGGAGGTGGCGCAGCACCTCCGTGATACCGACGACGGAGACTTCCGAGTAGTCGGCGATGATTTCGACGCCCGCTTCGCGCATGCGGGGGCCGCCCATGCCGAAGAGGGCTACGTCGGCGCGCTGGAGCAAGGCCGTGGCCAGGCGCGCGGCGTACATATCGCCAGAGGCTTCGCCTGCGGAGAGGAGGATGGGCGTTGATGACGCCGAGCGGCTAATCATTTGCGGGGTGCGCGGAGGGCTCGGCGCTGGTTGCTTCGATCGGAAGGCGCAGTTCTTGATCTTTGTATTGGAGCTGATAGAGGCGGTAGTAGATGCCGCGTTCAGCGAGCAGCTCCTGATGCGCGCCCTGCTCGCGGAGGCGGCCCTTGTGGAAGACGAGGATGCTGTCGGCGTGCTGAATGGTGCTGAGGCGATGCGCGATGACCACGGCGGTGCGGCCGGAGAGCAAACGGTCGAGCGCTTCGCGAATCTGCATCTCGGTTTTGGTGTCCACGCTGGAGGTGGCTTCGTCGAGAATCAGGAAGCGCGGATTGTGCGCCAGCGCGCGGGCAAAGCTGATGAGCTGACGCTGGCCGACCGAGAGAGTGGCGCCCCGCTCGTTGATGGATGTGGACGCGCCAGCCGGCAGGGACCGGATTAGGTTGCCGAGGCCGACTTCACCGAGCGCGCGCTCAACCTGCGCGCTTCCTATGCCGGGCGTGCCGAGGCGGACATTTGATTCGATGGTGCCCGTAAAAAGAAACGGGTCCTGCAAGACGATGCCGAATTGGCGGCGCAAATCGGCAAGATCAAGCAGGCGAATGTCCACGCCGTCGAGGAGAATCGCGCCGCGCTGCACGTCGTAGAAGCGCAGGAGCAACGAAATGAGTGTGGTCTTGCCCGCGCCGGTGTGACCGACAATGGCGACGGTCCGTCCGGGAGCGACGCGGAAGGAAACGTCGCGAAGCACCCAATCTTCCTCGGCAGGCTCCGCGCCGCCGCGATAGGCGAACCAGACGTTTCGAAACTCGATTTCGCCGCGCGGCTTGATGAGCGGTACGGCGCCGTCCGGGGAACTGATCGTCACCGGTTCGTCGAGGAGTTTGAAAATGCGCTCGGAGGCAGCCATGGCGGATTGCAGGATATTGAACTTTTCGCTGAGGTCCTGGATGGGGCGGAAGAAGCGCTGGGCGTATTGCATGAACGCGACGAGTACGCCGAGCGTGAGTACGTTTTGAAATACCTTGAGGCCGCCATACCAGAAGATGAACGCGACGGCCGCGACGCCCAGAAACTCAACAACCGGGAAGAAGAGAGCGAAGGCGAGAATGGCGTCCTTATAGGCGAGCATGTGGTCGCGGTTGCGGCGTTCAAATTCCTCGCGGGCGCGGCGTTCGCGGTTGAAGAGCTGGACGATGCTCATCCCGCTGATGTATTCCTGGAGAAAAGCATTGATCCGTGCGATGGCCGTGCGGATGCGCCGGTTGGCGTCGCGGACGAATGTGCGGAAGACGTAGGTGACGAGCAGGATGAAGGGAAGAACGGCCAGCGCCACGAGCGCGAGCTTTGCGTTGATGTAGAAGAGCACGCCGACCATGACGACCAGGAGAAAGAAGTCGTTGATCATGGTGACGACGCCGGCGGCGAAGAGATCATTGAGCGCGTCCACGTCGGTGGTCACGCGCGTGACGAGACGTCCCACGGGATTGCGGTCGTAATAAGCCAAGGGCAGCCGCTGTAGGTGGGCGAAGATTTCGCGGCGTATGTCGTACATGGTCTGCTGCCCGACGCGCTGCATGATGCGGATTTGGACAAATTGCGCAAGGAAATCGAACACTAGAACCAAAAGAAAGATGACGCTGATCCATTCCACACCGCGCCACGCACTCGATATGGGAATAAGTCCGTTGAGTCCGGGCGTCAGGAAGCGATCGAGGGCGACCTGAAATAGTTTTGGCGGGGCGAGCTCGAGCGGCGTGACACAGAGGGTCAGGGCTAGCGCGAGAATAACGCGCCAGCGGTAGGGACGCAGATACTGCAGCAGCCTCCGCAGCAGGCGCGCATCGTACGCTTTTCCGAGAGCCTCTTCCTCGTGCTGGTTGCTCATGCCCGTTCGAGCTCTTCCTCAAGCAACTGCTTCTGATACAAATCCGCGTAATATCCGCCGCCCGCCAACAATTCGTCGTGGGAGCCGCGTTCGACGATGCGGCCTCCGCGGAGGATGACGATTTGGTCGGCATGGCGCACAGTGGAGCAGCGATGCGAGATCAGCAGCGTGGTGCGGCCCCGCATGATTTCGCGCAGGCGGCTCAGGATGCGTTCTTCGGTGTGGGTATCCACGCTGGAAAGCGAATCGTCGAGGATCAGGATGCGCGGATCGCGAATCACGGCGCGCGCCAGGGCGGTGCGCTGCTTTTGGCCGCCGGAGAGCGTGATACCGCGCTCGCCGACGACTGTGTCGTAGCGTTCCGGGAAGCCGTCCACGTCGCCGGCAAAGCTGGAGATCTGGGCTGCTTCCTCAACGCGCACCGCGTCCGGCTCGGGAAGGCCAAAAGCAATGTTCTCGCCAACTGTGTCGCTGAATAGATAAGTGTCCTGCGGGACAAAGCCGATGGAGCGGCGCAACGTGGCAAGCGGCCATTCCCGGATGGGCCGGCCATCCAGAAAAAGCGAATCCGGCGGGGCATCCCACAACCGCGCGACGAGCGCGGCGAGGGTCGTCTTCCCACTGCCGGTGGGACCGACGATGGCAAGCGTCGAGCCGGCGGGAACACGCAGATTGATGTTGTGGAGAACCGGGCCCGCGCCGCTTCCGTGATCTGTGCTGCGTCCATTCGCGCCGGTGCCCGCCAAAGTCGTCGGGTATTCGAACGTCAAATTGCGAAACTCAAGTTCGCCCTGCGGTACTTCGTCTTCCGGAATGCACGCCGCCGCATCGTCAATTTTGGGCTTGGCGGCGAGGATGAAATTCAGCCTGCCCATCGAGGCGGCGCCGCGTTGAAAGATATTTGTGACCCAGCCCAATGCAATCATGGGCCACACGAGCAGGATCAGGTAGGCGTTGAAGGCGATCAGCGCGCCGATGGAAATCTCGTGGCGCAGGAGCAAGTG